>NZ_LOEE01000018.1 GCF_001562415.1 Thermotalea metallivorans | reverse complement strand
TCGACTTGCATGTGTTAGGCACGCCGCCAGCGTTCATCCTGAGCCAGGATCAAACTCTCAAATCAAATTCTTCCTTCTCTTTGCTTGCTGGCTTTCCTCTTACACTGTGTAGTTTTCAAAGACCAATCGGAAGGTCGCCATCAAACAGCGACTTTTATAATGTATCACTTTTTTTATATTGTGTCAATATTTTTTTATTGGTAATTTTTGTGGTTTTTCTTTGCCGCGACAAAATATATGTTACCATAGCCTTTTATACTAAGTCAATTGGTATTTTATACTATTTTCTAAGGCCTTCCCCTTAAGCAGAAATCCAATTTTCATATATTCATTCAACATATATTGATTAAATTCGATATGCTCCAACCGATTTTCACTTCGCTTTTATTGAGATTATCTTTTTCCCCACCGAATACTTTATTGCTGCAATAGAATTCAGTTTAACATTTTATAGGAAAACAGAATATATTCTAAAAAATTTACTTATACTATTTACAAACGGGTATATTTTTTATAAAATTATATGTATAAATATTCATTTGTTGGGTGGTTTTGTCCATCCCATTTCAAGGGAGGGGTTCCTATGAAAAAAAATTACATGTTCGACAAATATACTACAAAAAATAAAGATTCTGGGACAAAAAAAGAATATAAAACTATTACAAATTCTTTTGACTTATGCATAAAAACAAATTCTATTATGGAACAAAATCGAAAGGATCGAATCTATTCATTTTCATTCAAGTAAAATCTATGGTTGGAACCTATATATTTTTACAAAACTATAGGCAGAAGCTTCTCCTTCTGTCTTTTTTTGTTTATTATCAACAGTATGCACTTATAGACAAGTAGGATATAATTCTTAAAGCAGATATATATATTGCATTGATTTCTATATTAAGATAGAGTATCAATAAGGAGTAATGATAAAAAGGAGGATCACTATGCTATCCGCAAAATTAAAAAATATTACCCCATCTTTTACTATCGGCATCAGCACAAAGGTGCAGCAGCTTAAGCAGCAGGGTATTGACATCATCAGCCTAAGCATAGGAGAGCCAGACTTTCTAACACCTGCAGCCGCAAAAGAAAAAGCTATTGAAGCCATCTGCCAAAATAAAACGAAATATGATGCAGCCGCAGGCTTGGGAGATCTGCGTAAGGCTATACAAAATAAGCTTTTTCACGAAAATAACATTTCCTATGACGTAGATGAAATTGTCGTTTCCAGCGGAGCAAAACATGCGATTACCAATGCTTTAATGGCCATATTGGACCCCGGTGATGAGGTTATCATCCCTAAACCTTTTTGGGTTAGTTATCCAGAGATGGTGAAATTGGTAGGAGGAACCCCTTTGTTGCTGGACACAAAAAAAGAAAATCAATTTAAAGTGGTTCCGCAAGAAATTGAAAATGTACTTACACATAGGACAAAGATGATCTTTATTACCAATCCATCAAATCCTACCGGAGTTGTATATACAAAGGATGAATTAGAGGCCATTGCTTCCCTTTGTTTGAAACACGGAATTTATATTCTAGCGGATGAAATTTATGAAAAAATCTGCTATACCGATTCTTTTACCAGCATCGCTTCTCTATCGGCAAGCATCAAAAGCATCACCATTACAGTAAATGGTCTATCGAAATCGGCTGCCATGACAGGCTGGAGAATCGGGTATACCGCAACCAATAAGGAGCTGGCTAAAGCCATTGCCTCTATCCAAGGGCATCTAGTATCTCATCCCAGCACCATATCCCAGTGGGCTTCCGTCGCCGCCCTGACAGAATGCCAGACTGAAATGAGAGAAATGGTAAAAATATATAAAGAAAGAAGAGATATTGCTGTGGAAGCCTTAAATAGGATTGACGGCCTTAGCTTTATCCATCCCCAAGGCGCCTTTTATATATTTATTGATATCTCCTCTTTTAAAAATAAAATCAAATGGAATGAAAGCTTTTCCATCGCTTTTTCCAACCAGTTGTTAGAAGAAGCCCAGGTAGCTGTTGTTCCCGGCATCGCCTTTGGCATGGATGACTTTATTCGTATTTCCTATGCCTGTGATACAAAGGATTTAATAGAAGGTATCAATAGAATTCAAACGTTTATACAAAATTACAGCAGATAGATTGTCTTCGACTGCTTGCAAAATTTCTTGCAAGCAGTTTTTATAGCATATACATGTAAAAAAGTTCTGCCTATAGGGTTATCTCCGCCTGAGGTGTGTAAAGACCAAGATATGTGCATTTAAAAAATTTTATAGGTTTTGGCGTATTAGGTACTCCTATGATTGGGTATAATGGATATACATTTTTAAAAATCAAGAAAGAAAAATGGAGGAATGCTTATGGAAAGAACGTTAGTAATAATTAAACCTGATGGCATAGAACGAAAACTCATCGGAGAAATTATTTGCCGATATGAAAGAAAAGGTTTTCAATTGCTGGCTGCCAAACTCATTCAAGCCAATGAAATCATATTAGGAAAACATTATGCTGAACATGAGGGACGTCCTTATTTTCAAGAATTAATTAAATCAACTTTCGCAGGAAGCAACTGATAGCTTTAGCTTGATATAATCAGGCAAAGTCGAGACAAAGTAGTCCAAAAATTCATTAATCGTCTCTTTTGTCAGGAACAGTTTTTCCTGTAGAGCAGTTTTTAAAGCCTCTATTATAAGCTGCAGAGCTTCAAGGAATTTAATATCTTCGAGCTCATCACAGCAGTAGTAGAATAAAGCACCAATGGTGCGTAAATCAGTGTTATTGCGGTTTTCAACC
>NZ_LOEE01000017.1 GCF_001562415.1 Thermotalea metallivorans | reverse complement strand
TTTCCATTCTCTTATCCTTAATACCAGAGGAATTGAGAGGTAATACATTATTTATAACAATTGATGATACGCTTCAAGCAAAGTACGGCGATAAGTTTGACTGTTATGCTAAGCATTTTGACCATACGCAAAAGACAGGCAACCAGTATCTTAACGGTCATTGCTTTGTGTGTGTAATGATCAATATTCCTCTATACTATGGGAAAGAGGTAAAATACCTTAGCATTCCAGTAGGCTATCGCCTATATGCAAGTGGTGAGAATAAACTTAAAATGGCATCACAGATGATAAAGAGTATTATGCCTCAGCTCCGTGAGTTTCAAGTAATTTTACTATGTGATAGCTGGTATACCAAAGGATCTATCATTGATACAGTAAAAGAATTTGATAATCTAGAAATCATTGGTGCAGTACGCCATGATACAGCCATATACGATCTTCCTCCAGCCCCTACAGGCAAAAGAGGTAGACCAAGAAAAAAAGGTGATAGATTAGACATCAAAGAGTTTTCCTATGTTAAGAACGGTGAATACTATGTTGCTGAGAAAAAAGTAATGACTAATCTATTTGAGGAGGCAATCTATGTCACAGTGACTACAACAGATATTGAAACCTTCTCATCCGTCAGAGTATATATTAGCAGCATCGAGCCTAATAAAATTAAGGTCCTGACAACAAATGAATCGTCAAATAGTGACAATGAAGATACGAGCAAAGCATTACGAATTTATCGAATAAGATGGAATATTGAAGTAATGTTCTATCAACACAAATTCTTTTGGTCCTTCGGCAACTATATGGTCAGAAACAAGGATGCAATCGAAAGATACGTTAACCTATTGGCTATTGCCTATACTTTTACCTGTCTGTTGCCTTTTATCGATAAGAAATATGCTGAGTATCAGTTTAAAAGTCCTCAACTAGTGAAAAGGGCTGTAGGTGAACAAATTACTAAAGAATTAATATTTGATACTTTCGTATCCAGCTTCGAAAGTGCCAAAATTTATTCAACCGTTAAAGAAGCTGTGCAGAGCTTCCTTGACAAAGATCAGGTAGCTTAGTCAAACTTGTAAAGTGGTA
>NZ_LOEE01000016.1 GCF_001562415.1 Thermotalea metallivorans | reverse complement strand
CAGGTCACCCTTGCCCATCCAGTTTTATACATAAATGAGCATTATATCCATGTGGCAAGTTTTGAGAAATGTGAAATTCTAAGAAAAAGCAAGCAATTAAGAGAATTCGTTAGATTATAGAGGGAGGTTTTACTCAATAATTTTTTGATGCAGCCGGCAGTTGTTACATCGAAAATGGTCATTTCCCGGGAAATATTATCGAAAATAATGAAAAAGCATAGAAATATGTTGCCAAATAGCAATTTTGAGGATATTGGGACATAGTCTCTGGATACAGAAAAAAAGATGCAGGAATAGGGAGACAATCTTTTTACATATATTGTATATGTGGGGAGGGGTGAACTTGAAGAAATGGCTTTTATGGACGAGCATTTGTACTGTCTGTGCAGCCATACTGCTCTATACAGGCAGTTTCTTTTCCTATACAGGAAATAAAATAAAGATCAGTGTACCTATAAGAATATTTGAAGAAGATGAATATGTGAGTTGGGAAGAAAAAGAAATTAAAGAAAATCCAGATTATGATAATCTGACCATCTTCATTGATATCAATGCTAAGCGGTTAGAATTAATTCATCTGGATGATCATAGGGTCATAAAAAGATATCCCATTGCCAGTGGGAAAAAGGATACACCTTCTCCCATCGGGAACTGGACGATCATAGGAAAGGCGAGGTGGGGTGAAGGATTTGGCACCCGTTGGCTGGGCCTTGATGTGCCTTGGGGCACATTCTAATAAGAATAAAACTGGATAACTACCTACCAATAAGTAAAGTACTCATATAAAGTACTTTTTTTATTTTTCTAAAGTGAATTCATTACATATAATTTTGTTCAAAATTATTTTCTAAAGTAGAAATGGAGGTGTTAAATACATGCTATTAAATAATCACAACCCTAATCAAAGTGATGGGCAATATATTGTAGAAATAACTTTTCAGGAATGGAATTTTAGTGGTAGGATTGAATGCACTATAAAAAGTGAAAAAAGGGGCATTCATGTGTTAACGGATGCTGTTATAGCAGTTTTTAATGGAAATGCAAAGATAATTAACTCAACTTGTGATTTGAGACACGATTATGAAAGTAGGCTATTAAGCCTTATCTTAAAAAATGAAAGTAATCAAGAACTACAAGTGGAGTGTGGTAGTGCAATAGGATTAGGTGAGATTGTGGTAGGCTTTAGATTAAAAGAAAAGAATAATACTTTGATTTAGATATATAAGAAATCACTGAATAATTAAATATTATAAATATCAAATGCTGGAGGAATATTCCTTTTTATGTAGAAATAAGTCATAAAAGTAAAAAAGGAGAGTATTACCTATGGCATTCAAAAAAGGAACATTCTATGCTTGTAAAGTGAATGTTCATGAAATGATCTACAACTATGACATTACTATTGCGAAAAAGAAAATTGCAGAGGCCATTATGAATTACAGAGGTCATACCATACATGAAGGCAATTCAGAATGGACATTTGCAGAGGTAAAAAAATTAACGGCATTTAATAGACGGTTTATTGTTGGAATTTTGGCAAGAGGAAAAGATGAAAAGATGAAAAAGCTAGAGGATCAAAAATTAGAGCCAGTAATTTTTGAAAAGAAAGCTTCAGAAAGCAGATTTGTGTATTGTCCTGATACTGAAATATTAGTATTTCAGGAAATTATGAATAAAATAAGCGCTAATCAGTTTATCGAATATTTTAATAGGCTTATTAATAGAATTGATGAAAAAATTGGTCGATTGGAGATCATTGTATTAAAAAAAAGTAAAGAATTGAAACAAGAAATATTAGAGTTAGAAAAAATACTTGCAGTAGAGTTTAATCTTATAGTACCTAATTATAGTGATAGTGATGAAATAAATAAAATACGAAAACTGATAAATGATGCCCAAATGAAAAAATTTAATAGTAGAGCGGAAAATTTCAATGAAGGATTAAAACTAAAAAATAGAAATTCAGATAATATTTCTGAGAACACCATTATAGGGGATCAAATCAATGCAACTATCCAAGGCTATGGGGAAGGAAAAATAACTGGTTATACACGGGTAGAGGGAATGAAGGAGATACATACTCAAAATAGGCTTTTGATTGAACATGTTTTTTATGATGATGAGATAGATCTTCAGGATAAAATGATCAGGATATTATTGAAAGCACAAGAAAGCAGAAATATTAAGATATAATGAGGATTGAATAATCTATGGATAATGGTCAACTTGATAATTTATCTTTTTTTCAACTTTTTTGTAAATATGGTGGAATAAAAAGACTTTTTAATACGGTAGAATCATATGTTGGCTTATTAGCATCATATATAGCAGTAATTCTATTATTGTTTTTACAGGAGGAAGGGTTAATCACATTATTAAATAGCTATGGAGTACTTTTAACTAGTATTTCAGCAGGGATATTTGGGATTGTTGTAAGCGCCCTTGCCATAATAACAAGCCTGTCAAATACAAAATTGGTAAAGGTATTAATTAAACATGATATATTTTATAACCTATTATTTCCATTTTATTTTAGTGCTGTGAGTTGGGGTGTTAATATAATAATCAATTTTTTAATTTTTATTTTATCCTACATTGATTGGAACTCTATAGGTGATACAGGTAAATTTATTTTAGTGTTATTATTTATTATTAGCTTTACATGTTTTTTCTGGGTATTACTAAATACAATAACATTAGTAGGAATCACTCTGCGATATATCTCATACGGAAACCAATTATTAGATATTATTGAGTATGTTGAGGAAGATTAAACGCTTAAATAATTTTAAAATGGCAATTGCGGAAGGTTTGCTGCAAATAGTGTTTTTCATTATGAAGTAGAGAAAAAGCAAGGTTGATTAAATGATTTGAGAAGAAAATAAGCTCTAAGTAAAATTTAAATAGTATATTACTCGTCATAAGACGGGTTTTTTTATTTTACTTTTTATTCAGGACTTTTAGATAGGAGGGTTTAAATGGGTGGTGATAGGTTATGAGCTTTGCATGCTGTGCATTCTACTGGCAGTGTAGCCAGGAAGAAATGTGTGTCAATAAGTATGATCATCGAGATGAATGCGATTATCAAAAAAAGCTGGAAAAAGGAATAAATTTTTTCAAGAAAAATCTCTACATAGAGATTCAGGGGAGACTGTTTCGCATCGGAAAAAGAAGAGATTATCAGCGAGATACCCAGGGATTAAGCCCACAAGAACAAGAGGAAATAAAAAATCTCCTAAAAGATGATCCTAGGATATGGCATGAAAGAATGATTATTGAGAAATGCTTAGATGAAAAGGTAAGTGATAGAGACAGGGCGGTGTGTCGCGTATTTATTTCTATAGGAGATCTGAAGTATAACATTCATAATTATAATGGCAAAGCAGTAACAGAAAGAACGGCTCTCATGATCAGGGATTATTTTAGAGAACATGGATTTGGTGCTGCAGTAGAGTATGTAGGATCAAAGGTTTCAAAACCTATAAACAAAAAAACCAAAACTATGAAAACAAACGAAAATGATTTAGAATCTATAAGAAAATCAAATTTTGATTCAAAAACTAAATCACTTATTGATAAGCAGATATCTTTTGAAGAGTACCTTCATGAAAAAATGGTTATTAATCCAAATGAGGAGAAATATTTAAGTTAAATAAAATTGAAAAATCAATTATAGCAGTAAGCTTTTTTTATATTGTAGATTTGCCTATTTCTGTGGTATTATACAAACAAGGTAATCAGTAAAAGCAGGGTGTGGTTGCCACCTCTATTTCACAAAAGAAAGGAGGTGGTGTGGTATGAGTACATACCAAGCAATTCAGATAATGGTTGCATTTGGGATGTTCACAGTATCACTAATCTCCTTGATTGTTAGCCTGACAAGGGAAAACAACAAAGGAAAAAAATAATCACCCTGCCCGCTACGCAGAGTGATTAGATAAACTTTTCGCTGTGTGGCGACCGCACTTTGCGGTGCTGATTACCTTTGTCTATATTATAGCACAAAAAACATAAAAGTAAATATCATTTTGGTAACATAATTAAAGTTATTAATGGAGGGCTGTCATAATCAGTCCTTCTTTTTGTATGCTGATATTTCAATACGAATGAGGAGGATTAGAATGAATAGAAAGGATATTTTTAAGTTATTAGAACAAGAGTTATATGGAGATACAAATTGTCCTGATGCTGAACTAGGATGTGAAAATTGTAAATACATTGAAGCGTGCATTAAACTGGACGATCTTAGTGAAGACATCGGAATCATTGATGTTGCATAGTAACTTATGTGATAGCTTAATAAATCAAAAAATGGGAGGAAGGATATGAACAGATTAATAAATGCCGGATGGGATCCGGGCAGATTAAATAATAAATTATATTTAAGTGATAAAAAAATAATAAATATGAATGTGATTTGTTCAGGTTACGAAAGAAGGGTCTTAGAGCAAGAAGATGGAGAACTGGTCAATTTTTTAGATGTCGAAGTCTATAGAGGAGATGAATATTTAGGAAGATATTTTGTTGGAGGAATGGCATATAAGCATCACAGAGGAGATCTAAGATGGACAGCAAATGGAATTCCAAAATTTGATGATGCTTCAAATGATGAGGCTATAAAAATTGTTACACATTTAGCACTTTCTCAGTTTGATCCAAATGACTTAAAAAAGAAAGTGTATTTTCGATTAGGAACTGGATCTCCTACAGAGGAGTATTTCAACAATACAGATATATTAAGAAAATTTGCAGAGATGATGAAGATACCATACAGGGTGGTTTTCAAACATCCCTTGTTTAAGGGCGCCATAATAGAAGTAAGTATCCCGAAAATGTATTTTAAGCCAGAGGGAACGGCTTCACTTATTTCCATGACCCATGATGATAACTTGACAAGGAGAAAGGAAATAGGAGATATATTTGAAAGAGGATACAAAATTATTGGAATGAATATTGGTTCCTCAACGACGGATGTGGCCATTATAAAACCAGATATGACTTTTGAATCATCTGGATTTTTCGGGATCGATGTTGGAACTTCCAATGCTCTTAATTTAATTAGAAGCGAGCTTTATAAAGAATATGGCTATGATATACCTAAAGTAAAGGTTGACTTCATGATTAGAAAATATAAAAAAGTCAGTTATAAAGGACAAATTATTGACCTTGAAGATATTAAAAGAAGACCATTTGAAAATATGCTAGCATTATTGAAAACCAAATTCTTTGATCAGTTAGAGATGAAAGGAATAGACCCGGGGGAAGCTGGTGCCATTTGCATATCCGGAGGAGCTGTAATGTTAATCGGAGAGAAACTTGAAAACTTTATTCCAGGGGTTGCTACACAGATTTCTTTGAATCCGTTATTTGAAGATGCCAGGGGTTATTATTTAGAAGCAAAAATTAATGAATTAATAGAAGATAGAGTAGAAAATGAAATTTTTACTGATGTAGAAGAGATAGTTGAGGTGGAATAGAATGCCACAAAAAAGGAAAAAACTAGGACCCGGAAGTATCACCAGCTATAAGTTCCCAATGCTTAAAGGACAAGAAAAGGTGGATTTTTATAACTGGATAAACAAACATGTCAGCACTAATGGATTGATTACTGAAGCCCTCAAAATAAAATTTATGATAGACACTATGAAAGTAGCAAGCTACAAAGGTGGTTCATGTATAGAAAATAAAGTTGATGAAACGAAAGAGATAGAAGATATAGATATTCTGGATGATGGAAGTGAAAAAAAATTAAAATCTGAAACGATAGATATAGAAGGTTTAAAAAGAATGCTAAGGTCCGTCGAAAGATCTTAAGGAAGCATAAGGTATTACCTGTGGCATAAGGTATTTTACATATATAAAGAAGAAATAATTATTAAAAGGTATTACCATCGGTTTTGATAGAAGCTGATTATTTAAAAAGGTAATACCTTTTTAAAATTCTGCCAGATAATTTGCAAAGTATTATCATATAAAGGTAATACTTTTTTAATTTGCAAATTCTAACAGTTGCAAATGTTTTTAAAGAAAAAAGTAATACCTAAATGTTTGAAAAAAGAAAGGTAGTGCCTTTAATGTAACTAGGGGGGGTGAATAAATGAGTAAATTATTATTGGATGAGCAACCATTGGTGTTGTTGCCACAATTGGCCATTGTTATTGGCCTGAACGAAGCAATTATCCTCCAACAGATCAACTACTGGGTCAAGTTAAAAGAAAAAGCACGGGCCAAGGATGCATACAAAGATGGGAAATACTGGGTGTACAATACTTATGAGGAGTGGCAAAAGCAATTTCCCTTTTGGAGTACCAAAACGATAAAAAGAACGATTCGGAATCTTGAAGAGATAGGAATATTAATCAGCACTGACATTTATAATGAGAAGAAATACGATAAGACAAAATGGTATCGAATTGATTATGAAAGGTTAGCCTTTTTAGAAAAAGGGAGTGACGAAAGTGATGAAAAAGTGATAAGCCAAAATATTGAAAAATCTCATGAGGACAAATTGTCCCATGGCACAAACCTTGAAAATGCTCATGAGGACAAATTGTCCCCAGGAGAGGGACAAAATGTCCCCATGCATAGGGACAAAATGTCCCCACCTATACCAGAGATTAACTCAGAGATTACTACAGATATTATTCAGTCTTTCAGTCATGACAGGATGAATGACCGAATGAATGACAATCAAGAAAAAGAACTTCAGGAAATATTGAAAAGATGTGAGTTTGCACACCTTAAATCTTACTATCCACATGAAAGTCTTATTGATTCTGTGGAGCAGGCGGTCATTGATATGTATTATGCAACAGAATTAAAGGTTCAGGATACTATTATACCAAGATCTGTCTGTAGAGAATCTCTAAAAAAGCTAGATCATTTTGTTATTGAGTATGTGTTAACAAAATATAAAAGTGCAGCAGAATCGGAAAAGATAAAAAGTCCAAAGAATTATCTGAAATCCTGTATCTACAATGCCATTAGCGAGTGTTCCCTAGCAGTATATGCAGACGTCTCTTATGACTTAAACAATGCAGCGAAATCAGTGAAATGCAATAATGAAATTAGGGGTCCGGTTAATAAGACGATAAAATCTGATGAGAGTATTGTTGATGAAAAAGAAGATAAATTATCCCATTCTATTTTGGAAAGATATTCGAATACTATTTATTATGAGCCATTGGCAAATCTAAACTCCATTCTGGCAAGGCCGTCGTTTAATACATTTATTGAAGGTATACAGAGCATTTATAAGCAGAAAAATATACTTTTTCTAGCTGTAAAAGATAACTTTATTAAAGACATGCTTCTGGATAGGTATGGGGTATTGTTGAAAGAAGAATTCAAAGTCGACCAGTTGGTTATAGAGGTTGAAGGATATGCAGTACAAGAGGAGTTACAAAAAGACTTTTTGGATCAGGAGTATGTTCAACTTAAAATCATATCTTAATATTAATAATGAGAGAGGGGGGCAAAAACCGTGTATGAAGAACTGTTGGAGCTTGTAAAGGGCAATAAAATTAAATATCATATATACATGGACGATTTGTTGATAAATGTTGATGTATCAAGGGTTGAAATAGAATGCAACAGCATAAAGCTATTCATACCAGGCGGGGAAATTACTATCTGGGATAGTAATAAAATTGTCAAGTGCAGACGCCCGGACAATTTAATTATTCAGTGCAGCCATTGTTTCAGAATATATAATCAGTACGGTGATAACATTGGCTTTGTATACTGCTGAAAATACGAGCTGAAAAACAAGCGATGACTTCAAAGAATTGATGTTCACATTGATCTGTGATGGAGGGGGAAAATGGGGAAAGGAGAAAGAAAATTAAGGAAAAATGATAAGGTATTATTAGTGAATGGAAATATAGGGGAAATAGTTTATGTCCTTCAAACAATGGATATAGTAAGAGTAAAGCTAGAAAATGGGATATTTATTAGCATAAGGAATGAGGATGTGAAAAAAGTAATAGAAACTTAATAAACGTATGGAGGATTTTCCGGCAATCATAAAGAAAATAAGCACTACTAATAGTATAGATGGAAGAAGAGGAGCTGATGTCATGAGTAGCCAAGCCATAGAAAATAGAAAAAAGGAACTTAGCGAGGAATTGGAAAGAATAAAAAACGTGCTGATAAATGAGTACAAAGCTGATAAAATTATTCTATTTGGGTCGATGGCTACAGGAAATATCCATGAATGGAGTGACTTAGACATTATTGTAGTAAAAGATACTGATGAAGCCTTCATAAAAAGACTCAAAAATATTGGACTTTTAGTGAAATCAAAGGTAGCATGCGATTTAATCGTATATACTAATGGGGAAATAGAAGCAATGAAAAAAGAAAAAAGAAGTTTTATTCTGAAAGTCCTTGAAGAAGGAAAGGTGATATATGATGCCCGTGGAAAAGAGATGGCTTAGTTTTGCTGAAGATGATATACTAACGGCTAAAATAGCTCTTGAAAATAAGATATATAATCAGGTATGCTTTCACAGCCAACAGGCAGTAGAAAAACTTTTGAAGGGTTTTATAGAGGGCTGTGGCCAAAGGGCACCAAGAACCCATAGCCTTAGAGACCTTATGAATATATGTACTAGGATTGATAGCAGTTTTTGTCAGTTTGATAGTCATGCAACGATACTTGATCAATATTATATACCTACCCGTTATCCTGACGCATTGCCTGGAATGCTGGATTCAGGGCTTCCGGGAAAAAATGACGCAAAGGAAGCCTTGGAAATGGCACAAGAAATTATGGATTATATTAAGTCCAAATAAGTTGAGAAAGGGTGAAAATGATGAAAAGAATAAGTTTATTTTTTATAATGATATTAATATTTACAATGACAGCTAGTGCATATGCTGCTGTTGAATCTCCTAGTGTAAAAGTAATGGTTAATGATGAAGAGGTTATATTCCCGGATACAAAACCTTACATCAATGAGGATGGAAGGACGCTGGTGCCCATCCGCTTTGTATCTGAAAAACTTGGGGCTACCGTGGATTGGGAAATTAAAAATTTAAATGTTGTTGTAACCATTAAAAAGAATGATAAAACGGTGATCCTTGTCACCGGTGAAAAAAAAGCAACAGTTAATGGAAAGGTCATTACTTTTGATACGAAAGCTGTTAATATAAATGGCAGAACCATGGTTCCATTAAGATTTATAAGCGAGGTTTTTGGCGCAACAGTGAATTGGAATGCAGATACAAGGGTTGCAACTATATCAACATCTGGCAGTGGAAGTACTCCAAAAAACCCGTCGATAGGATTGGAACCTGGAAAAGTATATCCGGTTAATGAAGTCCTAACGGATATTAGTGGGATATCTAGCAATCTGTATGAGATCAAGACGATTAAAATTGTTGAAGGCAATCCATATCAATTGGAATATGTTGAAAAACCACCATATAAAGCTATTAAAACAGTTAATATGAAAGGTGGCATGTATGGGGTGATTAATGGAAAAGTAGTTGAAGGCCTTGGTATGGGAACCGGGATTGACTATAAAGTCGTTTCAAGTAAGGAAAGAGCAAAAGAATATGATTATTTTCTAATCGTTAGGGTAACCTCTACAGAAGCTGAATTAATTGAAAACACACTAAAGAACACATTAAAGTAGACAAGGAGGAAATTATGATAACAAAAAAATTTGTTAGCCTGGTTATGATTTTAAACATTATAGCAGGGCTATTGATAACACCATATTCTGCATTTGCAGCAGAGAACACTGGTGTCCACAAAATCTATCGATTGGACACCGGTGTTATTTTTATATGGTCAAACAGTAGTGGTATATGGCAACGGGGATATGGACCGGGGAGCAGTTATTCTAGTGGATTTAGTTTAGATTTAACGACAAATGATCAATTTGGCAAGTCAAACATCAAAAACGTAAAAGTATATCCATATACTACAGAATTTTATAGACAAACAGGCATAACACCAATTTTTAACGTAACGGCAAAGGCAAAAAATATGCAGGAGTATACTGACAATTATATGCCACACGCTTCTCAAAATATTAGCATTACAAAAGCAGAATATAATCCAAGTACAGGAAAAGTTGAAGTAAATTATAATGCTTTACTTAATAGCGATTTGCTATATGACGTAAAAGAAAAAGTAGCATTTGAAAAGGAACAATACATCTACGATTACATGGGTGGCAAAGATGCCGTACCGGCAAATGTCATTGCATCATTAGAAGCTATGAAAGGAAATCTATTTAGTCCAAAGGTTCAGGGCTTCATGTATTTTGTACCGATTATCATCGAATATGAAGTGCAGCAACAGCCTCAAGAGTCGATACCAGCACCAGTACCAGCACCAGGAGTGCCACAACAGCCGACACCTCAAGGCAATCCCGATATTCAAACAAACTTAAAAATCAAACTTACAAAGATAGCAGAGAACGCGTCGGCAGGGCAAGCTGTGGAAGTTCGCGGTTATGTAGAGTTAGAAGGTCAAAGCAGTATAGCATCAGATATAGCATTGATCGTAGATGGGAAGGAAGTACAAAGGTTAAGAGATGTAGCCATTGCAGGGAAAAGGGAATTTAAACTGGTTTTTGAAATGCCCAACAAAGCAGTCAATGTCTATGCAGCGGTGAATCCCGATAAAACAAAGCCGAATCTAGAACGTACTTGGGCAGATAACGTATCTGATCTGATGGCGGTGTTTCTGAATACGTCGGAAAAAAATCCGGGAGAAAAGATCACAGTAGATATTATTGCACCTAAGAGTATGCAACCAAAGGAACCATATAATCCTTGGAATTTCCAGGTGACGGTATCTTGGTCATTGTGGCGGTATGAAATTGAGGAAGAAACATACATAGATGCCAATGGAGTAGAAAGAACTAGGAGAAGAACGATCAAAGTGCCTGTAACCAAGACGGTAGCGATGAATATCAAGGCCTCCGGACAATATGTAACAATGTATTATCCCAACACAGGAGAACAGATCATCAAAAATGCCACTAAGGAATATCCAGGCCAAAGCCTTACAGTATCCGGAGATGGGGAAAAGACTTTTAGCTATAGCGTGCCTGGTGGGTGGTTCATCGTAGATACGAAAACCGAGTACGGTTTCGGTCCTGCTGGATACAACGCAATTCTAAATGCCACCTTAAGCAATGGGGCAAAGGATACCGCAACTGTATTAGTAAAAGGCATATCACCATTGAAAGCAGGAGTAAAGTTATCACAATAGGCTGAAAAGATTATATCTTTTTCAGCCTATTAAAATTCAAAAAAATAAAGGAGGCGCAACATGTTACCACAAAAAAAATTATTCATGCCGGATATTTCAAATCTTATTGGAGCGGCATATCCCTTCATTATGATCGTAAACTTTGTTATAGGAATTTTTGGACTTTGGCTTCTTTCTGTTTCTGGGTGGCATATGATTTTAGCTGTCAAAGGCCTATTCACAGGAACAAGTAGTTGGAAATCCTTCGGTATGAGATTCTTACAGATTCTTGTAGGGGTAACTATTATTTTTGGAGCTCTTACAGCTACTTGGTATGATATTTTCGTATTCCTGTGGGAAAAAGTGGCTACCAAAGCAATTGAGAATTTCAATAAAGAAGCGCCAAAGGATATTGTTCCACAGGAAAACAAACCATCTGGGTATTTAGATCAATTTAAATATGCAATCCAATATGGAATAATTATGATCAAAGGCGTGTGATTTTAAATGAAAAAAGGTTTTATATTTCTGCTCATAGTTGTATTCATAAGTTTTGCTATGTTGCCGGTATGGGCCGATACAGGACCTAGTACTCCGGAGAATACGGAACAGGAGTCTCAGGATAGTGGGCTTATCACCAACATTAAAGAATTATTACAGACTCTAAATGAGCTATCCCAATTGGTAAGGGAATGGAAAGAAAAGGGTGGATGGTATTATGTATTTGCCAGTACCATAGGGGCAATGCTTGATGCAGCGTTAGGTGGAATTGAAGGGGTGTATGGAGCTAGTTATCTCTATACACCCCCGCTAACAGGCAAAGATGGTCACAATTGGGTATACATAGGCTGGAATAGTGTTTTTTTTGCGACCATAGGATTTATTGCCTTAGCTTTTTTAATGACAATATATAAAATGTGGAAAGGAGAAACAGAGGGTATTGCAAAGCCCCTAACGGCCATAGGGCTTATTTTTGTATATGGATTAGTTAGTTACTTTTCATTATGGGTTATCGAATCTGTTATATACTTGCAAAATTATGCCTTTGATGCAATCAGCAGGCCGCAGATAGTAGCGTTATACAATGAACAAGGACAAGTATTTATACAAAAGGATGTAGATGAGCAAGGAAATGTCGTAGAAAGACAAATCCGGGTAAAGGAAAATGAATTGTCCCTAAAGGATATACCAGGAGATATGGTTTTGAAGGCTGCCTTTGCAAATACAGATATTGATCTGGAAACATTACAATCTACAAGTATGTCACAAATCTTTTTGGATGAACAAAATGGGAAAGTAGGTGGTCTAATTGGGATGTTCGTAGGAGAAGGGACTCAGATACTCTTGGGGCTATTGGCTTTAATACGATATATCGCCCTTAGGCTGCTGACTATTTTCGTACCTGCCTATATCAATGGAGCAGCTATCTTTGGCAAACCCGAAACGTATCTTGGTTTAGGGAATATCCTTATAAGGACTATAGGACTTCAGGCCTTTTTTGATGCAGGATGGCTGGTAATGATCGGTGTTGCCAGGACACCCGATGCAGTATCAGATATGGGGATATCTACTACCCTTGCAAATGTATTTATTTTATTCATTATTTTTATCTTGGCTATCATTTTCTGGTTGATACCCTTCATCAAGGCTTTAAAGGATCCAGTAACTTTAGGAGGAGATGTAGTACTGAAAAACATGGGAAAAATCATATGGGGTGCAGGGAAAGGATTCGAGGCTGCGTCCAATACCCTTGGCTGGGTATCATCCAAAACCGGATCTGTGCCTGGAGAGCGTGCAGGAATTCAAGGTAGTGAGACGGCTAGAAAAATGCAGGAATTCGGTAGCCGTATATCCAATGGCGAAGCTGGTGAAATCATTAGGGAGCAAATGTACAGACTAAAAGAAAAAATAGGACCGGTGCCTAAAAGGGAAGAAAATATACCATTTATTCATGAAGATCCGGAAACAATCATTGAGACAAATGATCGATACTTTAAGGCCATTGAGCTTCCTTATGGTAAGGAGGATGAGTTTATGGATAAGGTGTTAGATAAATATCCGGAGATGGAGGCAGATATCCTATTGGGATCTGAGAAAGATATCTTATTGGTGGATAAAGATAGCGTGAAAAAGGTTGAAAAGCTTGCTGAGGAGATTTACGGAAAAGAAAAAATTAATACATCAAAGGAAATTACAAATATTCCTGAAAAAAGGGAATGGAAATCTATTCGAGTACCGGAGAGCAGAAGAAACAGTGTCATGGAGAATCTAAAGGAAATACCTTTAGATCATGTAAAAAAAGGGAAGGACCCAAACCAAATTCTGATTCATCCTAAAAGTTTCGAAAAAGGCAAGTCAGAGTTAAAGAAATACTTTAAAGATACTATTCCTTATTGGGAGCAAAACGGAAGATATATTGTATATCAAAAAGGTCTTCCAGTACTTGTAGAGGTGCCTCCAAAGGATGGTGTGTACATGGGTGCGTGGAGGAAGGATCGGGCATAGAGCCAGGGTACGGATAAAACCACAGCAGAAAGGGGGATACAGGTGAACGAACATGATTTGATTATTATACCGGAAGATATCAGAGAAGATGTGAAAATAGCAGGTTTTCTTAATTTATGGAAAATATTCCCCATCGTAGGGAGTCTTTTCTTTGGCATAGTTCTTTTTATCATTTTGCCTGGGCACTTAGGATATAGAGGGTTTATCATGTTTGCTGTACCTGCGGCAATCTCCTATATTGTAATTTTTGACGTAAGGAAAAACAAAAGATTAGATAAAGAGCTGAAGAAAGTCAAAAGGGAAGGACATAGAATAGAAATAGTAAAGATTGATAGCCCGTTTCTTTATTTTCAGGACGGATCCGTAGGAATAGCTGTCAAAATAGAGCCATTGCCTAAGGAGCTTACGACAGGAAATCAGCAATATATAGCGGGCATATCTTTTATGGAGATGATCCGCTGGGGGAATATGCATAATGCCATTATAGAGCTATATGTGGACCCTAAATATGATACGGATGAAAAAGTACTAAAAGAGAAAGAACAGCAATACGAAGAGGTATTGCAGAATAGATCCAAAATCAAAAATATTATGTTAATGAGAAATAGATATCATTTTAATCTTGCTAGGGCAGGAGGACGGACAGCATACCATATGAGGGTCCGAATAAAAGGTAGCGAGGAAGAATTGATAGGTATCGTAGAAGAAATGATCGAGAGTATAAGAAGGACCGGAGATCAAGCGTATATAGTTGGGGAGGATGCCCTGTATCGATTGAATGAATATCAATTAAAGCCTACTACTACGTCTAGGCCTGTATATTTTGAAAGTGACAGGCTCATGGACAAAATAAAGGATCTTATGTATTGGGGAAGGATGAGGATCAAAAAGCTTATGGAGAATAGAAAAAAACAAAAAGCCGAGCAAAAGAAAAACAATATTTTTAAACATGGTAGTGGAAGAAAAATAGGAGGTGAAGAGATTGAGTAGAATTCACTGCATATTTGAAAAAGCAGATGAAGCCATTGTAGATGCCATAAGAAAAAATGGGGAAGTAATTCAATGGGATTATACTTTTGGTACGGCCATGAGATTTTTGGCTAGTACCGAGGAAATACCTGAAATCATTATAGCTTCAGAATTTGCATCTACAGGGAAAAAGGAAGATCTGCTTGAGTATATTGAACGGATGAAAAGAGATGCCAAAGGGGCCAAAATCGTTATACTCTTATCCCCGGAGAGGGCAAAGGACCGTGAATTTCTTCTAGAAATGGATGCAACCGGAGTAGAGTATTATCCGGCGGAAGATATCTATTTGGAAGACATCAAAAAATGGACTACCATACGAAAAAATGACAACGATATCAAAGTGGTATTTGCAGCCAATATGGAAGAATTAGAAGAGCCTTTACGGGTGATTCGGGGCATAGACATTGTAGAGACGGTATTTGAAAGGGAAGTCATTGTGGATGTGGTTGAAAGGAGAAAGCCGGATGTGGTTTTACTATCTCCCCGGCTGCCTGGTAGTGTAGACCTCATTGATATCGCATGGGAGCTCAAGCGGATGGATGTTACCTTAATTTTTCTTGCTGATACAATTGATCCACAAGACCTAACAATTCAGAGAATGCGGGAGCAGGGTGTGGATGAGATTATCTTTAAAATGCCCAAGATCGGGGAGTTAGAAGACATAATAAAGAACAGAAAGAAAAAAGGAAACAACAAAAAGGTCTATGAAGAACCACAGGAAAATGAGGAAGCATCCAAGGGAGGCTTGTTCCGCAAAGCTATGCATAATATTCCCAAGATCCAGGTTTCGGTACCCAAGATACAAATCAACAAGCCGTCTATACCGGCACTGCCAAAACGACCTAGAAGAATTAAGGCGAAAAAAGGAATTACACGACTTGATAATGTGATTGTTATTTTTTCTCCAAATCCTTCAGGAAAAACCTTTGTATCAGTAAATTTGGCAGCGGCTTTCGCCAATGCAGGAATAAAAACCGCGATATTGGACTGTACAAGGAATCTAGGACTGCATACTTGGTTGAATTTACCCTTAGAAGAGGATGGACTCTCAAAAGCACTGCAAGAGACGGAGAATGTACTGGATTTTTCTTATCAACCTAAATTACTACATAACATAGAGGTAATTACTCAAGATCCTGGTATTGGGGCAGCAGCTTTTCAAGGAAAGCAGCTGGGAAAAATCCTTACGGATCTTTCCGAATCCTGTGATGTGGTTATTGTAGATCTAGGCCTTGATATTCAAAGCGAAGAGGCCCTTCAGATACTTCAAAAAGGAGGATACATGCTTGTGATTGGAGATCCTGATTATCATCATTCAGTTACGCTACAGCTAGTCATGGATGAATTGATTGAAAAGGGGATTATAGAGCTAAATCGTGTCCATACCGTATATAACCGATATATAGATGGAATGAAAGTCCCCATAAGCGATGTGGAGGCAGCCACGGGCATGGGAATGAAATGGAGAATACCCGAGGCTACCAAGGAGGTATATGAAAGTATAAGGCATGGAATACCGGCTTCTATGTTCTCTATTGACTTGAAGAAAAGTTTTGTTCTTCTAGCCCAGGATCTTATGGAGATGATAAAAAATGATGAAATCTATGAAACAATTTCTTAAAGAAGAAAGGGGCAATATATTGATCGTTGCACCTTTTTTAATTGCAGTATTACTGGCTTTTGGAGCATTAGGACTAGATGCAGCTTCTGCTTTTATACTAAAACATCAAATTCAGGCAGCAGCTGATGCTGCTTCTCTAGCAGGAGCCAGTGCAACCATAGCCCCTTTTGCCAGAAATGAGTTTGGAGAGATTATTCCAGATGTTATAGATTTACAAATTGACCCGGAAACCGCCAATATTGAAGCAATGTATGTTTTAAACCAGAATATTGCTTCAAATAAGCTGGAAGAAAAAGGTGTTACGATCTTAGAAAAGAAGGGAGAAATTTTAGATCCTAAGCATTATAAAGTTACTATTAAAGCGAAAATCAAAACCCCTTTAGGATTTGGAACTGGGAAGGAAGCCTATAAAACTGTGGTGGCAGTAGCAAAAGTCAAGGAATAAAGTGACAAATCTAAAAAGTACTTTATTAGACAATACAAGCAGTGAAGTTTTGACACTCCGCACGCCTAAAGGCATGGGATTCTTTGGTGGTAGTCGGTAGTGCATTTTTTCAAATGGAACGAAGAACAAGTTAAATTAAGAGAAGTATTAGAAGCCATAGGACAAAAACCATTATTCGGAAATAGGCGAAGCAAAACACATTGGTTAGTGTTTATGAAATGATGTTACGCATTGCAAGGATATTATGTAGAATGATTATATTAGAAAAAAAGAAGGGGGATAAACGTGTTTATACCAAAAGGTGCTAGCGTTATTATTGAGGATGAGTATGGTAGAGGAAGTGAATACGAGTGTGAAAAAGATATCAATCTCTGGGCAAATGATTGTATAGATTATCAATCAGGAGTTGGGCACATCGTTTCTATACAGAAAATGAATGAAAGCAATTTTAAAATATATGTTAAACATTTTTCGTGCAAATTTTTTAAAAAGAGAAGAAAAAGTACCCATTAAAAACATGAGCATATATGATATTTCAAGGGAAACAATGATTTGACAAGGAGGAAAAACATGAAAGGAAAAAATAGTGGCAGTATATTCTTTATGTTATCAATTATTGCAGCTGTTGGAGCTGCTTTTCTATTTACGAAGGCAGCCATAACATATAATCAGCTTGTACCTGTGGTTGTGGCGAATCCATCAAAGGGAGATATACCGGCATTTCATGTGATACAGGCCGAGGATGTTACGGTGGCCATGGCACCGCGCAGCGAAATAAAAAAGGGAACGTATAAAAATATCAACGGAGTTATAGGGAAAGCTACTCGAACCCTTATACCGGCAGGAGAAAAAATCAGTACAAAGCACCTGGTAGTAGAAGGGGCAAAGAGTATTTTATCGGCAAAGGTCTCTGAAAAGAAGGACGGATCCTTAAGGGGATTTCCTATACCGGTAGATATGGTCTCAGGACTCGGTGGGGCTTTAGAAATCGGGGATAAGGTAGATGTAATTGGAGCATTAAACCTGCCGGCTGGCCCCATGAAATCAAATAAGGAGCCTGTATCAAAAATATTGGCCGCGGGAGTTGAAATCATCGGGAAAATAGGTAGCAAGGAACAGCCTGCTGGATATATCGTTAATCTTACACCAAAACAGGCACAGGATGTACAGTTTGCATTGCTAAACGGGAAGATAAGCTTTGCCGTATATCCCTTTGAATATGACCTAAAAGCAAGCGATACAAAACCCACTACGACAGAAAGCTTTATTTTTCAATATTTAGCAAATCCAAGTCTAATACAGGGGGGTAATAGCAATGAAAATGCTAATAGCAACCAGTAACGAGGAATTGGGACAATTGCTCAAAGAAAATGTGGATACGTATATCGGCTGTGATGTAGACATATGGGAGCTTGAAGCGTTAGAAGATGCAGTGATTGATGCTGATTATGTTTTATTAGAGCTTTGCGAGGAAACAGAGAAAATCCTAAAAAGGCTTTCTGAAGAGGGGAAACAAGTCTATGTGGTTGTGCAAAGCAGCGACGTAGAACTTTTGAAGGAGGTATTGATTCTAGGTGGAAGAGGGTTGATAACAATTGAGAATTTAGAAAATGAAATAAAAGAAATAGCCTTGGCAATGAAAAATGCTAAGCCCCAGGCTAGAACAATAAGCTCTAGAAGAGAATCGTTAAGATCTGTAAGAAGAGAAAATCCGACTATAAGCATTTATGAGGAAAATACCAGACCGGAAAGGCCTGAAATGAGGCAGCCTCAGCCATATCCGGAAAAACCACAGGGGAAGAGACAAACCATCAAGATGAACAAGGTATCCAGTGACCATTCCAGAACAATGCCTGTAAGCTTCACAAGTTTGCCTAACGGACATCAAATCATTGTGGTGTATAGCCCCAAGGGAGGTGTAGGGAAAACAACGATTGCTACTAGCATTGCTGCCCACTATGCCCAAAATCAAAATCCAAGAATGAATGTGGCCTTAGTGGATCTTGACGTGGATTTTGGTAATATAAGTACAAAATTGCGAATTAAGCCTTCTGCCACTATCCTGGATTGGATTGAAAATAAGCAGTTGGATGATCTGCAAAATTATCTGGTTGATCATCCCAGTGGAATTAAGATACTGCCAGCGCCGTCGAACCCAGCAGACGAAGGGGCTGTTACGGACATCGTGACACAAAAGGTCTTAAACGTATTGGGAAGGCGTTTTGATTTGGTGGTGGTGGATGTGGGTCCAATCCTTCGGGACAGCACCATTATTGCCTGTGACATGGCAACCAAGATATACATGGTAGCAACTCCCGATCTTGTGGATCTAAAGGATGTACATAAGGCTGTAAGGTGTTTTCAAGATTTGAATATTGATCTTGTCAAAACCAAGCTCATTATCAATAGAATGCCAAAAAGAGCTCCTTTAAGAATGAGTGAGATAACTGACTTTATACCTTTGCAAATAGCTACAGTAATACCCAATGATGATGGAATTTTGATAGAAAGCAACCGGGGGGAAATTCCTATACTGGGAAGAAGGACTAAACAATTTAATGGAGGTATGCAGAAACTATTCGAGGATATCTTACCTACAGGGTCCGTTACTAGGACGTCAGCAAATATATTTGGATGGTTCAAGAGATAACAATCTCATGGAGAATAATTGGAGGGATATGAATTGAGCGGACGTACAAATTTGATGAAGGAACGATTGGTACGATCAGGGAGGACCGTGGTTTCTGAAACCACTGTAGGGCAAATAGATTTGCAGAAGCTAAGGGATAAAATCAAAATGACGGTTTTACAAATGGATTCCGAGACTCTATCTAAAAAGCATGATCCCATTGTAAAGCAAAAAATTACCGATGTAGTGATGGAAACAATCCAGGAGGAATGCAAACAATATCCTATTATTTTGCGGGAGAAAATTCACAAAAAAGCTGGCGAGATAATCGAAGAGGTGTTAGGATACGGACCGATTGAAGCATTAAGGAAGGATCCGGAGGTAACGGAAATTATGATCAATGGCTCCGGAAAGGGCAATGTATGGTATGAAAAGCATGGAAGGCTAGAGCAGGCTGACGTGTACTTTCCTGATGAACAAAGCATACGGGATCTCATTGAAAAAATTGTTTCACCCCTAGGCAGAAGATGTGATGAAAGCTCTCCCTATGTTGATGCCAGGTTGCCGGATGGATCCCGTGTACATGCCATTATACCCCCCTTGGCATTAAAGGGGGCAACGGTAACCATCCGAAAGCATAGCAAGTTGCTATCCATCGAAGAGCAGATAGCCCTAGGGACCTTTACGGAGAAGGAAATTGAGCTGCTGAAAGCCTTTATCAAGGCAAGACTAAATATTTTCATTTCCGGTGGTACAGGTACCGGGAAAACTACGGCATTAAATACATTATCATCTTTTATTCCTGATGATGAACGCATTATTACTATAGAAGATTCCGCAGAATTGAAATTAGAGCAGCCTCATGTGGTGTCCTTGGAGGCAAGGCCGGCCAATATGGAGGGCAAGGGAGAGGTTACGATCCGGGAGCTGGTAAGAAACGCTTTAAGAATGCGGCCAACCAGAATCGTAGTAGGCGAATGTAGGGCAGGGGAAACCCTTGATATGCTCCAAGCTATGAATACTGGACATGAAGGATCCTTGTCTACAGGTCATGCCAATTCACCGAAGGATATGCTGTTAAGATTAGAAACAATGGTCTTGATGGGATTTGATATGCCCATATCTGCCATAAGACAGCAAATTGCTGCAGCCCTAGATATTATTATTCAATATCAAAGATTTAAGGATGGGAGTAGAAAGCTGGTTAGTATCACCGAGGTACTGGGGTATGAAAATGGGGAAATAAAAGTGGCAGATATATTGGTTTATGATGAAAACAAAAAGATGTACAAAGCCACTGGACATGTTCCCAAGGTCATTGAAAAAATCCAACGAAAGGGAATACCCATGCCGAAATGGCTAAAGGAGATGATGAAATGATAGAAGCGGGAGGCATATTGGTATTTCTTTCCCTGGCTTCCTTGATCATAGGAGGTCGTCTAAAAAATAGGGAAAGATTATCTCGATTAAGAGAATTAATAGAATTGGAAATACAAGGAGCAAAGGAGAGGAGTCAACGGAAAAAAGTAAAGATAAAAATACCCTTGGCTGATAAAGTAGAAATCCATTTGGCAAAAGCAGGTTTGGGGAAAAATATCCCCGTATTTTTGGCTACAAACGGTATTGTTATGAGCATTACATATGCCATAGGGAATTTTTATTTAGATGAAACCCTGGGAGTGATTACAGCATTTTTCGGGCCATACCTGGTATGGAGTTATCTGCAGGGAAGAATTAAGAAAAGAGGAATGCTGATGCTGACAGATTTCAGAGATTTTCTCCGATATGCAGCGAGCTATTTAGGGGCAGGAGCACCCTATCCCAAGGCAGTGGAAAAGGCAGCCCAAAAGATTGGGGATCCCTTAAAAACGGAGCTATTGGCTATTGTGAAGGATATAAAAGGTGGTCAAACCATAGAAAGGGCCATCAATGAAGGAGCCAATCGGATTCCTTTAGAGGAATATAAATCCTTTGTGATGGCCACAGAAATCAATATGTCCGTTGGGGGGAATTTAAGCTTAATCTATGAAAAAATTGCTGCAGATATTGATAGCAAGATAAAAAGGCAAGAAAACATCAAGGCATATACGGCCCAGGGAAGGCTAACAACCAGAGTCGTAGGATCTATCCCCTTTGCAGTGGTAGGTTTTATTCGAATTTACTCTCCTGAGTTTTACGAACCTGTGGCGAATGATCCCGTATGGAAAGTAATGTATATTGCATCTGTAGGCTGCATTATTTTTGGAATTTATTTAGTAAAGCAAATGACGATTTCCTTTACGAAGGGGGTGTCCTAGGATGCAATACAAGTATGCAATACAAATATGCATATTTTTAGCAGTAATTTTCTTTAGTATAGGTGTATACGTTTATGTTACAAACAGGAAAGCCCAGATCAGAAGCTTCCTGGAGGATGATCATGTGAACATAAGACAAAAAAATACCTTAAAAAACAAGTATTTAAAATTGGTGCATAGGTATTTTGGAGGAAAGGGAAAATCAGAAAAAATCAATGAATGGCTTTTAAAGGCAAACATCCATAGAATAAGTGCAGAAGAGGTCCTGGGAATTTCTATGGCATTGGGCATAGCTTTAGGAGGGCTTTTTTTTATTGTACTGATACCGGATTATATGGCAGGCTTATTTTTTGGCCTAATTTTTGGCTTATTGAGCTATAAAATTCCTGAGATGATCATTATCAGGAAAGCAAAGGTAAGAAATAGAAAAGCCAATAGCGAGACGCTGGAATATATGGGCCTGTTATCTACAGCCATTAGTGCAGGATTAACACCGGATCAGTCCATGAAGAAGATATGCCGGTATTCAACGGGGGTTCTGGTAGATGAATTTGAACAGGCTTTAGGAGAAGTGGCAGGAGGGCAGACAAAGAAGGTTGCCTTGGGCAATATTGCCAAAAGATTAAGTTTAGCGCCGGACTCAGTTCTGCTGGTGGAGGCGATTATACAGGCTGAAGAATCGGGGCAGCCCATTAGTAAGGTCTTAGCCGAGCAAGCAGAAAGCATTAGTGCAAGAATTGAAAATAAGGCTATCGAGATGGCTCAAAAAGCTAACACAAAGCTATTAGCCCCCATAATCATATTCATTGTGTTGCCGATGATGTTTTTAATTGTAGGGCCGGCGCTTATGCAGCTAGGAAAGGTATTGGCCTTCTAAAAGGAGGAAAAAAGTAATGCTAAGAATAGGCGAAAAGGTATTTGCACAAAGGATTGAAATTGCAGATACCTTCATTAAAAGATTGTTAGGCCTTATGGGGAGGACAAAGTTAGACCAGGAAGGAGGAATAATTCTTACACCATGCACTGGAATTCATACCCTGTGGATGAGTTTCCCAATCGATTGCCTGTATTTGGATGGCGATCACAGAGTAATTCATATGGAAACCATAGAGCCTTGGAGAATAGGGAAAATAATCAAGGGCTGCAAAACAGTCATTGAATTACCCAAAGGGACAATAGAAAGATTAAATATCAAATTAAATCAAAAAATTATTTTAAAGGAGGAGAAATAATTATGCTTCATAATTTGAAACTGTTTTTTATTGAGGAAGAGGGTCAGGGACTATCAGAATACGGAATCATTGGCGCAATTGCAGCTGTCGCCTGCGTCGGGGGGATGATGTATCTCCTTCCCAAAATTAGAGCAATATTTAATAAGATAGGCTCTGAACTAGATAGTGGTAGTGGAACAACATATTAAAAAAATTAACCAGTTCTTTTGATAAAGCATCTGCAATACCTCTTGCAGATGCTTTATTACCAATGGTGTGTAGAAGGAAAGGAGAAGTGTTGGTGGAAACAATACGATGGATCCATATTGGCATAATACTCATTATCGCATTATTTTTGGATATTCAATCAAGGAAAATACCAAACTGGCTGACCTATTATGGAATGATCTCAGGGATTATACTGAATGGAATAGAGTCAGACGGGGGAATCATGGTAGGGCTCATGGGTATAGCCTATGCCTTTGTAATTTACTATGTACAATACTTGATTGTCAATCTAGGGGCAGGGGATGTCAAGCTGATGATGGCTGTTGGAGCCCACTGCGGGCCGGAGTTTATCATTATTTCAACCATCGTAATTGCTATTGCTACGGCAATTACATCCATGGTGATTTTGATCAAAAAAGGGATACTGATAAAAACATTAAAATTTAGTGGCCAATATATATGGTACCTAATTCAAAAGCTATTGCTTCTTGGGAAACTAGAAAAGGAGCAGCCCCAGATCCAGGAAGCAACCACTATTCCCTATGGGGCAATCATTGTGCCATCGGTTATAATTACATATACATTTTTGATTATGAGCTCGGGAAGATAGAGAGGGGAAGATGTTTGTGAAAAAGAAATTGAAAAAAATCAAATTTTGGCATAAAGAAGAAGGACAGGCAATTATTGAGTTTACCTTGGTATTGCCTTTACTTTTATTTATTGTGCTGGCATCCATTGTTTTTATCCTAGCTCTATACGGAAAAATTATTGTCATTGATGCGGCAAGGGAAGGAGCGAGGGCCGAGGCATTGGGAACCACAACTGCTTTGCTAAAGGTGCAGGAAACCATAGAAAATGGTGGATTAAATAAAGATAACCTGGCAGAGGTAAATGTTACAAGGGGGCCCACTTATGTATCCGTAAGGGTAAAATATAATCAGCCCAGTATTTTGCCCGGAATCCCAAGATTAATAGGGGGGACGGCATGGGGGGATAGCTTCCCGTTAACGGGCACTTCGCTATTTAAAATTGAAAATCCATAAGGAGTACCCCTATGAAAAAAATATTGATTTTACTGGTGTTGAGCTTAACCCTTAGTGGATGCATGAAAACTAAAGAAGAAATAAAAGTAGAGGATCCAAGTATAAAGCTTTGCGAAGTATACATTCAGGGGATTCAAAGAAAGGATCAGCAGCAAATTCAAAAAATTCTTATGGGAGAAGCCTTAAAAGCCCATATGGATTTTAAAAATAACAACTATTCCATGGATATCTTAGAGAAGGATCATAAAAAGGTATTCAGCGGTGAATATATTCAAATTATAGAGGGCACTTATTCCATAGCCCTGACATCAAAGGACAATGTCAGATATGTAACAAAGGTAGGCTTTCGATATTATCTACGAAACCAGGATGGATGGAAAATTTATAAAATCGAAGAACAAAACATGTATAATTGGCCAGAAGGGCATCAGGACAAAAACAGTGCCGCTGTGGATATGGTAAAGGCATATATTGAAAAAGTGGCTTCAGGGAAATGGGAACAGGCCGTAACCCACCTATCCGGAAAAAGCCTAGACAAAGCCTTGAAGGTTGTTGCCGGCGGAAAGAATCTAAGGATGACAATAGAGAATTTAAAGATTCAAGTACTGGATGGAGATGATCACAGTGTTTTTATTATTGCCCGTTACCAGGTGAAGGTGCTTGAAAAGGAAAATAGCGTAACTCTTGTATTTTATCTTGAGAAAATAGATGGTCAGTGGCAGATATTCGATATAGCAGAAGGCTAGAAAGAGGTGATGTGCAATGGCCAAAATGAAATACTGGTTGATGGCTTTGCTGCTATGGTTGTTGCCCGTAGGTATCTATGCAGATACCTTTCAGGATACCTTTAACGATAAAACCAAAATTGATATCGATAAAACCGGCGTGGCCGTTGACACAACCAATGGGTATCTATCCCTTCCCAAAAATCCCATGCCCAATGCCCTGGCAATGAAGGAATTTGGATATGAATATGCTGTCGTGGTAGAGAATGGTGTAAAATTCTTTAGCTTTGATGGGGCCGGTATGGTGGAAAATCCTTTTTTGTCCATAGGATCCATTACAAATCCTTTGGGAGTTGCCCTAAGGGAGGATCAGCAATCCATATGGGTATTAACGGATACGGAGCTGAAAAGGTATGACTATAATGGTTCCGACATGGTATACAATCCTTTTTTAAGCATCACGGGGTTATCCAATCCCATATCCATAAGTGCGCAGCCGGCAGATGATTTCGTAGCTATACTGTCAAAGGATGGTGAAGGAAAGGGCGTAATATCATACTTTGGAAAGGATGAAAATGGACAAATTATCAGTATACCCTTTCTTTCTATGAACACAAATATTATGAATCCGGTTTCTATATCTTTGGTCAAGAATAGCTATGACTTGGTCATTGCATCTTCTGATGCCATCTACTATTATGCCTATGATGGCACAGGTTTGATACAAAATCCATTCTTGACAATAACGGGGCAGGAAAATATCGTATCCTTTATGGCCGCGGGAGATGAATTACAATACAAGATTTTAAAGGATGATAGCAAGGTCGTTGAGAGTTATTTGCTGAGTGGGACAGGAATGGATCGAGTGGATATATTGAGTAAAACAAACCTCCCTGAAAGCATAGCCATGTCGATAAAGCCAGGCTCCTTTGATTTTGGGTTACTAACAGAAACCGGGGATATCCAATATTATAGCTTTGATGGCAGTACATATATAAGAAATTACTATCTTGAGGTTACGGGATTAAATATTACCCAAAAATACAGATCGCCAAAGGAATATCAATCCATTGAATTTAAAGCATCTAAACTATGCGATACGGCAAGACTTGTGGTAACAGAAGAGGTATTGGAAAATACAAGCATTCAATATTATATTTCTACGGATTCAGGGAGTACCTGGGTACCCATTATACCCAATACATGGATCGATACCGCCTTGAGTGATAAATTCAAAATTAGGGCGGTATTTTCTACAGACAATGATCAAATAACGCCAAAACTCTATGATATAGCTCTAGAGGTAACAAGGCTTGATATAAAAAACCTTATGGTGACTAATATATCTTTAAAATATCCGGAGCAGGAGGTGCCAACCAATATTTTTCCTGTAGTAGTGAAGGCAGGAACAGAGGTTATTTTTACAGTAGAGACAGAAGGTTATGCGAAGGCAGTTTCAGCGGCATTTACTACGGGAAAGGTGGTAGATTTGGTACCTTCCAGTACAGACAATGATACCAATACCTGGACAGGTTCGTTTATTATACCGGTGAATATTGATGATGGAAATTTTATTGGTATTACAGCAACGGCGGATCGAGATGGAAAACAAAAGAGTATTACGGAAAATGGATTTTTAATCATCAACGGACAGGCCTTCTTTGATGTAGACTTAATACTTGTGGAATAAAGGGGGATTCACATTTGATAAAGATTAAAGCCCAAAAAACAGAAAGTATTTACGGAGGATATTTTTCTAGGACGGTTTTGATTAAAGATTGGCCAAATCAAGTGATCCGAGGCTTTACCTATCCTTTTAATCACTTACATCTTGGGGAAGGGATTCATACAAAAATTACATATGTGGTTGGCCCGGCGAAAATTAAATGGAATCTATGGATGGAATGGAAGGAAAAAAGGATACGGGCAAATGTGGAGGCAGAGGCAGGGAGGTCAGGAGGGATGCCAAGGCCCGAGGAGGTCAAAGCCCTACAGGCAATTGAGCATTTAAAGAGAAGTACAGCCTATTCGGGAAGTGAAGTATCTGACCTTTGGTGTTTTATCACAGTTACAGCAGATACTAGGAAAAGCCTAAATAATGCTGTAAAAAAATTGATCCACGAATTAAAAACAAAGATGCAAATCAAGAAAGTAATTCAATTAAAAAAGCGACAGCACAGAGCCTTTGCCAACACACTGATATTGAATAACGGAAGCAATGATATTATTAAAGAATATCCCGGCAGACTAATGGATGAAGAGGCAGTAACAGCCTTCTATCCTTTTCTGAATGGATCAATTACGGACAATAGAGGCCTTTACTTTGGTCACAGAGTGGCGGATTTATCCGTAGTTTTGCAAGACCTAACTGCAGGGGAAGGAAATAAAAATATAACGGTTCTGGGAGCTTCGGGAGAAGGAAAAAGTACTTTTTTAAAAAGTTTGTGTAATTCTGCAGCCGGGGATAATTGGAAGGTTGTCATTTATGACGTTGACGGAGAGTTTTACGAGTGGTGCCAAGAGGTAGGAGGATTATGGGTAGATCTTAGCAGCCATACCGGTAGATATCAGGATCCTGTAAAGATTGCAAAAAGGATAGGGGATCCTAGAGAGGATGATGCTAGGTATGCCAATGCAGCGGCCAGGACAGCAAAACTTATATCCATTCTAGCCGGGGGGCTTACAACGGAGGAATTAAATGCCTTGGATCGTGCTTTAATGAAGTGCTGGGAGGATGTAGGGATAGTAAGGGATGATCCTAGCACTTGGGAAAATAAAGGGGCCAGTATCCATACATGGTATGCATTTTTAAAGGGGGATCAAAGCCCTGAGGCGAGAAGCCTGGCTGCGAAGGTATGGCGCTATTTTGAAGGAATCCACAGCAATATGTTCTCCCATGAGGAAGAAATAGACTTTGACAACGAGCAAATCATTGTATTTCATATTGCCCAAGCCGTAAATAATCAGGCTGATACTCTTACCGGATTGGCTAAGCTTACAATGGCATTAGATATGGGCATTGAGCATTCCAGAAGGGAGAGGTTAAAGGGAGAAAATTGGTCCTTGTATGTTTTTGATGAAGGACAGCGGCAGACAAAAATTGATCTTATATCTGATGTGATTAACTTTTTTGCAACGACAGTTAGAAAATACAACGGGGTAGCCTGCTGTGCGACAAATAAAACAAATGTGCTATGGCCAGAGACTGGGGGAAGCGATGGTGGTAAAGGCTTGTGGGAAAATTCATCAATTAAAATTCTGTTTTGGATGGAGGAATCCGCAATGAATGAAGTAGCGAAAAGGGCGGACATACCCAAAGTAGTTTTTGATAAATTAAAAACACTGCATGAAACAAAACAATTTATTATCAGGACAGACAAAGGCTATGACGTATTGAAGCTATATTTGCCACCTGAGGAATTGAAACTTTATAAAACCAGAGGCCTGAAGAAGGGGAATTAGCATGAAACCAAGCAAATTACTTATTAGCGTATTAGGGGTGATCATCTTGGGAATACCCCTTTTATTTTTTATGCTTATGACTCCAATACTTTTAATTTTTGGACAGGGGCCAGCAGGACCCTCCTATGATCTGGGGGATGATATCAATCTAAGGGATATACCCAATGTGGTTCCTACAGAAATTATGTATCAGGATGTAGATAAGGCCGGCATAATTGCTTGGTTAGAAAAAAGAGGCTCCTATCTGGCGGATGAATATCATGTAAATGCCATTATTGCAGCAGGTAGGAGATACAATGTACATCCCCTGCTTCTGGTGGCCATAACGGGGCAGGAACAGTCCTTTGTACCAAGGAGAAAATCGAATGCTCCAAGGGTAGCAAGGAATCCATTTAATGTTTTTGGTTCCTGGCAAAGGTATTCTCCGGGAATACAAAAAAGCGCCATGATAGCGGCCCATACAGTGGCCAAGCTAAGTCAAGACAGACCGGCTGGGGCCCATCCCATCCAGTGGCTGAATAACCGTTCAAATCCTAGGGGCGTATACGCCACGGATCCAAATTGGTGGAAGGGGGTAACCAAGTTTTTTACTATTCTTAAAGACGATATTGGCAGCTAAATAATGATAGGAGGAATTGGAATGAAGAATAGAAAGACATATCTATTGCTATTATTGGTCATGTTGTTGAATTTTTTTATGTGTACAGATATATCCTTTGCATACCCCGAAGGTACTCCAAAGTGGGAAATTGAAGATCCTGCAGGGGTACATTCCGTATTAGAGTATTTCATTGATAATGCTGACAATCATTATGTTTTTTATAGATCAAGCCCATATTTATCAGAAGTAAAATTAGCATTTAAAAGTAGTGGTAGTAGTACTTTTAGTTTAAAAGGAAGTATAGGATCAACAAATTATCCTAAGTTTTATCAAACTCAAGATTTTAGCAAGATATATTTTATTTTATCTTCAGGTAGTTCTTATACAATAAAGTCTGTAAACAGCAATGGGACTGTGAGTAATTATGCCAGTTTTACCTATGCTTCTTATGCATTGGATATAAATAATAGTGGTTTTGTCATCGAAAATGAGAAGGTGTATGTGGCAGCTAGGACTAACGCAAATAATGTTGTAGGTTTAATATACACGGTAAGTAATTCTACGATTTCAAGTCAGGTGTTAGGTCAAAATATATACATTTCCGGAGGGGCCAAGGCAGGAAACAGTATTAACTATTATGGGTATTTATATTCGGGAGGTGGATATGGCCTATACTCTGTTCAACAAAACCTTTCAACTGGAGCCCTTAGTCATACGGCTGTAACTGGTATATATGACAGTGCTCGGCAGGTTAAAGTGTCAAACATGGGTTCATGGTATTTCGTTTGTCGTAACTCTTCAGAATCGCAAACTAGAATTATAGGCTCAAAAATCAATTTTTACAATTCTGATAATGATTTTGCTTTAAAAGATGTATTCACAGATAAGGATGGAGTTGACCATATAACTTACTATAGGCAAATAAGGGAGAAGGAAGACGGTGATTATTATTATTATCCGCGTATAGATTACACCAATTCTATCACTAGCGGTCATCATATTGAGTATGATGATTCATTCGATACGCATTTGGCCATGGATAGCGGTTATAACTTATATGGGGCCAGATACTCGTATAGAAACAATAAACAAGTTATTGCTATTGATAAGATGGATTATATTAGCAATCCTTCGATTAGCGGTCAAACAGCTACAATAAATTCGATACAGTACACAGTTAATATAAAGAGTGGGTGGAGATATGTAAACAGTACAGGTCAAAAATATAAGATGATAGTAGCTACAGATTCAGCTTTTACTAATATTGTTAGAAATGACATAATATCTAATCCCAATCCTACGAGTACCAATAGTTTTAATTATACTATTACAGGCTTGGCATCGGGAACACTATATTGGGTTCGGCTCATAGTAATGTCAAACGGAATAATGGAAACGCCTTTCAAAACAGATTTTGTATGGTATACTCTACCAAATATTCCGACCAATGCATCAGTAACAGGTATCGGAAGTAATAGCCTAGAGATAACTTGGAATAACAATAATAATTCAACGAACGGGAATTATACAGCATTTGAGGTCGAAAGATCCTTGACGGGGAATCCGGCCGGAACAGATTGGGTAAAGGTATTTGACGGTAATGCTACTACCTTTAAGGATACGGGGCTTATCCCTAAAACACAATATTATTACAGGATAAGGGCAAGAAACGGATGGGGGCAATTGTCAGGGTATACGAATATCTTCAGTGCTAGAACAACGTCTCTGCCCACAACACCTACCATTATTTATCCTACCTATAATGCGATAATGGCTGATAACGCGTCTTTATCTGCATCATCAACTCAGGAAGACGGGCTGCCTATTACCTATGAATGGCAGTATAAAAAAGGAACCATGGGGACCTGGATGAATATCGGTAGCGGAATTGGATCAGTTAGCTGGAATACTACGGCTTTAGTTGATGGTAATGACTATTATGTAAGGGTACGAGCTGTATTGGCCAGCGGAGACGGGAGTGCATGGTCCCAGGAGGTTCCTGTAACTGTTGTAAACCTAAAAAATATAGGGAGTGTAACAATAGGGGGTAAGACTTCTACAGGGGTAACATTAAATTGGACGGATACAAATGCAAGTTTTATCAACTACAACATTTATAGAAAAATAGAGCCTAGTGGGGCGTGGGTAAAGATTAATACAGTAGCAGGAAAAACATACATTGATACAGGCTTGACGCCAAATTCAAACTATGGCTATACAATTGAACCTGTATGTGGTTCTAAGGTAGGAACAAGTAAAACAATAACAGCGGTAACTTATGCAAATGCACCTACAACCTTTACTTATCCCAATGTCCAAGTTTCTGAGATCATTTTAACCTGGGATAAGAACAGCAATCCGGATGGTACGCTTTATGAGCTGGAGAGTAAAAAAGAAGGTGGAACCTTCGCCAAAATATATGAAGGGACATTGAATGCCTTTACCCATACAAATCTTGAACCAAATACAACCTATTACTATCGGGTAAGAGCCAAAAATTCAATAAATGAATTAAGTGGATATTCTTCGGAGAGTTATACGAAAACGCTGAAACCGAAAAATTCGGCACCAAATATTTCTCTGGTATTAAATGATGGTGCTGATGCGACAAATACAACAGCCGTAACAGCCAAGGTATATGTAGCAGATGACATTACACCCAATGATAAGCTGAAGGTGTTTTTTCAGATCAATGGAGGGTCTTGGATCGCTGCAGGTAATCCAAACTCAAACGGGGAGTTAACTTATACTATCAATTTGCCAGATATAGAAGCGAAATACACGATCTTAGCAAAAGTACAAGATGAAGAATATGCCATTGGTATTGATTCGGAAACGATTTTATATTCAAAAACTGCTGTAACAGATATGAATGCGGCTATTACAAACATATATAACGAAATTTCAAAGCTGGATCTAGCGGCACCCAATGTAAGGGCCGATGTGGGAGGCATAACAGCTACTAAGAATTCAAGTATCACAGTAAGCATTGCTGCTACAGATGACATTACCGTTCAGTCAAAATTAAAATACCGGTATTCCATCAATGGAGTATATCCAGAAGATGAAACATGGAAGCCGTTGATAAGCAATAAAGTAATCAATCTAGGATCAACAGGATTAAATAAAATATGCATTGAAGTAATTGATGAAAAAGGAAAGATTGGAAGCAGCACGGTACAAATATGGAGAATAAATCAAAATATAGGCTAAAAAGGAGGGACAAGGAGGAATAGTTGTTTAAGAAAAATATCGGTCGCTTTAGTGGTAGTTTTACTTTTAATAGGTATTTTAGACATAAGTCCAATGATCGCCAATGCGGCGGATGTAACCAATGGTGTTATTATTTTAGATAATGGAGAAAATTTTTCTAGCGATCCCCACATGACCGTGCTTCCTGATGGAAGAATTATAGCAACGGATGGGAATAAGCTCGTAGAGTATGAAAATGGAGTAGCAAAAAGATTTTTAAATTTTAGCAGTGCCATGACCTATAGATTTGCGCCCATAGAAATTAACCTTTCTTAATAATTCTCTCTTTGTTTTGGAATAATAAGTAAAACACCAAATCAAAGGAGGATCATTCTATGGGTAGAAAGTGCATTCAAGTAGAAACTCTGCATGGTCTTAC
>NZ_LOEE01000015.1 GCF_001562415.1 Thermotalea metallivorans | reverse complement strand
TAGTTTCCCCTGAAAAACTCAATATTTTCGATTTATCTATCTGCATATATCAAGGATTTTCAAGGAAGTTGCTAATCTTCCCTGTGATTTCCCCTTTATTTTGCCATCTGAGCGGCTCTTCTTAGGTTATGAGTCAAGATTCCAAATCCAACCCAGGTTTTTGAGCCAAAAAGACCCCTGTATCGGCTTCGATTCAAGCCGTACTTTCTTTTTAACAGACTGATTTTGGCTTCACCGGCCGCACGAAACCTTTGCAGGCTTTGAAACCATGGCCGCTTTTCATGGTCCGTTCTCTTCTGACTCTTTTTCCCCCTTGCAGGGCAGCTGATATGTCGAACTCCTCTTTCCGATAATTCCTTTTCATTGTCTTTGCTGCTAAAACCTCTATCCGTTGCTACTGCATTGGGCACAGTTTGAAACAACCTTTGATGGTTTTCCACTGCAGGAATGAGTAATTCCTCGTCAGACGGATTTCCTTGATATATTTCATAGCCTGTTACAAATCCACTTTCTGTTTCGTCTATCCGAAGCTTATAGCCAAATTCCGTATTCTTTGAAAGTTTTCCTTTCTTTATCGGCCTGGCTTCGGGGTCAAAAAAGCTTACCAGTCTGTCAGGGATTACCCGGTTGCCCCTGACAACTTCTTTGGCTTGATGGATAAATTTTTGGGTTAAGTCGATAGCTTTGCCCAATTTGTTTGTGAGCACCTGTATATTTGCCTTTTGTTTATCTTTGATATTTTCCAGAATGTTCTCTGCCTTTTGGCATACATCTTCCGTCATTTGTATGACTTCTTGTGTAATTTTATCGATATCTTCCCATGTTTCTTTTGTTCTGCGTTTCAAGTGTTTTCCTATGGAAAGAATACACTTTTTTATTTCATCTCTTTTGTCTTCAAATCCCTCTACGGCATGGGAGGCAAATCTTTTGATTTTCTGAACGATATTGGTGATTACCTTTACACCGTCTTGCAATAAGGTGGCATCCGTAGGATGATGGATATCTGATTCGACTACGGTGGTATCTACTCGAAGTTTGCGATGTTTGAGGATCCCTTCTTCCTTTAGTTTTAAAACAAGTATATCATTTAGCTGCTTGATTACTTCGTCTCCATATCTTTTGCAGGCCTTCATCAGTGTTGTCGGATCGGGCATTTTTTCATCCAGCGGTATCCTGCAAAACATACGCCAGGTAATGCTATCCCCTACCTCTTGCACCAGTGTTTCGAAGCCGAATCCATATCGATGCTTCAGATACATCAAACGTAAAAATGTCTCTATGGGAACGGTTGGACGACCCCGATGAGTATTATGTTTTTCAAGAAATGGTTTCATAAATCTTTCATCGTCGAGAATGGCATCTATCTTTGCCAGTTCATCAGGCAGTTTGCGAATTTCTTCGGGAAGGATACTGTCCCATAAAGTTAATTGCGGCTCTCTGAGTTTTAACATTTTTTACTCACCTCAAAAAAGGATATTTTTAAGAATATGCTCAATGATTCCTTGGAGAAATTTATTCTATATCCCATATGTTCATAATAATTAATTCTACATTTGAGCCACAAATTCCTTTTTGCCTATCAAAATCTTTTATTTTTTCAGGGGAAAC
>NZ_LOEE01000014.1 GCF_001562415.1 Thermotalea metallivorans | reverse complement strand
TGACAATCAAGGGGATACCCCTTGGACATCAGAACTTAGCTTCGAAAGACTTCGTATCTGTCTTAGAAGATTTTCTCTGGAAAAACTTGTTTTCTCCAAAACCGCATTAGATCAAGAAGTAGAGAAAGATACATCCGTAAAAGATGCTATACTTTCTATTGCTTCATAACAGTATTAAGGTGAAACTTTAAGGAACTTTAAGGGCTTTCTTTTGTGCAAAACTATAGTCATTTTGTATTCCCTATTATATTATATTTTATATATACTGGACAGTCAAAAGTTGTGTAACACTAAGAAACCTGCAAATCCTCATAGAATTCAGGTTCTGACTGCTTTTGCATAATTATTTTTGTTATTGGAATTTCCTGATTTTTAGCCATAATGGAAAAAATATTTCTCTGTAAATAGTGGGCTATTGTTGTTTCTGATACAATTTCCTTAGATGGAGTCTGCAGGTAGCGAAGCTTAGTCGTATTTATACAACCGGAATACTTTAATGATACGAATTGAAGTATCCCCATGGTGATACAGCAACACATAACATAACCCTCGATTGCCTTTACTGTTTGGACAATTTGTTCCTTAGCTTTTTCATCTTCAATCAGCTCAACAGGATGTTTTTCATTCTTTTTTCGGTAGTGTTTCATTTTAGGCATAGACTTGCTCCAAAACCGGAAAGCAAATCCGCCTGCCTTTCGTTACAATCTGCATATTGCTATCATTTGCAGCATTTCCTTCATTAAGTTTGGCAAGGGCAGTGATAGATAGAAAATATCTATCAAGAAGAAGTATAGATTTGCCAATAACCTTTGTAATTTTGAAAGCATTCTCTATCGTTTGAACTACGTGGCTATCCTGTCTTTCTGAGCAATCTTTCCAGCTAAAAATAGTGGAAACACCATTTTGCAAATTAATAAAAAGGGGAAGACAAAGCCATTGATTGATATTGCCAACCAGTACCTCAACTGCACCAAACATATGACCAAAAATATATTCAGCCTTGGAAGAATTCTCTGATTCTTGATGGAGTTTTTTTACGCCGGGCATATAGCGAGCTTCTTTCCCTTGCTTTACACCATCCCCGATGAGGACAGCAGTATTCCCTTCATAGTAAATAGGAGAATATTCCTTTACTAATGTGAAACCACTGATTTGCAAGAGATTCTAAAGACCAAGAGCTAGCACGGAAAAAGTGCAGCATTGTCTCGTAAAATCTAGGAGAAATAGCTAAGTCACGCATAACGGAAGTAATGCCCAGGGTATCTGAGCGAAGCATAAAACCGACAACAATAACGACAAACCACTGGTAGGCGGCATATCTGGAAAAACAAGGTCTGAAGTTCTGTAAAATTTTATCAATAAATTTTATCATTTTTGTAGTCAATCACCGAAAGAGTATGATAAACTATAGAGAGTAGCTCTTTTGGTGATTTTTCCTCCTTAATAGTCTCATGAACTTAAGGACATCATAAAATCGCTTAAAAGAGTTACTTTATTTTTGAAAATTTTTCACTGTCCAGTATATAATATATTTCAAATAATCAATATGCTAATCAAAAATTGTACCATTTTATAATTTTGCTAACTAAAAATATACCCCTATCTTAGATTTAAATTACCGATTTGACATGGATGGAGCCTCTGTGGACATGATGCGTAGCCAAACGGCAGCAGTTTCAAATGATTTGGCTACTAAGAGAAAGTGTATCGTGTCCACTTCTCCATGTAAAATCTACTGAATTTGCTGGTACAATTTTTGATTAACAGAGTGGTACACTTTCCAATTCGCAAAAGCACATAAAAACTGTGGGTATAATATATATCATACCCACAGTTTTTATTGATTATTTTTTATAGGTTACATCAAGAACTCTTTCAGTAGCAGAATCACTATTAGTCAAAGTTACTGTTGCTTTAGTCGTATCTGTCCAAGGTTCCACAGCATAAAATGTTCCATATGATGATTTAATTGTTTTTACGTAGACTCCAGGGTATAGATCAGAGTAATCTATAATTTTGTCTATAATACTTTGCTTATATGCTGTATATACTCCGGCGAAAATACCTGTATATATACTAGGAAGTCCTAGTATTATAATTAGAGCAGTTTCAACACTTGAATATCTAAGTTCTCTAGCAAATTCTCGTGCTTGTGCTCCTTTTAAGAAGGAATGGCATGTATCTTGCGAAAAGCTCGGAGCAACTAATCTAGTAACTACTGATAAAGCTTTTACATCACTTTGTACTGTATAAGTAGGCATAAAATTCTCTCCTTTTCTTTTTATATTTTGTTAGGCATCTACTCTCTGGCCAGTTCGTTTTGCCCTACACTAAATAAAACGGGGAAAAGGGATCAAAAATCAACCACATTGAAAAAATAATTTCTAAAAAAATTTTTCAAAAGTGGTTGATTTTTTTCAAAAAAATCCGTTATATATAGAGAGATCAAATTTTCTCCTTAGAGAAATTTGATATTTTTTTTCAAATAAAATCGAACATACATTCTATTTTGTGGTATAATATGGATATATAATATTATTCTCATATAATAATTTACTTAATTCTAATATTTTCTTTAGAAATTCATAAAAATGGTTGACAAAATTTACTTTTTAACCGTTTTATATAGTAATGAGATTACTTTTTTAACAATCTCTAAAATGTATCTATGGTTAAACCGATTACAGGAGATTAACACAGGGAGGGAATAAGATGGATAATTTAGCAAAGAAGTTTTTAGAGGAAGATGCGGCAAATCGGGAACTATATGTCCAGGGAATCATCTTCAAGAATGACAGCTTTTTAGCCGTCCTTAATCAAAAGTTTAATGATTACCTGTTTCGAGTCAATCTTTACAGCTACATAAAGAAGACCATTTTCTACGCAGCCAGGGATCTAAAACAGAGAGAAAATGAGTTGAGAGAAAAAGAAGGACTGTATTTAAATATCTTAGATGCTGATTTTGGAGAAGAAAAGATCAACACCATTGCCGATACTCCTATAGATTTCGCAGAAGAAATCTATAAAGATCAAGAAGATATAGATTATCGAGAGATCTTTACAGATAAGGAAGTCCTAGAAGCCATAAACACATTAACAGATAGACAAAAGCAAATCATTTATGAATGTATTATAAAAGACAAAGAAGAAGAGCTTGTGGCGAAAGAATTGGGAATCAGCAAACAAGCTATTAATAAAATCAAACAAGCTGCCTTAAATAAATTAAGAAAACAGATTGGAGGGAAGTAAACATGGAAATATTAAATGAATTTGTTTCAACACTAGGCTTCCCCATTGCCGTTACAACCTTTCTATTAATTCGAATAGAAAAGAAGCTGGACGAACTCAATAAAACCCTCATTGAACTCATAGAAGCATTGGCGAAGACCCATCAATAAAGGAGGTTAGCCTATGAGTGATACATTTCTAAGACAAATGTTTAATGCAGCTCAAGGCGGGGATGAAGAGGCTATAGGTGTTATCTTCGAAATCTTTCAACCGATGATTTATAAAAACAGCTTTATCAATGGATACTTTGATTGTGATTGTTTTCAGGAACTTTGTATTAAACTTATGTACTGTATCAAAACTTTCAAGTTTATAAACATCTCAGATATAACAAAATATTTTAACTAGTTTCCCCTGAAAAAATCAAAGATTTTAATAGGCAAAAAGGAATTTGTGGTTCAAATGTAGAATTGATTTATATAAGAAGAAATTGCACATTGCATAAATTTTACATTAAATATGAATAAATATTTTAAACAGCATGAATTAAATTATATACAACCTTAGGTTTTAAGTATAAATATTAATTATGCAATTTCCTCATAAACATATGGGATATAGAATAAATTTTTGCAAGGAATTATTGAGCATATTCTTGAAAGTATATAGATGTTCAGTAAAATGATTTCTGTTGGATATTAATACCAAATAACTGGTTAGAATTGGAATTCATTGAAAGAATACAGGTTGAATATTAAAAAATTAAGATGGTGAGATTGATAGGAAGGGTTTTCCAGGCAAAAAAAGTAAAAGCAAAGCTAGAGCTGCATATATGGAGTATGTTTCCGGTTGATTAAGCAGCAAATGTTTGATACTCTATATAATCGAGGGTTTCGGCTATGGTTTTTGCATGTTGTAGCATGCAGACTAAGGCAGTCCTCACAAAGAAGTTTTTAGTGCCCCTAAACGAAGGAGCCTTTAAATCGTTGCTGAGAACAACATCTCCAATAACCGATTCAATGCGTGCTCTCCTTGAATAGATGTCCTTTCAGAGCTGCGAACCTCTAGGGACTTGGGTAAACCAACGAATGTCACCTTCAATGTGAGTATAAACCGTCTTGCCATAGCCGGAATTACAGCAAGGGTTTCGCATTTTAGCAGAAATAGGCTTTTGAAGGTGTTTTACCGGGCTCGAAACCCGACAAATAGGCATAACGAGGTGTTTCTCTAAGTTCTTTAACCTATTTGTTGATGGAGGTAAAGCCAGCAAGATACACCACAAGCAATGACTTTAAAGCGTCTTGAGGGCGGTAATCTACAACACGTCCCCATGGATTGTTGGAGTAAAAATGCTTACAAAGGGCATAGACGCATGAAAGGTCAATTTTAGAAATTATTTTTGCAATACTGTCAGTGCGTTTAACGTGTTGATAAAGTATTAAAGTATAGGCCAAATGGCTTCGATTTGGTGGTAGCAAGTGACATCATTCCCTTTCTAATCCACTATTTTAGCAGGTTTGAAGACGTTGAGGTGAAGTTATTTGTTTCCAGTTAAATAAATCAAGTAAAATAAACAGGTTCAGCTTTGCTGAACACCGACATGATATAGATAATGGGGTACGGAATAATGTATAAACAAGGGGAATTCTTATTAATTCCAATTCCTTTTAGCGATTTGACTTCCAATAAAAAACGCCCTGTCCTTGTTTTATCAAATGATGATTACAATGACAAGACAGAAGATATAATCGTTGCAGCTATTATTTCAAATTTGGCAACAAAGGAGTATGTTGTTATGCTGTCTAGTGATGATCTTGATGAGGGAACCGTAAAGGTAGATTCTTCCATAAGAGTGGATAAGATTTATACATGATCCCCAAAATATTGTAATCAGCAAGTTTGGCACCGTGAAGAAATGTGTTATAGATGCTGTAAAGAAAAGACTATACGAGTTAATATAAAATGGCACTGAATGGTTTGATAGAGTTAAAGGTAGTATTCCCTTTTGTAGTTTTTTATATAAAAAATATTGCTACGAAAGGTACAAGATACTACCTTTCGTTTATTTTTTGGATCTCACATTTTCTATTGTACACCAAGGATTTTATGAAATTGCAGCCCTACCCGCAAATAAGGATATTTCATTGCCATTTCATAGGCCTCTGCAAAACGCTCATGCATTTTAGAACTTTCAGGCTGCAGCCATATTTTATTTTGATAGCTATTTTTTATTTCGTCCTCTATGTGCAAATCAGGGTGAAAATGACCGTCAACCACATATTTCAGTTCATCAAACCAGCATAAGGGATTGATTTTCCAGTGGTTTTCAGGTTTTGGAGAACACACAATCCAATCAACGAAATCCCGTATGTTGCGGGTAGAATTTGTTCCGTTGGTTTCCAGCATGACAAAAGCCCCTTTTTTTAGCCTTAATGCCTTGATCAGAGGCTCAAGATGATGAATCGTCGGTTCTCCACCGGTAATCACTACTTTAGAATACCGAATACGCTTTAAAATATCATCTACCAGCATATTTTCCTTCAATGTATGATTGGTATCACACCATTTGCAATGGAGGTTGCAGCCTGCCAACCGGATAAATGTAACGGGGCAGCCCATAAAAGAACCTTCTCCTTGTATCGAATCAAATATTTCAACAACAGGATACATCATGATCCATCACCTCCGCAAAGGAAGTAGGCGTTTCCCACAACCTTGCACTTACAATGTCAATAGAATAATTCTTTGTTTTAAAGTAATTTCTTAATAATTTAAAAAAATGCTTGCATATATTTTCTGCAGTAGGTCTTTCCATAAGGGTGGCCACACGAAGACCATATTTTTTTGCAACGGAGGCAAGTTCCCTCTCCGCTTCGCAGCCATTTTCCCAGCAAATAAAGGAATGATCAAATTTACTGATAATCAAGTCATGAACAATTGCATTCAGTTCCTTAAAGTCTATTACCATCCCTTCCGAGGATGATGATCCAAGGTTTGTTTCTTGAAAATCAGATGCTTGAACAGTTATTTGCAATTTGTAGGTATGTCCATGCAAATTGGCGCATAATCCCTCATGATTGGATAACATGTGGGCACAATCAAAGGTGAATTCCTTTGTTACAGCAATCTTCACAAAGACTCCCCCTTTACGAGAGGGTCCACCATGCCGTTTGCCTCAAAGGCCTTTTCACGATCAATGCAGGTTGCGCATACCCTGCAAGGCAGGCTTTCTCCTCTATAGCAGCTCCATGTATGGGCAAAATCGACCCCTAATTCTAAGCCGATTTTTACGATTTCCTTTTTTGTTAAATTCCAAAAGGGTGCTTCTAATTTTACCAATCCCCCTGTTCCTTCGAATATACTTTTGGCCATGCTCCCAATGAAGGCGGAAGAACAATCGGGGTAAGCATTTCCAGCGGCATCATCGGAATGGGCACCATAAAAAATCTTTGAGGCCCCTATTTGAATTGCCACAGCTGCTGCATAGGATAAAAACAATCCATTTCTAAATGGAACATAAGTCTTTACAATTCCCTTTCCTCCATGCTCTTGAAGCTGTTCTGCATATGATTTTTCGGGTATTTCATTTTCACTTCCCTCCAGCAAAGGACAATCTTTGCTCCATTGAAATACCTTCGATAAATCGGCATGGATCATCTTAATTCCATATGAATTTGCTTGAAATGATGCGTATTCTTGTTCCTTTGCATGCTTCTGTCCATAGTATATATTTAAGGCGGCTACAGTTTCCGCACCATATTTCTTTACAATTTTTGCTGTCAATACTGTGCTGTCAAGTCCTCCGCTTACTAATACCAATGCTTTATACATAGTGGAACACCTCCTAATGTTGGGTCGCCAATCTCATTTTTCTTGTATCCTTTGATTTTGTAATAATAACAGCATCCGATTGCGCCGGTAAACTCAGGATCTTCTAAAGGGAAAACTTCGTCATAATCTTGTTTTAGATATTCAACCAATGCTTTATTTCTTGCAACACCGCCTGATAGCAGTATCCTTCTTCCCCTAAATTTTGCCAGCATAGGTTTTAGCCTTTTATATAAAGAATAATTTACTCCTGCGCAAAGTTGATCATAAGGAATTCCTTCTGCTATTTTTCCGATAAGCTCAGATTCTGAAAAAACGGCACAAGTGGAATTTAATACCACGAAATTTAGATGAAAGGAAGAAAGCTCATCGAGGGATACTTCAAGGATTTGTGCCATGTTTTCCAAGTATCGTCCACAGGATGCGGCACACTTATCATTCAGTTCAATATCTGTGATGATACCTTTTTCAATCTTTAAAACCTTGATGTCTTGTCCTCCTGCATCCAGAAGAATAAAATCTTTCAGACCTGTTTTATACATTCCCCCATAGGCATGTGCTTTTAATTCATTGATGATGATAAAGTTTTCAATATTTACATTGTTTCTTCCATAACCTGTTGATATGCCAAAATCAAAATTGCCCAGTTGTAATTGATCAAAATCTATAATTATTTTTCCATCGTACTTACAGTATTCCTTATAAAATTTTACGGTACTGACCTTTAACTTTTTGACGATTGTATCATTTTCCATCAGAACGATTTTCACATCTCTTGATCCTAAGTCAATTCCAAGTATTTTCAATTCAATCCTCCTTTGCATCGGATAGCATATCCAAAAATGCTTCAATTCTTATTTTTGTTCTCGCATCCAGGATGTTCGCCTTGTCACCCTCTATCGTCAATAGGGGAATGTTGAGCTGTTTTTTGATCACTATATCGTCAATGGCCCGATAACAAAAGGCTTGTGTATAATGAATGACTCCATCGATTTCCCTTTCTTTTATTTGCTTTTTGATTTCCTGCAGCCGAAATTCTAAATTATATGGATAGGTATAATCGTAATACTGTTCATATAAATCCTTTGCAGTATCAAATCTTGGGAAAGCAAATTCCCTTTGAACTTCATTGTAAATAACCCTTGCACCGCATCTTTCAACAAAATCATATAAATCTCCTGTCATGGGGGGGACACCAATGTATGCCAGTTTGATTCGTTTCATCTCCGGCTTTCTTTTTTCAATGGCTAGTACCTTTTCGCCTAAAACAGAGATAAATTCATCAACATTTCCGTTAAAGTCGCTGAAGGATACTTGATAAAGATGGTTTTCAAAGCCCGTTGCTTTCCCTTGAACTGTCAGGGCATCAATTTTCCGGCCGAAGTATCTGCCTTTATTCAGTTTTTGTCTCACTTTTTCAGCATCTTCAAGAGAGACATGGAAGGTTTTCAAAAATACATCTATACATTTTTTTACATCTTCAAATTTGTGATTTACAGGGTAAACAAAGGGATATATTTTCACTCCCAATGATTTGAAAACCTCCAGTAAAGACTTGGTATTGGAGCAATCGCCTTCTACAACACCAACGACTTCTTTGATGTTATTTTCCATACATGCTCCATATATTCCTTTGATCCATGCACACATGCTCTTTGGGAAACCATCCTTTTCTGCGATATCTATATATTTGGAACAATCTTTTGAAGTGATAAATAAATTATTTAAATCGATAACCCTATATCCAGCGGCAACTAAAACTTCAATGGGAACTGTTGTTGTTATGCCTATCACTTTCATCTTTCACCTCCAATAAAAAAAGGGACATATCCGTCCTCATAACAAAAAAAGGGCATATTGCGCCCCTTGTGCTTCAGCCAGCACCCGGCCCATAGTTTTGTTTTGAGACAGGATGGTTTCGAACTGTCTTATTCATTTTTTTATCATTATAGCAAAAATAAATACAATATGAAAGAAAATTTTGATTGAAAATATAGTCATCATAGAGCAGGGAAACAGGTCCACAGTTCTTATTTTTCCTAGGCGTTGATATAAGGTTTCTATTGAAAAAATTTTCTTAATTGATAGCACTGTGAATGGATGGTTCATGATTGAGGGTAGAGATCAAGGAATTTCATGGTATAATAAGGATGAGGAAAACCTGGCCTTTGTTCCGGGATTGATGGGAAGGATAAAAAATTTCAAAAACAATCCACAGAAAGAGGGGAGATCGATGGACAGATGCAAACATCATGAAAATCGAGACGAAGCTCAAAAAAGAAGGGTTGGCGAATTAGAAAAAATTGCTGAAGATCAGGCGATCTGTCAGTCAGGCAGTCCAAATTTTATGGCTGAGCCAAAAACTGCCTACTACATGATGAAGAAAACAGTACTTTTTATCATTCTGCTTGCCATTCCTGCTGCCGCAATGATAGGGGGCTGGATAGGAGCCTATATGGCGTCGAAGGATGATGGCATAGGGGCTGTCCGTTACCTTCAGGGAGCGGATACAGACCTGCAATCACAGATTGTGATGATTGCCAAGGAAGAGCATTTGGACGGGATACCGGCCGTAGTCAAGAAGGCAATGCCTTCTGTGGTAGGAGTTACGACGGTAACGGTGGAGGAAGATAGGTTCTTTGGTTTGAGAAAAGGCAGGAGTGTGGGAACCGGGGTGATTGTAGACAGCAGAGGGTATATCCTTACCAACTCCCATGTAGTGAATGACGGGAGGACCCATGAAGTGACGATATTGCTCCATGATGGAAAGGATATGAAGGCAGAGGTTTTATGGTGCGATCCTACACTGGATTTAGCCGTATTGAAGGTGGATGGACAGAATCTGCCTGTGGCGACCTTAGGCAACTCTGATCGGATTGTGGTAGGGGAAACAGCTATCGCTATTGGAAATCCCTTGGGATTAGCCTTTGAGAGAACGGTAACAGCGGGAATCATCAGCGGACTTGAAAGGAGTATTCCCGTTAGTGATTTCCATAGCATTGAAGGATTAATACAAACGGATGCGTCCATCAATCCTGGAAATAGTGGAGGACCCCTTCTCAATGGAAAAGGAGAAGTCATTGGGATCAATACGGCAAAAATCCGATCGGGAGAAGGCTTAGGATTTGCCATCCCTATCAATATTGCAAAACCCATTGTGGATGAGTTTATTGCAAAGGGTGAATTTACAAAGGTTTACCTGGGCATGAAAGGTGTCAATGCCCAACAGTATGCTAGAAATTATGGAAGCATCCTAGGAGCAAAAGAAGGAGTGCTGGTTTATCAAGTGGTGCCCAACGGACCTGCATCCAAGGCGGGAATGCAAGCCGGGGATGTGATTACGGCGATCAATGGGGAGAAAGTTCCTTCTATGACAAGACTGGCCAGAATCCTTTACAAATACCGACCGGGGGATAAAATCAAAATAGAGGTGGTACGAAATGGCCAGTTGGTGACTCTGGAAACAACGCTGATTGCAGAAACCAGGAGATGAAAATTTGCATGCACTTCCCATGAACAAAGGAGAAATCAAGTGAAAATTCACTGCGGAAGAACTCATGGGTTCTTCTGCAGCTATTATGAATATATTGGGACTGGGAGGAGCTTTCCCAGTTTTTTTATATGAAGTAGGAAATTATAGAATTTCATAAATTGTAGATAAGATATAATTTTCGTCATGGGTTTCAACAAAGTATTCCTTTCAATCTTTCAACGGAAGTAGTAGAAGGAAATATTGTTTTTAACAATTTTATCTTTATTGGCCCAGTTGCAAATCAGTCGATGACGATTAATTCCTTATCAAAATGATTCAGCACTTCACAACCCCTCTCCGTTACAAGGACTAAATCTTCAATTCTTACGCCAAATTCTCCCGGAATATAAATGCCCGGTTCAATGGAAAAAATCATCCCCGGTACTATTGTATCGGTATTTGTGGAGGAAACATCGCCAAAATCGTGAACTTCTATGCCGATGGCGTGTCCTGTCCTGTGGGTAAAGAATTGGCCATACCCCATTCCTTCAATATGTTTTCTCGCTGCGGCATCAATATCGCAGAATCTTACTCCCGGTCTTACTGCAGCGATGGCCTTCTGATTGGCTTCCTTTACAATATGGTATATTTCCTGGGCTTTTGGAGATACGGATTTGTAAAATACGGTTCTTGTCATATCAGCGCAGTAGGAGGATTTTTTGCAGCCGATATCGATGATGATGCTGTCACCTTCCGTAAGGCGAGTATGACCCGGTTCATGGTGGGGTGTTGCACCATTGGCACCATAGGCAATGATTGGCGCAAAGGAAGGCCCTTCTGCCCCCAATTCCTCATAGATATTCATCAGTTGTTGTTCTATATTTTTTTCGGTATACTGATGGGAAATTAGGCTTATTATTTTTTCCATGGCAAGATCATTGATTTGTGAAGCCTCACGCATGTATTCTATTTCCCTTTCGTCTTTTACCGCTCGAATTTTATCAAGGATATAGGAACCGTTTATGAAGGAGCTGCCGGGTCTTTGCTCCATGAATTCTATCAAAAATCTTGCAGGCCAATTTTTATCGATTCCTATGATTGTTTCTTTCTCTATGTGCTCTGAAAGAATTTTTACAGGTTGGTCTGTATCTTGAAACCAGATTTTCTCAATTCCCAAGTCTTCCTGTATGGGGAAAAGTTTGTTAATGAAAAGCTTGTGGTTTCCCTTGATATTTAGATAAAGAACCAACATTCTTTCACCAGGATGAATCCATTTGCCTGTAAGATAAAATATGGCTGCCGGATCTGAAATGATCATTTGAGGAATATTTTCCTTATCCATTTCTTTCAAAACCTTTTCCAATCTGATTTTTTCCATAACTTTCACTCCTTAGGTCTAAATTTTATCTGTTTTTTATGTTCTTCCCATTGCCAAAACACAGATGATATTTTTCTTTTTCTATATATATGGGATTTCTCCTTTATTTATTTGTTGGTTCATGGGATGAGGCAGATGCACTGAGAAAAGATGTTCAAAAAAGTTTTCAAATTAGAAGGAATTTTTGAAATTTTCTATAATATAAATATTAAGGTCATGATCCTTGGATTTTAGATCTACTCGTCATCTTAATTTACCAAAAATGGGGGTATCTGCATGAAAAATCTTTATTATTGCATGGATTGCAGGAGAATCGCTGGTTTTAATGGGGTATGCAGTTATTGTCAGTCACAGAATATCAAAGAGCTTGCCAAAAAGTCGCCGGTAAATGTCATTGGAACAAAGATTAAGGGAAAAGTGATGAATGCAAAGGATCACAGGGTAGATATTTTATGTGTGGATGAGGGAAACATAAAAACGATAAGACAGTTTGAGGTTGAAAAGTTGAGAAAAATTCTATAATGGGAGTTTTAGCTCAGGAATTGAATGCATATCCTTTTTGATTGGGAGAAAAGGGCTCATTGAAAAAGCCTGCTGTGATGTATGGCAGGCTTTTCTAGTTTGGGCTATTTTTATTTTCTCTAGCCTGCTTGATTTTCAGTGCAATCAATGGTATTCTTTGGGATATGCACCATGAGAAGATATGAAGGATCAGGAAAAAGAACTCGCGGAATGAATTATAGTACATTTCATGCAAAGGAGAGAAGGATGATGACGGAAATTTATCCCCATATGTATAAACATGAAATCTTGCTGCCCAATAATCCTTTAAAAGCAGTCAATAGCTATATGATTTTGTCGAAGGATAGGAATCTGATTATTGATACGGGCTTTCATACGAAAGGGTGTAAGGACTCATTTATGGAGGGCATCCAAAAAATGAATATAGACCTTGGCAAGACAGATTTGCTGATTACCCATCTCCATTCGGACCATTCGGGTCTCGCTGCCGATTTGAGCAAAGAAGGCGTGAATGTATATGTAGGAGAAATAGATGGGCCCATGATCAATAGGATGACGCAAAAAGAATATTGGCAAAAGTTTGAGGAATATAAAAGGATGTTTGATTTGGAAAAGGACCATATTTCCCTTGATGACCACCCGGGATACCGGTATTGCCCCAAGGAACCCGTTCCATTTATTCCACTGAAAGAAGGAGATGTCATCGATGTGGGAAACTATGCTTTCGAAGTAATAGATATTCCCGGACATACACCTGGACATATCGGACTGTATGAAAGGAGGCATAAACTATTTTTTTGCGGAGACCATATCTTGGATAAAATAACACCCAATATCGCCTTTTGGGGGTTTGATCAGGATATATTATCTGTTTATTTGAACAGCCTAAAAAAGGTCTATGGGTATGATATAGACTATCTTTTTACGGCCCATAGAAATATCATTCGGGACCATAGAAGACGGATTTGTGAGCTTTACGACCATCATGAAAAGCGTCTGGAGGAGATCATGGAAATATTGGAAAGCGGCCAAAAAACAGTTCGAGATACGGCTGCCCATATGCATTGGGATTTAAAATATGAACGGTGGGAAGACTTTCCAAATCCCCAAAAATGGTTTGCTGCGGGAGAAGCCATGTCCCATCTGGAACATCTGGTATTTTTAAATAAGGTTGAAAGAATCAATGACAAAGGGGTCTTATACTATCGACGAAAAAACAATAAATGACATACAAAGGGTCGGAATATCCAAACTGCTAGAACAGTATTGCCAACAAAAATAGGAGCATGATCAGGATGAAATGTCTTATTTTTAAAAAAGCTTGCCATTTGTCGTGGCAAGCTTTGAGCTTTTATTTGACTTTTACTGTCCATCCTTCTGGGGCTTCTACATCTCCAAACTGAATTCCGCAAAGGGTATCATACAGTTTTCTGGTCACAGGGCCTACTTCTGTTTCGCTATAAAAGATATGCAGATTTCCTTTGTATTCTATACCCCCAATGGGTGTAATGACGGCGGCTGTGCCACAGGCCCCGGCTTCTTTAAATTCGTCTAGCCGGTCGATGAAAACATCCCTTTCTTCCACTTCCATTCCCAGATATTCCTTTGCAATGTGCATTAATGAATATTTGGTGATGCTGGGGAGAATAGATGGAGATTTCGGTGTCACAAATTTGTCGTCCCTTGTAATTCCGAAAAAATTGGCTGCACCTACCTCTTCTATCTTCCTGTGGGTCGCAGGATCCAGGTAAATACAGTCGGCAAACCCTTTTTTCACAGCCAATTCATGGGGAAGAAGACTGCCGGCGTAGTTTCCTCCGACCTTTGCGGCTCCCGTTCCATAGGGTGCTGCCCGGTCATATTCGGCAACGGTAAAGTTGACAGGGGCCAGACCTCCTTTGAAGTAAGGTCCTACAGGGACACAAAACACACAGAAGAGATATTCCGGGGCCGGTTTTACTCCAAGATTATCTCCCACACCGATCATAAAGGGCCTTAAATAAAGGGTGGCACCTGTACCGTAGGGTGGCACATAGTCTTCATTTGCCTTTACGACTTGGATACATGCATCAACAAACTTTTCTTCTGGTATTTCTGGCATTAGGATGCGTCTGCAACTACTGTTCATCCGCTTTGCATTCTGATCGGGTCTAAAGAGCTGAATTTGTCCGTCTTTTCTGCGATAGGCCTTCAGTCCTTCAAAACACTGCTGTCCGTAATGGAGAGCCGTTGAAGCCTCACTGAGGGTAAGTCGATTATCTTCCACCAGCTTTCCTTCATCCCATTGGCCGTCCTTCCACATGGAAACATAGCGAAAATCCGTCTTCATATAGCCAAAACCTAACTTGCTCCAATCCACATTTACAGCTTTGCCCATTTCATTTTCCCCCCAACATATAAAGTTTTAAATTTTTACTTCATAGAAGATGGTACAAATATTTTCCTCAATACCATTATAGCATACCTAGATGCCCTTTCTATGGAAAAATGGCCAAAGGGCAATAGAGAATTTGAAAACAACAAAATATTCATTAATCAAATAAATTGTCATAACCATTTTCCATGCCGCTGAATAAGATATAGTAATCACAGTTTTAGGATAAGGATGGTGGCATATGAGCTTTATACAAAATCCCGTTCAAATTATAACGCGGAAGATTGTTACGCCCAATCAAGACCTGGATATTGCTTATCCCGTTGTGGTGGGCATGGCAAATCAGGCAGTGCAGCACAGGATAAATTATCAAATATTGGCTTTGGTCCATAAAGTAATTGTTGACCAAGGATATTATCGAGAGCCCCGGACAACAATTCAAGGATGGTATGAGATAAAAACCAATGAAAGGGGTGTGTTAAGTTTAAGTATTGGCAATTATGCCTATACCTATATGGCTGCCCATGGGTTGACAGTGATTAAATCTCTGACCTTTGATGTCCAAAGCGGAAAAAACTATGAGTTGAACGAGTTATTTAAACCGGGAAGCGATTATGTAAAAGTTTTATCCGATATGATTCGAATACAGATCAAGGAAAGGGATATACCTGTTTTGGACGATTTCCAAGGGATTGCACCTGACCAGGATTATTATATAGCTGATAAATGTTTGGTTATATATTTTCAACTGTACGACATTACCCCCTATGTATTCGGTTTTCCCTTCTTCCCGATTTGTGTGTATAAGATACAGGATATCATCAGGGAAAATAGTCCTCTGGATAAAATGGCTATCAACTCATGAATACAAAATCCTTTGTCTCGAACTTACAGACAAATATAATGCAATAAAAACAAGCTATAAAAAATGCACCAAGGGTATAAAGATGCCCTTGATGCATTTTTGTTTGCAATCTTTGAAACAGCATTACACATGGAATGTCTTAGGATATGGCAAAATAATATATACATACTATGTTTGTATTCAAATGTCCTGATACCAATGATAGTAATTTTTTGAAGAAAGGCTTTACAAAATACTACTATAGAATATATGCTTATAAAAAGGATAACTATGTTTTTTATCAGTATATATTGCTCTTGCTGAAGTGGAGCTTTATTTGCTTATATTTTATCTAGGTTTCTGAAGGGAAGGGGCTGAGCAAAGGATGAAAACAAAATTAAGCGTAGAGAAATTGCACCGGCTTTTTACGGCGGCAGCCAGATTTAATGAATTAAAGAGCTGGAGTTGGTTGGAGGACGAGGATATTCTTGCTATTGAAGAACCGGATACGAAAAAAATTGCATATTGTTGTGTGATGGGCAGCCTGGGCGAATGTATCGGCATAGCGGTTTATGTGGGGGATGTAGGATTAAATAGCTATTTTTATGGCTTATCAGGGGAATATGTGTATGATCCGGAAGCGATGCATATGCAAAATAGCCTATTGATCACGTTTGAAGATCGAGAGGATATTGAAAAAGAAGATTATGAATTAATCAAAAAATCCGGTGTAAAGTTTAGAGGAAAAAAACAATGGCCCATGTTTAGAAAATATGAGTCAGGCTATTTTCCTTGGTTTCTAAATGATGAGGAACTAAAATTTATTACTGTCATATTAGAGCAAGCATATGAATTTGCCTTGGACGCAAAACAGGATAAGGGTTTGGTGATTCCCAAAGAAGATGGAAAATGCAGGATTAGAAAATGGAAAGATGATCAAAAATGGGGGTATGATGTGGTACCATTGCATCCAAAAAAGGAAAGCTTCAAGATTCCTGCATGGAAGGATGAAATCAGACTGCGCAATTTAAAAAAGAAAGTAAGGAAGGTGGATACCGTTTGGGAGATAGACAGATTTTATTCGCCTTCACCTATAGCAGATGAAGAAAGGCCCTATTATCCCATGGTCATGGTGGTGGTCGATGGACAAATAGGACAAATCTTGGGAATGCACTTGGCCAAAAAGGATTTTTGCCTCCAGGAGTTCCAGGAGTATTTTGTAGAAGTAGTTGAAAATGTCGGGATGGTTCCTTCGGAGGTTGTATTTGATAAGAAGGATATGCATAAGACCTTGGAAGATATATTGAACAAGCTGGGAGTCAAGTCTTTTCTTGCTGAAGAATTGCATATGATGCCTGAGATCAAATATGATATGTATGATTTTTTTCAACATGGTTTCCCAAATAGGAAAGATATCTTTGACTGATTGGATTGAAGAATGGAAGAGAATGATGTGGCAGAAGGGGCAATCTGCCACATTTTCCATATGAAGATGCATGCATTCGATCCAAAGGAAAAACCGAAGGCAGCCAGCGGAAAGGAATACGGGAAGGATGCAGAAAAACCATAAACAATGCAGGATTCTTGTGAAAAAAGAGAATACTATAGGCATACAACGCGAAAGTTTGATTGATGTTTTTATGAAGATAAGCTTTTTATGCAGCAAATGTTTTGTTGCCAGCTACCAGCTGTCAGCTGCCAGTACTGGTGACTGATGACTGGTAACTGGCGACGAACTGCTATTCAAAAAATATAACTTTTTCAAGTAAATTCAATTTTGAAGTTGTAAATCTATAACAGTGATGACAACAGATACGAACAATGAAGGGATGAAGGAAACAATGAAGAAAATAACAGTATCTCTGATGTTTTTCTGTGTATTCTTTCTTACAGGGTGTGTAGAAAAAGAGTCTCTCCAGAATAAGGCCTCTGAGGATTCCCGAGCTGCGGTTTATGATATAACGATGAAGCGGGATCTTTTGTGTCTGATGATGGCCTATCCTGAGCATATTGACGGTATAGAACGGGGTGGCGACGGGTTGGTGCATGTTGTTATGAAATCGGGGAAACGCATTCTTTACGATGATCAAAAGGCAAAGGGTCCGGGGGAAAAATTGGGGAACCCGGACTTACAAGATATGATGGAGCAGATTTATCCCCTTTCCGATATCAAAGATCTCATGGATGAGAATTTCGACCCGGGACGTGCCAGGGTATATGCTTTGTTCCAAGAGGTTTACGGGAGGACGAAGGAACAGGTGCAGTCAAATCTGACAAATGTAAGTATAGGGAATAGGCGGTACCCATTTAACCGCAACAATGGCGCATCGGAGGCCCTGCAAGCTGCCATGAAGGAAATCACTTCTTTGGCAGAAAAGCAACCGGAAATTTATCCTTTTGTATTTCCAGTAAACGGTACATTTCATTATCGTGTTATTGCCGGAACCAATCAATTAAGCCCCCATGCCTTTGGCGTGGCCATTGACTTGAATCGGAACGATCGGGACTATTGGAAATGGGTGCCGCGTAAGGAAGGACAGAAAAGGCTGGATGCCTATCCCCGGGAAATTGTCCGTATTTTTGAGAAGCACTATTTCATCTGGGGCGGAAAATGGGGCCATTTTGATATTTTACATTTTGAATATCGTCCGGAGATCATCTTGAAGGCCAAGCATTTTTCAGATCAGCCTGTTCTGAACAAACCTTGGCATAACGGATTGGAAAATATGGATGATCGTGTAAAAGGCTATATACGGTATATTGAAGACGTTTTTAAAAATTCACCAAGTACATGATGATACCGATGATGCCCAGTCCCATCATTAGGATAAGGGAAAAATTATACCTGTCTGTTTTTCGCCGGTGTCGTCTGGAATTGATGATAAGGCCGATGACACAAAGAATACACAGGGTGATCATCAAATAGAAGGCATAGCGGATCAATCCGAAATCCCAAGTCTGGCGAATCTGTACTTTAAACAGTCTCTCAAAAAAGGTTTCTGCTTGGGGTTTAGCTCTGTCGGTAATGGTGATAATGAAAAACATGATTCCCCAGGCTATGAATCCAAGCCATCGAACCAGTTTCACCCATATGTCGGGGCCTTTCCTTCGATCGTAATATTCATTTTCCTTGTATGACATTTTCCCCACCTCGTATCTTTTAAAATAGGTTGTTTTATACAATATATTCAAAGAATTGTTTTTCCAGACTGTGTATCATTAGATTTTTGCGGATAGGCTCCAAATCCGCTGGAAAATCATACCCTATATTATATTTCGTCAAGGCATGGGGAAATATAAAGGGATGCATTAAGAAAAATATATAGAATAGAAAAACCATAGGAAAGGAATGATGAGCAGTGCCCAGATTTCTTGCTGTTCTGGTTGTGATTTTATTAATCTTTTCTGGCCTTACTTATCTTCTTCATCGGCTCTTTCGCAATAGATATATAAAGTATGTTCCTGCCCTGATTTCTCTGGTTTTGGGAACATACCAGTTTTATTTGGCCAAGGCCGTTTCCTATCAGGGGTTTGAGGATATAGCCAGGGTGATACTGGGGGCCATGCTGATGGCAGGATTTTTATCGGGAATGGCCTCCGGTGTGCTGATAGATGTTATAAGACCTAGAATGAAAGATAGAGAATAAAGTTTTTGTCTTGTATAACCTGGAAATTTAAGAAATTTGCCTAAAAGGGCTGCAAAACCTTATTGTTGGCAGCCAAGGTTTACATAATTTACAAATTGATTTTTGCCCTGTGTATATATTAAGGTATATACAGGGGGAATGTACAAATGAAGCGTAAGAAAGTTTTAGGAAAAATAATAGCCCTTGGCGTTAGTTGTACAATTGCTTTTTCAATCATGATGCCTATGGCTGCCGATGCAAAATCAAACAAATTGAATATGTCCTATCTATATTTTGGAAACAAGTCTACATATAAAGTCCATGTAGATAGAACAAGAAATTCTCTCCAAGAAGTATCTCCCAGCTATTTTGATATTGATGAAGGCGGGAATCTGAAACTTACTCCTGCGGTTGATCCTTATTTTGTGAAAGAAATGCATCAAAGGGGAATCAAGGTAATTCCATTTTTGAGCAACCATTGGAACCGTGAAGCAGGAAGGTTGGCTTTGCACAATCGGGAAACCTTGGCGGCAGATATTGCAGAAGCAATTAGCCGGTATGATCTGGATGGTGTAAATGTAGATATTGAAAATGTAACGGAAGCCGATCGGGAGGCTTACACGGAATTTGTAAAGATATTGAGGGAAAAGCTGCCCTCCAACAAATCGGTTTCTGTTGCTGTGGCAGCAAATCCAAGAGGTTTTACCAAGGGGTGGCAGGCAGCCTATGACTATGGAGAGTTGGCAAAATATAGTGATTATTTGATGGTAATGGCTTATGATGAAAGTTATGCCGGTGGACCTGCAGGACCTGTTGCCAGCATAAACTTTGTGGAGAAATCCATCCAATATGCCTTGGAAAGAGTACCTAGGGAGAAAATTGTATTGGGCATCCCGTTTTTCGGCAGATATTGGAAAGACGGAGAAACCTATGGAGGATATGGAATCAGTTTAAATATGGTGGAAAGCCTTGTGGAAAAATATAACGGACAGATAACCTTCCATGAAACGGTTCAATCTCCTGTGGCAAGAATTACTGTAAAGCCAGAAGATCCAAAAGTTTATGTCTCAGGCAGAGAACTTGCTCCGGGGACTTATACCATATGGTATGAAAATGAGGCATCCATCAAGGCGAAGCTCAGACTTGTACAAAAATATAATCTGAAAGGTACGGGAAGCTGGAGTTTGGGGCAAGAGCCGGAGAATACGTGGCACTACTACAGCCTATGGCTGAATGGAAAATATTTTTCAGATATACAGGGACATTGGGCTCAAGAGGATATCTTGGCAGTGGAGAATAAGGGCTGGATGAGGGGAGTGTCCAGCACGCTTTTCTCACCCAATAGGTCTTTGACAAGGGCCCAAGCGGCATCAACTTTCGTGAGGGCTTTGGGGCTGCAGCAGACAGAAAATGGTGGAAGCTTCCTTGATGTACCGGATCATCACTGGGCCAAGAAGGATATCGAAACAGCCAAGCAATACGGCCTGATCCAAGGCATAGGAAACGGAAGATTTGCTCCTGATGAACCGGTGACAAGGGAACAAATGGCTGCCATGCTGGATAAAATCATCCCGGAATTAAACTTGTCCCCATGGGATGCAGGAAGGTTTCCGGATGTACCAGAGAACAGCTGGTCCTATGGTTTTATTATGAAAATGACGCAAAATCATATCTTCAGCGGGTATCCCGATGGGACTTTTCGTCCCAAAGAGGCCATTACAAGGGCCCAGATGGCATCCTTGATAAACCGCATAGCAAATTATATAGGCAAACAACCCAATGCAGAAGAAAAATCCAGTAGGGAATAAATAACCAACCCACCGATAAAAATATCGGTGGGTTTGCTGCTTATTAGGTATAAAATGTTTTTGTCCTGCAGCAAAATAACCGATATAGAAGGATTTTCCTATCAAAGAGGTAAAAAGAAGGAACGGCAGCGATGCCGCTGTTTCAGAAAGAAGATGTGGGAAGGTGGAGTATAAATAAATTTATAAGGAACAAGAAAAATATCAAGATAAGGGATTGACAAAGAAAGGAAATGGGCGTACAATATGACTAAAGAGTCATATGACCAAGAAGTCATATTTTTAAAAAGGGAATATGACTGTACGGTCATATTTGAGGGAATAGGAGGAAGAAAATGCCAAAGAGTACTTTTTTTAATTTGCCGGAGGAGAAAAGGGAAAAAATTTTACAGGTAGCCATTGATGAGTTTGTCCAATATTCCTATCATCAGGCCAGCATTAATCGGATTGTAGAAGAGGCAGAAATAGCAAAAGGAAGTTTTTATCAATATTTTGAGGATAAAAAAGATTTGTTTAAATATATTATTGAAAAAAGCGGTGAAAAGAAGCTGGAATATCTGGGCCATATCTTGAAGGATTTAGAAACCTTAAACTTTTTTCAGATGATACGGGAACTTTATATTACAGGAATTCGGTTTGCAAAAGAACATCCTAAACTTTCTGCCATTGCAGACCGGTTTATGAAAGATAATGATCGAAAGTTGATGGAAGAAATATTAGGAGATTCAAAATATAAAGGGCAGCAGCTATTTCAAGGCTTGCTGATCAGGGGAATTCAAAAAGGAGAAATAGACCCTAAGATTGATGTGGAATTGGTGGCTGTGCTGGTGATGTCCATGAATCTCTCCATATCGGAATATTTTTTAAAAGAAAAGAAAAAAGATGACCTGATGGAGATGATGGATGTCGTAGACAAAATGCTTTATGTAATTGAAAATGGCATTAAAGCAAAAAAGGAGGGGGAATAGCATGTTGACGGTAAAAAATCTGTATCATTCTTATACCAATGATAACCGTTACGCAGTGCAGGACATTCACTTTGAGATTGAGAAGGGGGAGATATTTGGTTTTCTGGGACCCAGCGGAGCAGGGAAGTCTACTACCCAAAAGATATTGATCGGTCTTCTTCCTCTGCAAAGAGGGGAGGTGCGGATTGCTGATATAGACATCAGAAAGCCCACGGAGCAGTTGTTTAATATTATCGGCGTATCCTTTGAGCAACCCAATATCTATAAAAAGTTGACAGGATTAGAAAATTTGGAGTTTTACCGCAAAATGTTCAGTGTACCCACGGAGGATCCTATGAAGCTTTTGAGGATGGTGGGATTAGAGCAGGCGGCCAACAAACGGGCCGGAGGGTATTCCAAGGGAATGATGCAGCGATTGGTCTTTGCAAGGTCCATGTTGAATGCACCGAAGATGTGGTTTTTGGATGAACCTACTTCAGGTCTGGATCCCAATACGGCCAGCCAGATTAAAGAAATCATATGGCAAAAGAGGAAGGAAGGCGCCACGATTTTTTTAACTACCCACAACATGCATATTGCCGACGAACTTTGTGATCGGGTTGCCTTTATCAATGATGGCAAAATTGAACTTATCGATTCTCCAAGGAATCTGAAGCTGAAATACGGGGAAAGGATGGTGCTGGTAGAATATAAAGAGGGAGGCATGGTGAAAAAAGAATATTTATCCATGGTGGAAGAAAAGGACAGAAAACGGTTAAATCGACTAATCGATGAAGGGAATATTGAAACCATGCATTCCCAAGAAGCGACCCTGGAGGAGATCTTTATCAAGGTAACGGGGAGGGGGTTAAAGTAAATGCTTCAAAGATACGTTGGATTGGTGATAAAAGATATTTTAACAGCCTTTAGAAACTATTTCTTTGTGGTTGTCGTAGGGGTAGCCCTGCTCTTTGTAGGGTTGACAAATTTTTTGATACCGGAGGAACTTTCTTTAAAACCGTCAGTGTATTATCTGATGGAGTATGATGGGGAAATGAAACCCATTATTGATCAAATGCTGGAAGAAACAAAAAGAAAGCATAGCAATGTCTATGGAGTAGGTTCCATTGAAGAAATTGAATCTGGCATGGAAAAGAATTTTAACAGTTTAGGTATGGTAATCAGGGAGATGAACAAGAAGCCCCATATCACATTTATTTTGCAGGGCCATGAGAATGAGAAGGTTACAAATGCCCTGATATTATCGATGAAGGATGATCTTCGAAATAAATTGCAGGGAAGTATGGAAGTAAAAACAATATTTTTAAATCAAGAAAAGGAGATCGAAAAAATACCTTTCCGCCATACGATGATCCCCATATTTATTGTGATGGAGTCGATTCTCCTAGGATTTTTCTTAATTGCGGCATTGATTTTTATGGAAAAGGATGAGGGAACCCTTCGGGCTTATCTGGTATCACCGGGAACAATTCTCGAGTACTTGGCATCTAAGATCACCCTGATGCTGCTCATGGGATGCATTTCAGCAGTGGTGCTGGTTGTTCCTACCTTGGGTCCTTCCGTAAGTTATTTTTGGACTTTGCTGTTTGTTGCTTTGGGAAGTATTGCCGCAGCTATATTGGGCTTACTCATTGCCAGTTTCTTTGATAATATCTCCCAGGCCAGTGTATGGATTATAGTCATTGCCATTCTGTTGTCATTGCCTTTTATGTCCTATTATTTTCCAAGTTTTGCACCAACCTTTGTAAAAATGATTCCCACCTATCCCCTACTTTTTGCAGCAAGGGAAATATTGTTTCCTACTGGAAGTACAGGGATTGTATATACTACTCTGCTCGGTTTAGCTATTTTTAGCATTCTTGGATATATGGGGGCAGTGGCTGCCTATCGTTTCAGCATTCGAAGGGATTAGGAGGTGTGAGGGAAAATGAGAAGAATATGGGCCATATTCCGCCGAGATTTGTCCAGTAGTTTCAGGGAATTTATCTTGCTTTATATGATGGTGGCACCGATTATCCTCGCCCTGATCTTTAGATTTTTTGTACCCAGTGCCAATTCTGCAGCATTGCAGTTTGCCGTGGATGGGAGGATCGGAAGCGATGTTATTGGAAGGTTGGAACAGTATGGAAGTGTTGAAATTTATAGAGATAGGGCGGAATTGGAAAAAAGAGTAAGGGGAGCCGATGATATTGCGGGTATTACAAAGGATGGATCAGGGAATTTTCAAATTATCCTTGAAGGCAATGAAGCCCATGATACCAAGGTAATTCCTCAAAAGATTATACGGGATATGATCAGTCCTCAAAATATTGACGTCGATTTTTCTGTGCGTGATCTCGGCTATACCCGCTCTCCTGTAGCCAGAATAGGAGCAGCAACACTGATTTTAACTGTGCTGATACTGGCAGGGGCGGTGATAGGCTTCAATATGATTGAAGAGAAGGATGGACATACGTTGAACGCTTTGAATGTGACACCCATGCGTCGGTTTGAATTTATTATAGGAAAGAGCATCATCGGCATGCTTCTTCCTTTGGCTATGGTATATTTGATTTTGTGGATTTTAGATATATGGTATATAAACAAAGGGATGATTTTTGTCATGACCCTTGTCAGCTCGTCTATTACTGTTATCACAGGATTTTTGATAGGGGCCATGAGCAGCAACCAAATTGCGGGCATTGCAAATATGAAGATACTGCTGCTGCCCTTGGGGGCATCGGTGATCGGCGCTTTGATGCTGCCGCCGGACAAACAAGTTTTTGTATATTGGATTCCTACCTACTGGTCTTTCCTGGGATTTGACGGAATTATGAAGAATTCCCTTACCTGGGGCCAAATAGGAGTGTATGCTGCGTGGATTTTAGGGCTGACTTGCATCATGTTTTTACTGTTCAGGGGAAGAATGAAAAAAGGATTTGTATAAGGAGGGAAAGGAAATGGAATGGAAATGGTGGATTCTACTGATTGTGCTTGCAGTGATCGCTGCACCGATCAAACTGAAAATACTGAAGAAGTGGCAGGCGAATAGGAAACAAAAAGAAGAAGAAAAAGAAGATATCTAATGGAAAACTCCTCTGGATTTATCTGGAGGAGTTTTCCTGTTTTTGAAAGGAAAAATAGGAGTTTGCAACAAAACATAACATATGGACGTAGGATCAGGAGGAAAGTGTTTGGAGATATCGAATAAAGAAGTATTACAGCATTGCAAATGAAAAAGGTAAATATAGGGGGGGTTTAAAGTTTTCATGATAAAGGTAATGAAGCAGATAAGAGATTTTTTAGTCTATGCACAGGATATTAAGAAATTAAAATATGTGGAGGAAGCACTCCGAGAAAGTGAGGAGAGATATCGAAGGGTGGTGGAGCTTTCGCCTATAGGGATTTTTATTCATGATGGAAACAGGGTGGAGTTTGTAAATGTTGCCGGGATAGAGCTTTTGGGTGCAAAATCGGCGGAGGAGCTTATCGGAAAACCTGTGTTGGATGGGATCCATCCGATGGATAAAGAAGATGTAAGAAAAAAACTACATTTGGCTCGGGAGAAGGGAGGTTTTACTCCTCTAAAAGAAAGGAAATTTATAAGGATGGATGGCAGTGAAGCGAATGTGGAAGTAACGACTACGCTGTTTCCTTATAAGGGCAAGAATATGTTTTTGACCTTTGCAAGGGATATTACTGAGCGCAAGCAAGCAGAATTCCTGCAGAAAACTGTAGAGGAAAACACAAAACTGTTAAGTGAAGCTTTGGAATATGATATCGTCAAAATGGAGTTTTTTTCTAATATATCCCATGAATTGAGGACGCCGTTGAATGTGATTCTGGCTAGCCTGCAGCTTTTATATCTGATGCCGGAAAGCTGTGTGGATGAAGCAAACAGGGAAAAATATTACAAGTATCTTTATATGATGAAACAAAATGGAAACAGGCTATTGCGTTTGATCAATAACTTAATTGATATTACTAAAATCGACTCCGGCTATTTTCAAATCCGCATGGAAAATCATAATATCGTAAATATTATAGAAAATATTACTTTGTCTGTGGCGGAATACATAGAAAATAAGGGAATCAGCCTAATCTTTGATACAGATGTGGAAGAAAAGATCATGGCTTGCGACCCTGACAGCATGGAGAGAATTATGCTGAATCTTCTTTCCAATGCTGTCAAATTCACAAGGACCTGTGGCAGTATTCAGGTCAACATTGAGGATCAAGGGGAGACGGTTCAAATCTCTGTAAAGGATACGGGGATTGGGATACCGACGGATAAACAAAAGATTATCTTTGAGAGATTCAGGCAAGTGGATAAATCTCTTACAAGAAATCATGAAGGAAGCGGTATTGGATTGTCTATTGTAAAATCCTTAGTGGAGATGCAGGGAGGAACTATTTTTGTGAAGAGTGAAGAAAATAGGGGAAGTGAATTTATTATGCAATTTCCGGTGCGAATTCTCCAAGAGGATGAAATCATGGCAGAAAAAGAGAACAGCACGGGGCAGAGTATGGTAGAACGAGTCCGAATAGAGTTTTCAGATATCTATGCATGATGGGAAGGGAGAATGATGAAACAGATTTTGTATAGTCTATCGGATAAAGTAATAGAAAAAACAGGAAGGCAAATGGCAAGGACATGTCTGCAAACGCAGAAAAAAGATACCCATGCTTGATGGAAAGAAGTAAGCTGCTGAATAGAACAATGTGGTATAATATTTAGATGAACGAAGTATGTTTTTGAAGAGGAGATTGACTATGCTAAAGAGATTTTCAAAATACTATCGTGGGCATTTGCCTTTGTTTTTTCTGGATTTTGGTTGTGCATTTTTGATGGCTGGAATGGATTTAGTTTTTCCCATCGTTGTGAGACAAATGGTGGATGATTTGCTGCCCCAAAAGAATCTTAAGGTGATCCTATGGGCAGGTTTGGGGCTGTTTCTCTTGTATATCGCCAGGGCCCTGCTCAATTATATCGTGGATTATTACGGGCACGTTTTAGGAGTCAGAATGGAATATGATATGAGAAAAGACCTGTTTGATCATATCCATAAGCTGTCTTTTACCTATTTTGACAATACCAAAACGGGGCATATCATGTCTCGATTGGTCAATGATTTAAACGAAATTTCGGAACTTGCCCATCATGGACCGGAAGACCTGTTTATTGCAACCGTTACTCTATTGGGTTCTTTTATAATCTTGCTGACGATCCATTGGCCTTTGGCGCTGATTGTTTTTTCCGTGGTTCCCCTAATGTTGTGGTTTGCCATCAGCAAAAACAAAGAAATGCAGAAATCCTTCCGGGATATGCGGCTAAAGGTAGCGGATATCAATGCCCGGGTAGAGGATAGTATTTCTGGGGTAAGGGTGGTGAAATCCTTTACCAATGAGTGGTATGAAAAGGAAAAGTTTGAAGAGGGAAATGCCAATTTCAGAAAATCCAGGGAAAATGCATTTCAAGTGATGGGACAGTTTTTTTCAGGCATTAATTTTTTTTCTAACCTGATTCATCTGGTAGTAGTGATTTTTGGAGGCATTTTTTACTACTATGATCAGCTTACCATAGGAGAGTTGGTAGGTTTTCTACTCTATATTTCCATGTTTTTGCAGCCTATTCGAAGGATTACGGCCTTTGTGGAAAACTACCAGAAGGGGATGGCCGGATTTCACCGCTTTGTAGAACTCATGGACCTGGAACCGGATATTGTGGATGATCCCGATGCAAAGGCCATCGGGAGAGTACACGGGAAAATCGTATTTGACCAGGTGACCTTTAGTTATAACAATAAGGCAAAGGTATTGGAAAATATCAGTTTGAAAATTCATCCTGGGGAAACCGTGGCCTTGGTGGGGCCTTCGGGAGGAGGAAAGACAACCCTGTGCAGTCTAATTCCAAGATTTTATGAAGTAGACCAGGGGAGGATTGAGATTGATGATATAGATATCAGGAAAATCACCCAGAAATCCCTTCGGGAAAATATCGGCATTGTTCAACAGGATGTATTTCTTTTTTCCGGTACGGTAAAGGAAAATATAGCCTATGGGAAAATCGGCGCCACCGATGAGGAAATTATAGAAGCGGCCAAAAAGGCCAATGCCCATGAGTTTATTATGTCTTTGGAAAATGGTTACGATACCTACATTGGAGAGAGGGGCGTGAAACTGTCGGGAGGACAAAAACAAAGAATTTCCATTGCAAGAATCTTTCTGAAAAATCCCCCCATTCTTATCTTGGATGAAGCTACTTCCGCTTTAGATAACGAAACGGAAAAGGTCATTCAAGAATCTCTCCATGAGCTTTCCGAAAACAGAACAACGCTGGTGATTGCCCACCGTCTCGCAACGATCAGGAGAGCCGATCGAATTTTGGTTCTTACCGATGAAGGTATTGTAGAAGAAAACCAAGAAAGATATGCAGTAAATTATATATAGCATTAAACTCCTTGAAATCAAGGAGTTTTTTTGTGTAACGATAACCCCCGGTTCTATCGGGGATTCCAAAAAGCTTTAGCTATGAGTAGAAAAAAACCTCCTCATGAAATTAGATTACTAAAAGCATGAACAAAAAAAACGCTGCCTAGACCTACTCTAACAGTAAAAAGCTCTGTGGGATGCTCCAAGATAGATTAAGCACATGGAAAACAACAAAAACAGGGGCAAATAAATTGCATTATCTTTGGAAAATGAAATAAAAAAACCTACAAAAACACGAAAACTTACTCAAAAATCTGAAAATGGGCATAGAAATGCCCGGAAAAGATAGGATAACCTATGAAGAGAGAAAATATTTTGGCATCCTTTTAAAAAATTCATAATGGAAGGAACGCTGGCTGTTAAAACACAGTATTTTGGAAAGAAGTACAGCAGCAGCCTCATCTGCTGAAAACACTGACAAATCAGAATCATAGTAAAAAGAATCAAAGAAGGCAAAGAAGCTGTTATGAAACATTGCTTATTGCAATCACCAAGGAATCTGCAGACATCACTTGCTTTTTCAGATAATGAAAATATGCAGTACAGACAAAAAATAACGAAATCAAAGGAATAAACGAAATATGGAATAAGCATGGAAGGAAGAAGAGAATATGTTTTTTTACATGAAGGACATTGAAAACGCTGAATACTTATGACAAAATGCTGATAAAGGGTCACTACATTTCTATCATAGTGCCCATGACGATGAAGCATACCCTCATAACCGCAGGAAGGGCATCCATACATATGTTGAATATTTTTTTCTCTTGACAGCAAACCTTTAGTTATATTTTCAGGAAAATTGCCTATACTTATCATAGTAATATATTGTTGTTAGGGGAAAGATTGTTTTGCTTGGCTGCTTTCCCCTTCTCCTTTTTGTTTAAAGTATTGACAGTTAAGATTTTATTCTGCTGTTTTTGTAGTCAATCAAATGAATTTATTCTGACGTTTAACAACAAAGCAATCTCTTAAAGAATTTTTAAAAGGTTCTAAGGAGATCGGATTTGAAAATAATGAGACAAGAACGACAAAGGGTGGAGCATATATAAGATAATTTTGCATTAGAAGCGATGATGTAATGAGTAACTTGAGACCTGTAGAAAAATATCAAATGAGTGTAGTTAGCTACCGAGAGTGTGCTCCTGCTCCACTGTGCCAATTAAGCCCATACAAACAACTGATTTTTTAATCCTGGAATACTTATATTTAGCAAGAAGTAATGTTCTAAAGAAAATATAAGATTTGGAAACACACTGTATACTTTGTAAATTAAGGGGTAGTACTAGAGAATTGCATCTTCTCTGGTACTACCTTTATTATTGATTTCTATTAGATAATATTAACATATCATCTGAATTCAAATTGTATGTGGGTTAGGTGAGAAAAGTAAGTTCAAAGAATAAAAATTCCAATAAATGCATAAGTAAAAAATATAAATCCCCATATTGACAAACAAACAAAATATTGATATTATTGGAATAGTTTTACAAAACACTAACAAATCTAAAAAATTTATCAGAGAAATATGAGCAGATGAAATAAATCAAGGGGGGATGGATACATGCATGAAATTTGCAATGATCCAAGGGGATGTATTTACGAGGTAATCTGCGTAGAACATAATAACACAAATCAGGATAATATTGGTGATTCTTTTATTTATGAAGAAATAGTAGGTTACTTAGAAGAAAAACTTAACTTTATATTATATCAAGAAAATGAAGAAGTGGAGAATATAGTTAAAAAAGCAAATATAACAAACGAAAAAGAAATCATCTGTAAAGATTATACAGTCGCAAATAAAATAGCTAAAATATTGCTTTCAAGAGATTTTAATTATCAATCAACGAAAAATGTACAGCATCATATACCGAGAATCAATGAAATAATTACAAGGCATGTATCTAAATACGAAACCATTCCTTTATATCTTGATTTGGGAGGGGGCTACCATGCAAGTACAAGTGTAGATAAACCTTCTATTAGTTTTGATATTAACCTTGGGGAGGTCTTACTTCTTTACCAAATAAAAAAACTGTATAACAAAATAAAGCCATTTTATCCCCCTGCTATAAAGTTCACTATTGTTATCGATAATGTAGTAGCCAATTATGTTAATGATATTCCGATTGATAAGACGTTGTCTTACTGTGAAAAGTTTAGAGCACTTATAAGTTTACTTAATATGGATAGTATTGTTTACTTACTTGTTGAATCAGAACATTGTAATTGGTCCTCTAACCTTGAAAAAGTTAAATATCATAAGAAAGCACAATTCGGAGTAAAAGAGCATTTGAATATCATAAGATTTCTTGGAAGAGATTGTACCTTTGAAGAGGCTGGAGATAGACTTGGTAGATACGAAGCCGGCGTTAGAAAATCAGATGAATTACTTAACTCTTTAATAGGTAACGAAATAAGATTTGTCCAAAGATCTGATGATGGACAATTAACTTTTAGACCCTTTCCAGGTGGAGCAATAAGAATTCAATGCGGCATAGTTGGTTTTAGAATGGCTAGTACGCGCAAGATGATTCCTTTATTAGTAACTACGGAAAGTAAATTAAATTATCGTTGTTACCAAATTTATTTAAATTTAATAGCTCTAATATATAAAATGAAAAATAAAAATTTACCAGCATCAGATATTCACTTTCAGAAACAGTATAAAGAGGAGATAGAGGTGCTTGAGTACAGTTCAGAAAACATTATATGAAGGGTTATTGAATGCAAATACAATTTTAATTAGGGAGGTATCGTTATGGAAAATTTAAAATCATCAAAGGGTATTGATTATCAATTTGTTTATGGATTAGAGGGGGCTGAAGAAATAACTGATTTTAGGCAGACATCAAGTTGTTTTAATGCACACGAGCTAAACCCTGCAATCGGCTGTGATTTTCTTTGCAGATATTGTTCAATGTACTCACAATATGAAACAGAAGAACATATACCAGTAAAGATCTACAAAGATTATCCAAGCTACTTGAAAGAATATATTACTAATCATAAGAATAAAGAAAGTCTCATTTTCAATTTTTCACCAAAAACAGATGCTTTTTCACCATGTCTAATAGAGAGTGGAATGACAGAAAGTATATTGAAAATCTTAAACGAAGAAAGTGTGAGGTATTATATTCTTACAAAAGCAGGATTGCCTCCTAAAGAAATTCAGGACTTACTAATAAAATCTAAAGAAAAGAATCAAATTATAATATCCTCAGGACTTCCAGATGAAGAAGTAGAGGCGGTATTAGAGCCAGGAGCACCACCTTCGACAAAACGATTAGAATTTGCTGAATTCTGCTCAAAGAATGGCATTAGGGTTACTGGTATTGTTGCACCATATTTACCTATAGATGAAGATAACACATATGCACAGAAAGTTTTTAATCGCTACTTAGATTCAGGAATTAAGCATGCCTCTGTTCAAGTGCTAAAGTTATCCGTTGATTGCCTAAATAGAATGTGTGAACTGTTGCCGAAACATGAGCAAAGATTAAAGCAATTATTTGACATTAATAACATAAAACCAATTGAGTGGAGGTTACCTGGAGGTAAGACGGTTACAAGATTTTATGCAGACTCTTCATACTTAGAAAAAGAATTCAAAAAATTAAAACTGATCGCTCGTGATATGGGAATGACAGTAAGCACCTGTAAGGATGTGTGTATTAACATTAATGATACTAATTATAACTTTGAAGCGCATCAAAGCGGTTATAACTGCGTTGGATTTACAAGATATTAAGATACTCTTCTTTACTGTTTAAGGCTTGACTTATATAGACGGTGCATTTTATTGTCGATTTAGATAGTTAAGTAGAGACACTATTTTCGGATATTATTGTATTAGTAAATTCATAGGTTAAAGTTTTAAATCAACTTTCGCACAAAGTTGATGTGCGATGAATATTGAAAAATCAATAGTTTTGGGCAATAAAAAAGTCCAAGAAGCCCCCTCTCTGTGATATAATAGAAGTGACAAAACCCCATTAAAATCAACGGTTGGGAGGTTCTTGAAC
>NZ_LOEE01000013.1 GCF_001562415.1 Thermotalea metallivorans | reverse complement strand
CCGCATTAGATCAAGAAGTAGAGAAAAATACGTCCGTAAAAGATGCTATACTTTCTATTGCTTCATAACAGTGCTAAGGTGAAACTTTAAGGAACTTTAAGGGCTTTCTTTTGTGCAAAACTATAGATACTATATTTCATAAGGAATTCTAACCACAACCCATGGGGCCAGGAACAAAATCTTTTTCAGAACTTTCAAAAGAAAGGGCCTCCTATGGAAGCCCTTCAAACTGGAGACAAAGTAACAGAGTGCTCGGGAACCCTTGAGATTCTATAAAGATTCCTTGTTTCCGGCTGCCGCCTCTTGCTGTGATGCTCCTTCCTCAGGAATAATTTCAAGCTTTCCTAACCTTTCCGGAGTGGGAACTCCCTTTTCATCCCAACCCCTTAAGGCATAATATTGGGGAAGAAGCTCCGACAAGCGATGGACGCTACCCTTTGACGGGCCTTCCGGAATCGCCTCATGAAGCAGGCGCTTCGGCAGGGTATCCTGAGAACCGTCAATGCCTGCCTGCAGATTAAATAATCTTTCTATATTCCAGATTCTTTCGCCTGTTTCTAAAATTGTCTCTGGGGTAAAATCTGTACCAACTGCGGCATTGAGCAGGTCGCTGTAGTCCTGGGCATTCATGGCAAAGGAAGTGAATAGGCACAGACCGGCGGAATCAATGACAGCCGTTAAATCTTGGAATGTCTTTGCCCATTGGGCTTTGCCTTCCAGAGAAAAGCGGTCTAATTTTTCAGGCAGACCTAATATTTCCGGAGAGATTAAATACCCTCTTACATGGCAACCACCCCTGTTGGAAGTAGCATACTGCAGGCCATGGCCTTGAATTCCCCTGGGGTCATAGGCAGGAAGTTCCTGCTTCTTTACGGTCATGGAATATTCCGGAACACCGTACATTTCGGACAACCGATAGGAGCCTTCGGCTAGTTTATCTCCCAGACCTTCCCGCAAACCCATACGTTTGGTCCATGCAATGATGGCGTCGGCATCGCCGAACTGAAGGGATACACCGTCCAATTCTTCTTCTTGAATCAACCCCTTCTCATACAGCTCCATGGCGGCAGCAATGGTAGCACCTGCCGATATGGTATCCAGGCCCATCTGATTGCACCAGTAGTTGGCTTTGATGATGGCGCCGAGATCGGATACGCCGCAATCGGAACCAAAGGCCCAGATGGTCTCATATTCAGGACCTCCCCCTTCAATATCATCTACCTTGCAGTAGCGGCCACAGGCAATAGGACATCGGTAGCAGGGATCCTTTTTGATCAGATATTTTTCTGCAAGGGTTTCACCGCTGATTTCTTCAGCTTTGTCAAAATAAGCGGTTTGAAAATTATTTGTAGGAAATACACCGTTTTCATTGATAATGTTTACAAGAACTGCTGTGCCATAGGCGGGAAGCCCTTGGCCGGTGACACCGTTTTCACGGATCTTCCGGTTGCAGAGGGAGACGATTTCCTTGAACCGCTCAGGCAGGGACAGCTCAACTTTTTTTGTTCCCTTCACCACAATTGCCTTTAAATTTTTTGAACCCATCACGGCACCTACACCGGAACGGCCGGCAGCACGGTCATAATCATTCATAATGGAGGCAATTTTTGACAACCTTTCACCGGCAGGGCCGATGGTAAGGATTTTTGCCTTCTCTGCACATTCCTGTTCAAGGATTTCTGTGGTTTCCGATACCAGCTTGCCCCAAAGGTGAGAAGCATTCCTAATCTCGATGCGGTCATCCTCGATACTGATGTACACAGGAGAATCGGCTTTGTCTTCTACGATAATCATGTCAAGTCCGCAGAATTTCAACTCTGCTCCCCAGTATCCGCCGGAGTTGGAACAGGCTACCGTGCCGGTCAGGGGAGATTTTGTCACCACCATATACCTTCCCCCTGTGGGTGCAGGTGTTCCCGTTAAGGGACCCGTGATAAAAATCAATTTGTTTTCCGGACTCAGCGGGTCTACTTCCGGATGAATTTCTTCCGATAGAATTTTTGTACCCAAACCTCTGCCGCCGATGTATTTTGTAGCTTTTTCCACGTCCAGAGGCTCTATCCTCCACTGTTTCTCCTTTAAATTGATTCTTAAAATCTTTCCTGCATAGCCAAACATAAACATCCCCCTTTATTATTTTATAAATTTTCTGACAACAACCTAAAGATGCAAAGATAGTGCCAAAGAAAAAATCCCTGCGGGAGCAGGGATGGTAAAAGAAAATGTACTAAAATGGAACATACATCGAAAAAGAGGATTGTTCCAAATCAGAACATTGTTCAAAAATAGAACAATCAATTTTATATTTATGGATTTTCCGATAAAGAGTATTTCTGCCAATGCCCAGAGCTTCCGCGGCGACGGAAATATTTCCCTTAAATTTTTTTAAGACATAGAGAATGTGCTGGTGTTCCATGTGTTCCAATTGAAGACAATCCTCCACGTCTTTCTCAGGGTGGGGCTGGAAGCTGAGGTTTTTCTTATACAGGTCCTGGGGCAAGGATTCGGTGTTGATGATCAGTTCTACAATGTTTTCTAATTCCCGGATGTTGCCCGGCCAATCATAATCCATCAAATGCCTCATGTATTCCGGGGGGATTTTTACCGTCCGTTTGTTTAAACGCCGGGAGACGATTCCTATAAAGTATTCCATCAACAAAGGAATATCATCCTTTCGTTCCCGCAGAGGAGATAGATAGATGGGCAGGACATTGAGGCGGTAGTACAAATCTTTCCTGAAATTGCCCTTTTCCACCTCTTGACGCAGATCCCTGTTGGTAGCGGCAATAATCCTTACGTTTACGGGAATTTGTTTTGTGCTGCCAATTCTGGTGATGACACCCTCCTCGATTACTCGCAATAAATTGGGCTGCATTTCCAAAGGCATTTCACCGATCTCATCCAAGAAAATGGTGCCGCCGTCGGCAACTTCAAATTTTCCAGGGTTTCCACCCCGTTTGGCACCGGTAAAAGCGCCTTCTTCATATCCGAATAATTCCGATTCGATGAGGTTTCGTGGAATGGCACCACAATTGACGGCGACAAAAGGTTCGTCCCTGCGGCCGCTGTGATTGTGAATGGATTGGGCAAAGATTTCCTTTCCGGTGCCGCTTTCTCCCAAAATGAGAATAGTAGATTTGCTGTCGGCAATTTTTTTGGCATATTCTATGGTTTGGAGAAATCTTTCATTTCTTCCTATGATTTTATCAAAGGTATAGATGGCTTGACGTCCCATAATTTTATTTGCCAGCTTTCGAGCTTTTTTTACTTCTTTGAATACGCAAATGATTTCTCGAAGATTTTCTTCTCTATCGATGATAGGATAAGCACTAAGGCTGAACTGAAGCTTGTTTTTGCGGGCATTTACATAGACGTCTTCATCCAAAAAGCTTCCTTTGGCAGAGAGGGTGGATTGTACTATCTCCCATCCTTCAAACAACTCCCAGATTTTCATTCGCCATATTTCCTTTTCTCTGAAACCGAACATCTCCGCAGCATATTGATTGGCCAATTGAATGGAGCCATTCAGGTCACAGGTGAGAATCCCTGCAGGGATAGAGTCAATAATTGTTTCAATGTGTTGCTTTGCCAGCACCAGCTGGTCCGTATAGCTCTTTACTTCCAGCATTTTTTCAATGGCATTGGCAGCAGCCACTACCATCCCTAAGGTATGGGAGTGCACCAGGGCACTGTAGCCTGTCAGATCCAGGGTACCGATAATCTTTCCTTCTGGATTTCTGATGGGGGAGGCAGAGCAGGTCCAACGGTGATAGGCTTGTATAAAGTGTTCGCTTCCAGATACTTGGACAGGTATTCCTTCGGCTAGGGCAGTACCCATGGCATTGGTGCCTATATGCTGCTCGTCCATGTAGGCGCCGGGAATCATTTTTAAATCAAAGGCTTCCGACAGGATTCCCTCATCTCCAATGACACTAAGAATGCAGCCCTCCTCATCGGTCAGGATGGAAAAGAAATCGGAGCCCTTCACAAAGTTGTACAGTTGATTCATAAAGGGTTCGGCAGTGATAATCAGTTCTCGTTTTTCTTCTAATTTTTTCTGCAGTACATCGCCTGCTATCATTTTGCTGCTGAAAATTCTTGTCATGTCAATGCCCATTTGTCTACAGCGTTCATGGGACCGGCATATATAAGGTTTTTCCTTTAGGGTATCCATGGTTTTCAATAGGATCTCCTCCCTTATTGCCAGTTGCCAGATGCTAGAGGTTGGCAACTGGAAGTTATGACAGAAAATTGATTGATCCGAACAAGCAGTATTCAATTTTGGAATTGCTTCACTTTCATTATAACCCAAGGGGTAGAGAGAATGAATGAAAATTTGCCAAAAAAAATATTCGACGTTTTGGTGACGGCAGATCCATATATTTTATTTATGAGGGATACAATCCTAAAGTTTAATGGATGCCTTTATCAAAGACAATTTTTTTGTGCAGCAAATGTCTTGTTGGCAACTGCCGGTACTGGTGCCTGGCAACGGGCAACTGACGGCTAATGGCTATTCAAAAGTACAACTTTTAAAATAAATTCAATTTTAAAGTTGTAAACTATACGAAGAATGTACCTTGTGAAAATACAAGTGCAGAAGAAGGGATGGAGAATATGGATAAGAAAAACTATCTAATACCCGCAGAAATTGCGGCAGCTACCATACAAACGGGGATGAAAAAAGTAAAACTGCCATGGGTACACCAACTGTTGCTGGGAATTTTGGCAGGGGCTTTTATTGCTTTTGCGGCGGAAGGGTCCAATATGGCAGCTTTCAATTTGCTTTCGAAACCGGAAACCTACGGATTGGGGAGGGCACTGGCAGGGGCCATCTTCGGAACGGGTTTGATGTTGGTGATATTGGCGGGGGGAGAGCTTTTTACGGGGAATACTCTGATTTTTATGGGAGTTTTAGACGGCAAAGTAAAACTTAGCCAGATGTTTAAAAATTGGTTGTTTGTCTATGCAGGAAATTTTATCGGATCTGTTCTTATTGCCTATATGATAGTGCAATCGGGATTATTCAACAGCGGTGCCAACGGCTTGGGGGGCATTACCATAAAAATTGCATCCTACAAAGTGAGCCTTACCTTTGTCCAAGGATTTTATCTGGGGGTCATGTGCAACTGGTTGGTATGCCTGGCTGTCTGGCTAGCCTATGGAGCAAAGGATATAACAGGCAAGATTCTTGGCATCTTTTTTCCCATATGGTTGTTCATTACCTCCGGCTTTGAACACAGTATTGCCAATATGTATTATATCCCTGCCGGCATCATGGCAAAGGGAAATCCTCTTTGGGCTGAAGCGTCCCGTCTGGCGCCGGAAAAACTAGCCCAAGTAAACTGGGGTTCTTTCTTCTGGAACAATCTTTTCTCCGTTACCTTAGGAAATATTATCGGTGGAGCTCTTTTTGTGGGTGGTGTGTACTGGTTTGTATATATAAAGAAAAATAAGAAGGAAGCGCCGGCGGAAAAAGAAGAAGCGGCATAAATGAAGACCCCATGTCGACAAGGACATGGGAATTTTTATTTATGGGGATCGCGTATGCTATAATGGAATATAGACATAGAACGCTAAAGGATGAGTTATGTCTTTATGTGGACAGGGAGGAGCATAAAATGCTATATCAGGATACGGCGATTATATTGGCTGGGGGCAACAGCAGCAGGATGGGCTTTGACAAGCAGTTTCTTACCATCGGAAAACAAACCATCGTAGCCCTTCAGATCGAAAAATTAAAAGAGGTCTTCCGGGAAATTATTGTGGTAACCAATCAACCGGAGAAATATAAAGATTATGATTGCAAAGCTGTGGAGGATCAGTGGAAGGGCTTCGGCCCCTTGGGGGGAATCCATGGGGGGCTGGTTTCTTCGGGAAGTTTGTACAACTATGTTATTGCTTGTGATATGCCCTATATTCATTTGGATTATATCCGTTATATGAGGGAAATCATCCGGGGTTGGTCTCGAGAGAGGGACGGGTTGATTACCCGATTTGGGGAATGGCTGGAGCCCTTCAACGGCTTTTATCACAGGAAACTTATTCCAAAGATGGAGCAAAATATGCGGAAAGGCCAAAGGAAAATCCATGAGGTGCTCAAAGGGTCAGAAATTTTATATATAGAAGAAGGGATTGCAAGACAGTTTAGTCCCGGGTGGGAGATGTTTATGAATCTGAATAGGGTGGAAGACATGGAACGCTATGGAATAGGCGGAAGGTAAGAAAAAAACAGGGAGATTCATCAGAAAATTTTTAAAATATATAGTTTTCGAAACAAAAAGATGTTATAATCTTTATAACATATAGGCTGCAACTGCATAAGGGATATGTTTTTCCGAGTCATATTGTCTAACGTGCTATACCATGAGAATATGACCTATGGGCATAAGAAGAAATTCTTATACCTCCCGTGCTTGGAAAGGAAAAATCATCATTGACAAAATGCGTGAACAATCCTTTCTGGGATTGTTTTTTTATTCTGTATGCCCTGGACCTGAAATTGCCCCATGACGTTTTACGGTATGGCAACTTCCGGCAGGAATTTTGGCAACGCTGATGCCTGGAAAGGGGACACGCTTTTTGCAGAAAATCAAAGAAGGAGAATGACAATGGATCGCTACAGGAAAAAAGTATGGATTTTGGTTTTTATTTTTATGCTACCACTGCTTTTTCCGACTGCATGTGCCAAGACAGAAAAAGCCCAGGAAGGAGTACATATAGGAGAAAATCCACCGGTGATTATGGCCACCACCACCAGTACGGAGAACAGCGGACTGTTGGATGATCTGCTGTCTAAATTCAAAGAAGATACGGGAATCGAAGTGAAAGTGATTGCCGTAGGGACAGGACAGGCGTTGAAGCTAGGCGAAAACGGAGAAGCCGATGTGCTACTGGTCCATGCCAAGGCATCCGAAGAAGAATTTGTGAAGGCGGGCCACGGTCTCCAACGATTTGATGTGATGTACAATGACTTTGTGCTGATCGGACCCAAGGATGATCCGTTGAAAATAAAGGAACGGGCAGGGCAAGATATTGTCAGGGCTGTAACTATCATTGCTGTGAAGAAAGGCAAGTTTATTTCTAGGGGAGATGATTCCGGTACCCATCAGGCAGAGCTGAAATATTGGGAAATGGCAGGTATCGCACCCCAAGGGAATTGGTATATTTCAGCGGGGAAAGGAATGGGAGAAACTATTCTCATAGCCAATGAAATGCTGGGATATACCTTATCCGATAGGGCTACTTACCTTTCTATGAGGGATAAAATAGACCTGCAGATTGTCGTGGAGGGGGACAGCAAGCTCTATAATCAATATGGCATCATTGCTGTCAATCCTGATAAGAATGATCGAATCAATCATGAGGGGGCCCAACAATTGATCCGATGGATTCTTTCCGAAAAAGGACAGAAGCTTATCGGTGCATTTGGCAAAGATAGCTATGGGCAATCCTTATTTATACCTAATGCTGAATAGCAAGGAGGAATGACTGTGAGAGAAATACTGGAAGGATGCAAACAGGCCATCATACTGCTTCTGTCTTTTGATCAGGAGGTATACAGCATCATCTTTTTGTCCTTGTATGTTTCTCTCATGGCTACTTTTTTTGCAACTCTCCTGGCGATACCCGTGGGTATTCTGCTGGGAATCAAAGATTTTCAATGGAAAAATATTGTGATTCGTTTTGTATATACCCTGATGAGCTTGCCGCCTGTGATTGCAGGGCTTGTGGTTTTTCTCCTGATCTCCAGGAAAGGACCCTTTGGGTTTTTAGGCTTGGTCTATACCCCTACTGCCATGATCATTGCCCAGACCTGTCTGGTCATACCCATCATTACGGGTATTGTTTACAATGGGACCAAGGAAAAAGGGAAAACGGTACAGATTCTTGCCAAAACCCTCGGTGCAGATTCTCGGCATACCCTTCTCCTGCTCATGAAAGAATTGCGGATCGATATATTGACAGGGATTGTAACGGGATATGGACGGGCTGTATCGGAGGTGGGGGCAGTGATGATCGTAGGAGGAAATATCAAAGGCCATACCAGGGTCATGACCACAACCATTACTATGCTCCAGAGCATGGGAAATTATGAGATGGCCATTGCCCTGGGTATGGTACTTTTGGGAATATCCTTTACGGTAAACACCATCCTATACTATTATCAACGGGGAGAATAAACATGGAGATTGTCATCAGCAACTTGGTGAAAAACTACGGGCAGCACAGGGTCTTGGAGATAGAGGAATTGAAGATTGCAAGGGGTTCTTTCTGTGGAATCATGGGGCCCAACGGAGCCGGGAAAAGTACATTGGTCAAGATTTTAGGCGGTCTTGATGGAGTCACTTCGGGAAAAATCTATTATGACGGGAAGGAAAGCAGTGGAGATGTATATCAAAATATGACAGTAGTTTTTCAAAAGCCTTATTTGCTGCGGGATACCGTATTTTATAACATAGCCTATCCTTTGATGCTGCGGAAGGTGGCAAAAAAAGAAATTGAAACAAGGGTCCGGCAGCTTGCAGAAGAAATGGCAATGGAAGACTTGCTCTATCGCAAAGCTTGGACTTTGTCGGGAGGAGAGGCCCAAAAGGTTGCTTTGGCCAGGGCATTGGTATTCAAACCTGCCTTGCTTCTTTTGGATGAGCCCACTGCCAATATTGATCCGGCTTCCATGGTTGTGATGGAATCCATGATAAAACAGGCAAACGCAAAAGAAGGTACGACCATCCTTTTGGTTACCCATCATATTCATCAGGCCAAGAGATTGTGCGGAGATATTGTGTTTATGGATAAAGGAAAGGTAGAGGAGTTTGGGGAAATGAGGGAAGTCATTTTTTCTCCCCGAAATATAAAGACCAAGTGGTTTATGGAAGGAGAAATTATCATTTAGGAAGGGGATTGGGCATGGAATTGCTGAAAGTGGATACAGTGGAAGAAGCTAGGGCAAAGATGGATGTTTTTTTTCAGGATGTGGTTTTAGCATATGAGAAAATTGCCGTTGAAGAAGGGCTGGGCAGAGTATTATACGAGGATGTCTATGCTCCCGTAGACTTGCCGGAATTCCATCGGTCTACTGTGGACGGGTATGCCGTGGCAGCCAAGGATACTTTTGGTGCCGGTGAAGGATTGCCTGCATTTTTGCAGGTTATCGGCAGGGTAGAAATGGGGGAAGGCACTAATCTGAAGATAAGAAGCGGAGAGGCAGTCTATGTGCCTACGGGGGGGATGATACCGGAGGGAGCAGATGGGGTGGTGATGGTGGAATATGCAGAATCTCTGGATGAAGGAACCATCGCCGTTTATCAGTCGGTTGCCCCCGGAGAGGGAATGATCCTGAAGGGGGAAGACATCAGGGCAGGGGAGCTGCTTTTCTCCAAAGGAAGAAGGTTAAAGTCCCAAGATATTGGAGCCCTTGCCGCTTTAGGGATAAGGTATGTGAAAGTATTTGAAAAACCTAAAATATCGATTATCTCTACAGGAGATGAAATTGTCGATCCTTTTTCCTACATAAAATTTGGACAGATACGGGATATTAACACCTATGCCCTGTGGGCCATGGCGAAGGAATTGGGGGCGATCGTGACCTATAGGGCTGTCATTAAGGATGATGATGAGCTGCTGCGGCGTGCTGCGGTAGAAGCCCTGGAAAACAGTCATATTTTGGTTATCTCTGGGGGAAGCTCCGTGGGGGCAAAGGATGCCACGGCAAGAGTCATCCATTCTCTGGGGGAGCCTGGTGTTTTTGTCCATGGGGTTGCCATGAAACCCGGAAAGCCTACGATTATAGGAAAGGCAAAAAACAAGGCTGTCTTCGGGCTTCCCGGCCATCCCGTTTCAGCAATCATCGTATTTCAGATTTTTACCGCCTATCTTTTGGAAAAAATGCAATCCTTGGATGGACAGAAAAAGTTGGAAATCTACGCCAAAGCCGATGCAAACATCCATGCTTCGCCGGGAAAAGAAACTTATCAGATGGTGGTGGTGGAAGAGGTCCATGGAGAATATTTGGCAAGACCCGTACATGGAAAATCGGGAGCTATCACCCTTCTGACAAAATCCCATGGATACATTCGAATTGAAACCAACAAAGAGGGAATTCAAAAAGGGGAGAAGGTAAAGGTGATACTATTTTAGTATAGGGGGAGAAGCGATTTGAGAAAGAGAGAGCGAAACCTATATCTTTCCAATGTGGCTGTAGAGGAAGCCTTGGGAATATATTTTCGTCAATTGGAAGGAATTCTTCAAAACCTTCCTGTAGAAAAGGTACAAGTCATAGAAGCCTTGGGAAGGGTGACGGCATATCCGGTCTTTGCAAAGCTTTCATCGCCCAATCATAATGCTGCTGCCATGGATGGGATTGCTGTAAGGGCAAAAGTAACCTTTGGGGCATCAGAAGCAAATCCTAAACGGTTGAAAAGGAATCTGGATTTTATCTATGTGGATACGGGAGATCCCATCAAGGAGCCCTATGACGCAGTCATTATGATTGAGGATGTAGTAGAGATCGATGAAGAGACCGTTGAAATTATAAAAGCAGCTTCCCCGTGGCAGGATATTCGTCCCATTGGGGAGGACATTGTGGCCCATGAGATGATCGTACCGGCCCGCCATACCCTCCGACCCGTAGACATTGGGGCCCTGTTGAGCGGGGGCATTACGGAAATCGAAGTTTATAAAAAGCCCAGGGTAGGCATTATGCCTACGGGTTCGGAAATCATCGAACCCGGCGAAAAAATGGAAGAGGGAAAAATAATCGAGTCCAATTCTAGAGTTTTCGAAGGCCTAGTGAAGGAATACGGAGGAGAACCCAATCGATACTCGCCCGTGGACGATGATTATGATTTGTTGCAGGAAAGGCTCACGGCTGCTGTGGAAGAAAACGATATAATCATTATCAATGCGGGATCTTCCTCGGGAACAGAGGACTATACGGTCAAGCTGATACGGGAGATGGGGGAAGTATTGATCCATGGGATTGCCGTACGGCCGGGAAAGCCTGCAATTCTTGGCATCATCAAGGAAAAACCCGTCATAGGGATACCGGGATATCCCGTATCGGCCTATTTTGTATTTGAAACCTTTGCAAAGCCGTTGATTCGAAAATATGTGGGGCAGGAAATTCCACCACGCCCCAAAATAGAAGCCGTTGTTTCCAAAAGAATTGTATCTTCCCTAAAACACAAAGAGTATGTCCGCGTGAAATTGGGGATGGTGGGAAATAAATTGATTGCTACCCCGCTGAACCGAGGGGCGGGGGCCACCATGTCCCTGGTGAGGGCCGACGGAGTTCTCATCATTCCCCAAAACAGCGAGGGCGTTGAAGCAGGGGAGCGTGTTTCCGTTGAGCTGCTGAAGGATATGGAAGAGATCCGCAACACCATTGTCTCCATCGGAAGTCATGATTTGATCTTGGATATCATCGGAAATTTGATGCATCGGCAGCCTGGCAATTATCATCTTTCTTCCGCCCATGCGGGCAGTTTGGGGGGGATTATGGCCTTAAAAAGGGGAGAAGCCCATATGGCCCCTGTCCATTTGTTGGATGAGATGACGGGAGAATACAACGTACCTTTTCTCAGGAGATATTTGCCGGATATGGAAGTGGCCCTCATCAAAGGAGTCAAGCGGATCCAAGGCTTCATCATACCCAAGGGCAATCCGAAAAACATCAAGGGCTTCGAGGATCTGGTCCGGGAAGATATCCAATTCGTAAACCGGCAGAGGGGAGCGGGGACGAGAATGTTGACGGATTATGAATTGAAGAGGCGGGGTATTGATGTGGCAAGGATTTGGGGCTATGAACGGGAAATGACGACCCATATGGCAGTGGCTGCGGCCGTTGCTTCAGGGTCTGCCGATGCGGGTGTGGGCGTTCTGTCGGCGGCGAAGGCCTTGGATCTGGATTTCATTCCCATTGGTGATGAGGATTATGATTTTGCCGTTCCCATGCAGTATTTAAAGGAAGAAATGATCGAGATTTTTATCAAGGTCCTTCAGTCCCAAGAATTTAAAGAAATCTTGGAGGAGATGGGAGGCTACAAGCTGGAACATACGGGTGAAATTGCTTTGGTGAGACGGGGGTGAAGGCAATGGAAGACACTTTGGGGAGAAATATCAATTATCTGCGGGTTTCCGTGACGGATCTTTGCAATTTGCGCTGCCAATATTGCATGCCGGAAGAGGGTATTGCCAAAAAGCATCACGGGGAGATCCTGTCTTTGGAGGAAATATTCCAGGTCGTGAAGACGGCGGCGGATTTGGGCATCCATAAGGTGAGGATTACCGGCGGCGAGCCCTTGGTGAGGAAAGGAATTCTAGAACTCATTGAAAATATTGCAAACTTGCAAAAAATCAAGGATTTGGCCATGACCACCAATGGGATTCTACTGAGACAGTATGCTTCCGACCTAAAGGCAGCAGGACTGAAAAGGGTCAATATCAGCTTGGATACCTTAAGGGAGGAAAGATATAAAAATATTACCCGGGGAGGCAAGTTCAAGGCCGTATGGGAAGGCATTGAGGCAGCCCGAAAAGCAGGCTTGTGCCCTATAAAAATCAATGTGGTGCTAATCGGAGACTTTAATGATGATGAAATAGAAGATTTTGCAAAGCTTACTTTAGAAGAGTCCATGGAAGTCCGCTTCATTGAGCTGATGCCCATTGGCCAAGCTGCTGCTTGGGCCAAAAACCGATTTATTTCCAATCATACGGCCAAAGAAAGAATAAAAGGACTCATTCCTGTCTATGACGGGGACAGAAGCAGTCCTGCCAAGTACTACCAACTGCCCGGAGGAAAGGGGAAAATTGGTTTTATTAATCCCATCAGCAATCATTTTTGCAAGCATTGCAATCGTATTCGCCTGACGGCGGACGGGCGGCTGAAACCTTGTTTGCACTGGGACCAGGAGATGGATGTGAAGGCCGCCTTGCGGGCGGGGGTGGAGGATTTAGGAGAAATCATCCAGAAGACTATTCTGGCAAAGCCCCTTCAGCATACCCTGAATCGGTCGGATCATGCGCCTGTGGAGAGAGATATGTATCGTATAGGAGGTTAGTATGGAATTTACACATATAGATGAAAGAGGCCGCGCCAAAATGGTGGATGTGGGCAGTAAGGAAGATACACTGCGGATAGCTGTCGCCAGGGCTTCCGTTCAGATGGAGCCAAAGACCTTGGCCATGGTGGCGGAGAGAAAAATGAAGAAGGGAGATGTTTTGGCTGTGGCCCAGGTTGCAGGTATTATGGGGGCAAAAAAAACCAGTGAGCTGATTCCCATGTGCCATAACATATTCTTGACAGGAGTGGATATGGATTTTGAAATAGATGAAAAAAATGCCTGTATCCATATAGAAGCTTCCGTGAAAACCATAGGAAAAACGGGGGTAGAGATGGAGGCCTTGCATGCCGTATCCGTTGCCGCTCTGACAATTTACGATATGTGCAAGGCTGTGGACAAAAATATGGTCATTTCGGATATTAGGCTGGTCAAAAAGATTGGAGGCAAATCGGGTACCTATCTAAGGGAGGGTGAATGCATTGAAGGGTAAGGTTGTAGCCATCAACATCAGTGAAAGGAAGGGTGTTCCCAAAAAGACCATTGTCCAAGGGATGTTTAGAACAGACCATGGGTTAGAGGGGGATGCCCATGCCGGAAACTGGCATAGACAGGTAAGTCTTTTAGGGATCGAGAGTATTGAAAAAATGAAGGCCATCGGCATAGAAGGACTTTGTACGGGAAAGTTTGCGGAGAATATTACCACGGAAGGAATTGCTCTTTGGCAGCTGCCCGTGGGGACAAAATTAAAAATCGGAGAGACCATCCAAGAAGTAACCCAGATTGGAAAGGAATGTCATACAAAATGTGCCATATTCCATCAGGTAGGCAACTGTGTCATGCCCACGGAAGGTATTTTTACAAAGGTTTTGAAGGACGGCATTGTCAAGATGGGGGATGAAATCTTGGTGTTGGAAGAAGAAAAAGTCCTTTAGGAAATCCCCTAAGGGGCTTTTCGTTTTCACGGCGAACCCTTAAGATTTGGCTTCATGGTCAGATCTGCACCGCTTGTCCAAATAATAAAAAGAGGTGATTTGATTTTCAATAACTCCATGGGCAGGAGATGATGAAAAATTGAGAAAAGTTCGAAAAAATATATTTCAAAAATTGAAAAAACAGGATATAATCAATGTAATATGACAAGCATATCATTGTAAAGTTCCATGGATCGAAAGATTATATTTTTTGAGAGCAACTGCCGGTGGCCATGGGGCTGCCGATGATGATCACTATATTATACCGGGAGGGGTATCGATGGCAAAAAAGAAAACGATTTTCGACTTAACCGAAATGAAAAAAAAGGGAGAAAAGGCAACTTGGATTACAGCCTATGATTTTCCAATGGCGTCTTTTGCAGAGCAGGCAGGATTGGATATGATTTTGGTGGGAGATTCATTGGGGATGGTTGTATTAGGCTATCAAGGGACAGTACCTGTGACCATGGATGATTGCATAGCCCATTGTCAAGCAGTACGCAGGGGGGCTCCCAATACATTTGTCATTGGGGATATGCCTTTTGGCTCCTATCAGGTATCCGACGAAGAAGCCGTTAGGAATGCATGCAGATTCCTGAAGGAGGCCGATATGGATGCAGTCAAGCTGGAGGGAGGAAGGCGGGTTATCACCAGAATCAAAGCAATCAGTGATGCAGGCATCGTTGTCATAGGCCATATTGGATTAACGCCCCAGAGCTCGGGACAATTGGGCGGATTCAAAGCCCAGGGAAGAGACGTAAAAAGTGCAAGGGAGCTTATTCTGGATGCCATCGCCATTGAGGAGGCCGGGGCAAGGGCATTGCTCCTTGAGGCTGTGCCGCCGGAGTTGACGGAATTCATAGCAAAGAAACTCACGATACCGGTATATTCAATAGGGGCAGGACTCCCCTGCGACGGACAATTGATCATATGCGGGGATATGTTGGGCATGTTCCAGGCCTTTACACCGAAATTTGTCAAGAAATATGCAAATGTAGCGGAAATCATTATCAATGCTTTTAAGGAATATGTGGATGATGTCAAAAATATGAGATTCCCGGAAGAGAAGCATGTATATCGTGCCATTGACAGCAAGGAGGCTTTCGAAGCCCTATTCAAGGAATTTGAATAACAAGCCGCGGGTACCGATGGAATATCCCAAGAAGGAAAAAAGATTCCCATCATCTAGGAGGTAAGAATAATGTTAAAAGACCGTCTAGCATTGAATGTTTCTGCAGTAGAGGAATTGAATAAGTTTTTCCAAAGTAATGAAAATGAAATGGTGAATGAGGTTCTTAGGGTTGTTGAAAAGTATGGAACACCGGAAGAAATAAACCATATGGCAAGGGAAGCGAAAAAGTTGCCCAATCTTCTGGCAAGGCTTAAGAATATGGATTCGCCCTATCTAAAGGATTTAGAATGGCTGACAGTGATGAGGGACAAAGGTGCTTTCGTAAGCATTTCTGAATATAGACGAAATGTCCTCGGGCCAAAGGCAGATGCCATGGGATTCAATGATGGGAAGGCTGTAACCCTTGAGATCAGTGCCCTTCAGTATTTTCCATGGTTGATTGAAGAAGCCAAGCAGGCCATCGACAAAAAAGAAATAATGCCGGGCAGATATATTCGAGTAAGAAAAATGAAGGAACAAGAGTCTGACAATGGTGATATTCTTGCAGTGGCAGCGGCAATGCAAATCATAGGAGCAAGCTATGTGGAGACGCTGGAGACAAAAGGAACGGACGGTTCAAACGTACATCTGGGAGGGCCCGATACAATTACAGGATATTTTGGGGGCATAGGACAACCCAATGAGCATGTATTGATGTGGGCCGATGAGCTCCTGTATTATTACACAAATTATGGAATCAATGAGGTGCTGAACATCAACCCTGGAACAGTACTGGTGGGGTATATGCTGTATCGCTTGGGAATCGATATAAAATTCAAAATCTCAGTATTCATGGGCAACGACAATCCGTATTCGGTGTTATGGACCATGTTAATGGCAAGGCTTTTTGCTAGGGAGGATGGTACAACGCCATTAATCGGTTTTAATTTATCGAATTCCGTTGATAACAAAACCATTGAATGGAGTGCCAAGGCGAGAACTGCCTTTGGTTTTGAGAACAATATACGGATAGAGCATCATATCACGGAATGCTACAGGCATATCGTCCGACAGCCCTATAACAGAAGAAATGAACTGATTGAAATTGCAGCAAAAGTACCCAATATCTCTGCGAAGCATGAGGGAGGGGACCCGACGGATGAGGTAACCCAGGAGCATACTTCTACGATTTTGGATTACTTTAGAGATAAAAGTGAAATAGAAGCCTCCGGTGACATGGGACACCTTCTTGGCAATTATCTGTATAAGCATGCTGCGGTAAACAAAACAGCCAAAGCCCTCACAGAAAACGGACTTTCTTTTATAGGCGCCAAAAAGCTTCATAGAAGGTAAGCGTCAAAAAATATAATTTGTGCTTTTGCCATAGTGGATTGCCAAAATGATACGGTCATGATCATAAAACCGTATCATTTTGGCAATCCCTTTTATTGTTGATAAAAAGCTCTATTTATCAAGGATTGGATGACAAAGTTTTACGATGCTTGGGCCAAGGTTCTTACATGATCTAAAACCTCTCCGATGCGCAAGGAGGACAAGGCCACGTCAGCTTCCGAAATGACATTCATTTTTACCAAAAGATCTGTGCTGTTTTCCCGAAGTCCTGCAAAGATCAGTTCCGTATTGTTAGATCTTAGAATTTCTTTGACATTTTTTAAAGAGATGGCGCCGGAGGAGTCTATGGCGGGCATATTCATCAGATTCAGTACAATGATGTCCGCATCTTCCCCTTCTATTTCCAGCTTGCTGACGATAGCATGGGCAACGCCGAAGAACAAAGGACCTTCAATCGTATAGGAAGCAATTTTTTTTGAAAGACCCGTACAATCAATGTCATATTTTTTTAAATACACATCCCCCATGCGAAGAACAAAGAAGAACATGGACAACAGGGTGCCCAGGGCTACGGCTACGGTCAAATCGGTAAAGATCGTAAGCAGTGTTGTGGCAATGACAACAGTACCGGCCCGTTTGGAGGCATAGGTAATTTCCCGGGTAGCATTGTACTCAATCATTTTAATGGCTGTACCCATTAAGATTCCTCCCAATACGGCCAAAGGAATCCTTGAGGCCAACGGACCAAATTTCAGGGTGATCACAAGAAGGATAATACCATGCAAAATACCTGACAGTCTAGTCCTGCCCCCTGCATTGACGTTCACAACGGAGCGGACGATTGCTCCTGTACCGATAAGGGCACCGAATAGGGATGCTACCGTGTTGCCAATTCCTTGACCAATCAGTTCACGATTGGAATTATGTTTTGTTCTTGTTAACTCATCTACCACCAAGGATGCCAACAGGGATTCGATACAACCTAACATGGCTAGGATAAATCCTGCTCTGATGATTTCGTAGAATTGTTCCAACGGAAATTTAGGAAATGCAAATTGGGGCAACCCCTGAGGAATTTCTCCTACCAAGGCACCTGAAGGCAGAAAATATATACCTGCCATTGTACCGATGATTAGTGCTATTAAAGAGGCAGGAATTTTTCTTGTCACCAAAGGGAAAAACAACATGATGCATATCGTAATGGCTGCAAGCAGCGGATTTGTTTTAAAATATGGAATCATCTTAATGAAAATGAGGCAGCCGATACCATTTGTAAAGCCGATAATGACGGGCTGAGGAATCAGATGAATATACCTGCCGAGCTTTAATGTGCCGATGGCAATCTGGATCAGTCCCGCAACAAACATGGAGGCAAACAAGGCTTCCAGCCCAAATTTTTCATAAAGCTCAATCAATACGACGGTCATGGCGCCGGTAGGACCATTTACCTGAGCCGGTGTTCCGCCAAATAGAGTAGACAAGATGCCGGTAATAATTGCAGAATACAGCCCTGCCTTTGCACCTGCCCCCGAGGCAACGCCCAAGGCCAATGCCAAAGGGAGTGCTACAATTGCCGTCGTAAATCCCCCTAGGATATCACCCTTCAAGTTTGTGATATCATAGGCAAAGATATGACTTTTTTTTACCACACAAGACCCTTCTTTCCTATGAATTTTTATGCCGAATCTCTCTGAAAAAACGGGAATAGCAACAATATTGTATTCCTTTCAGAACAGAATTTCAAGAAAAAATTAGCAAAGAATGCTTAAAATTTAAGGGAAGAAAGGGTTTTTCAAAGAAAAACAAAGAAAAAAGGGAAAAAATCATGGAATTTCCTTTAATACAAATATTAATATTTTGTAAAAAGTATTTTTCAAAAATAAATTTACTGTTTTCAATAGATTGTGTATGATGAAGAAGGGTTTAGGGTCAACCGAATCTTTGGAGATAGCCAACAAAGGGTTGCCCCCTGGAAGGGTTTATCTGCATAGTAGGATTTGCATTTTCATGCAAAAATTACATTGGATAGAAACAACAATTTTCGACAAAAAATTGATAAATTCATAACAAAAAAGCTACACACAGAACAAATTAAATGTTATAATAGTTTGGGATATTTATAACAAAGTCTTCCGTTGGAAGATGTAAAGGAAGATTTAGTTGAAACCCATGACGGAAATTATGACTTATCCACAATTTATGAAAGTCCATTATTTTCTATGTGTTATAAAAAAACATGATGTATATAACAAAATCTTTTACCCATCATTGAAATTTCCGGAGATGGATTTTGTTAACGTACAGCATGCCATCTGTTTTTCATAAAGTTTATGCTGTTATTTTTTATATAAAGTATAAAGGAAAAAGGGGAGGTACTATGGCTAAGAACATTTTTACACAAGAAAACTTCGCAAAATTGGATGAAGTCATTGCGGAGCACAAAGGGCAAAAAGGAGCACTAATGCCGATACTGCATGAGGCACAAAAGATTTTTGGATGTGTCCCGCTGGAAGTGCAAAAAAGAATTTCAGAGGCACTCAATATGCCAATGGCAGAAATTTACGGAGTAGTTACATTCTATACGCAGTTTACCCTTGAACCAAAGGGAGACTATGTCATAGGGGTATGCTTGGGAACAGCTTGCTACGTAAAAGGTGCTCAAAAGATCATTGACAAGATTAAGGAACTGGCCAAAGTGGAGGTCGACGGAACGTCCGCTGACGGAAAGTTTTCATTAGTAGCGACAAGATGCATCGGGGCATGCGGCCTTGCACCGGTATTGACAGTGAATGAAGATGTATACGGCAGACTTGTTGAATCCGATGTTCCGGGCATATTGGCAAAATACTAAGAAATCATCGTGTGTTTACCCTTTACGGACATTCTTAGGAAAACGGTTATTTCCAATCCACTTTTAAAACGGGAGGGATTTGTTCATGAAATCTATTGAGGAATTAGCGAAAATTCGTGAAGAAGCGTTGAAGAAAGTTGATATAAGACATGACAGAGAAGGAACAAGAATCGTTGTAGGTATGGCAACTTGCGGTATTTCTGCAGGGGCAAGACCAGTGTTAATGGCATTGGTGGAAGAGGTAAAGAAAAGAAATTTGCAAGATGTTATTGTTAGTCAGACAGGATGCATCGGTGTATGTAGGCTTGAGCCCATCGTTGAAGTTTACAGCCCAGGTCAGGAAAAAGTAACTTATGTGGAAATGACGGCTGAAAAAGCAAAAAGAATCGTTGCCGAGCATATTGTAAACGGAAAAGTTGTTGATGAATATACCATTGGCACAGCGAAGTAATCGATACAATTCATTTTGTGAGGAGGTAAGCAAATGGAATTATATAGATCACATGTCCTAATCTGTGGTGGTACGGGATGTACTTCTTCAGGTTCTAAGAGCATAGAAGAGGCCTTCAATGAAGCTTTAGCAAAACACAATTTAACAAAGGAAGTAAAATTAGTTCGAACAGGATGTTTTGGCCTTTGCGAAGCAGGCCCCATTGTTATCGTATATCCGGAAGGAGCGTTTTACAGCCGCATTACGGTGGAAGATGTTGCTAGAATTACAGAAGAACATTTATTAAAGGGAAGAATCGTTACCGATTTATTGTTTAAAGAAGCAGTTGCAGAAGATCAAATTCGCTCCATCAATGAAGTAGATTTCTATAAGAAGCAGCAAAGAGTTGCATTGAGAAACTGTGGTGTAATCGACCCTGAAGATATTACAGAGTATATTGCTTTCGACGGATACAAAGCCTTAGCAAAAGCTTTAACAGAAATGACAAGGGAAGAAGTTATTGAGACCATTAAGAAATCAGGCCTTCGCGGTCGTGGAGGCGGTGGATTCCCCACAGGATTGAAGTGGGAATTCACTTATAAGGCCCAAGGAGATCAAAAATATGTAGCATGTAATGCTGACGAGGGAGACCCAGGTGCTTTCATGGATAGATCCGTACTAGAAGGAGACCCCCATGCGGTGATCGAAGCCATGGCTATCGCCGGTTATGCAGTAGGTGCAAACCAAGGATATGTTTATGTAAGAGCAGAGTATCCCATTGCCGTGCACAGATTGCAAATTGCCATTGATCAAGCAAGGGAATACGGTTTGTTAGGGAAAAACATCTTTGGCACAGGTTTCGACTTCGATTTGGAAATTCGACTGGGCGCAGGGGCCTTCGTATGTGGAGAGGAAACAGCATTATTAAATTCCATTGAGGGCAAGAGAGGTATGCCAAGACCAAGACCTCCATTCCCGGCTGTAAAAGGATTATGGGAAAAGCCCACATTGTTAAATAACGTGGAAACTTATGCCAATGTACCACAAATCATCTTAAACGGTGCAGAATGGTTTGCAAGCATCGGAACAGAAAAATCAAAAGGAACAAAGGTATTTGCACTAGGAGGAAAAATCAACAATACAGGACTTTTGGAAATCCCGATGGGAACTACTTTAAGAGAAGTAATCTTCGAAATTGGCGGCGGGATTCCAAACGGCAAGCAGTTTAAAGCGGTTCAAACCGGTGGACCATCCGGCGGATGTATTCCTGCAGAATATCTGGATACACCGATTGATTATGACAACTTAATTGCCCTTGGTTCTATGATGGGCTCTGGCGGTATGATTGTTATGGACGAGGACAACTGTATGGTGGATATTGCAAGATTCTTCCTTGACTTTACTGTAGACGAGTCCTGCGGAAAGTGCCCGCCATGTAGAATCGGTACAAAGAGAATGCTGGAGTTATTAGACAAGATTACGGAAGGTAAGGGAGAAGCGGGAGACATCGAAAAACTGGAAAGATTGGCAGAAAACATCAAGTCTTCATCCCTGTGCGGATTGGGTCAAACAGCTCCAAACCCGGTATTATCTACACTAAGATACTTCAGACATGAATATGAGGCCCATGTAAATGAAAAGAGATGTCCTGCGGGTGTATGCCAAGGCTTGCTAAGCTACTTCATCACGGATGCTTGTAAGGGATGTACACTGTGTACAAAGGCATGTCCGGTAAATGCCATCTCCGGAGAGAAAAAGGGATTACACGTCATTGATAGAGAGAAATGCGTGAAGTGCGGTGCTTGCTTGGATAAGTGTCCATTCAAGGCTATCATCAAGAAATAACGGATCGGTCTTCGATTTTAGTAGAAAAGGAGCGTGTAGCAGTGGAAAAAGTAACTTTAACCATTGATAATATAAAAGTTGAAGTGCCGAAAGACTATACGATTCTTCAAGCGGCAAAGTCTGTAGGTATCAATATTCCTACCCTGTGCTATATGAAGGATGTAAATGAAGTTGGCGCTTGTAGAGTATGTCTCGTAGAAATCCAGGGAGCAAGAGGATTGCAGGCTTCCTGTGTGCATCCTGTAGCAGAAGGTATGGTTGTTAAGACAAATACAAAGAAAGTAAGGGATGCAAGAAAAGCAACGGTAGAATTAATCCTTTCCAACCACAACAGAGAGTGCTTAACTTGCTTTAGAAATAGAAACTGTGAGCTGCAAACACTGGCTGAAGAGTTAAATATCGGAGAAATTCCGTTCGAAGGCGAAAAAACAGTGGCTCCCATAGACAGCCAATCCCATTCTATCGTAAGGGATCCAAGCAAGTGCATCCTTTGCGGAAGATGTGTGAATGTATGTAAGAAGGTGCAAGACATCGGTATTTTAGAGTTCAACAACAGAGGATTCAAGACAACGGTAGGACCTGCTTTTGAAGTAAGCATGGCAGATGCGCCATGTATCTACTGCGGACAATGTATTGTTGCTTGTCCTGTGGCAGCATTAAGGGAAAAAGAAGATATCGAGAGAGTATGGGATGCCATCGAGAATCCAAATATGCATGTTGTTGTGCAAACAGCTCCTGCGGTAAGAGCAGCCCTGGGAGAAGAGTTCGGCTTACCCATTGGTACAAGGGTTACGGGCAAAATGGTAGCTGCATTGAAGAGACTTGGATTTGACAAGGTATATGATACAAACTTCGCTGCCGACTTAACCATCATGGAAGAAGGTCATGAATTATTAGACAGACTGCAAAATGGCGGCAAGCTGCCAATGATCACATCTTGCTCACCAGGTTGGATCAGATTCTGCGAATTCTACTATCCGGAATTCCTAGACAATTTGTCAACTTGCAAATCACCGCATCAAATGATGGGTGCAATAATTAAGTCTTACTATGCACAAAAGAATAATCTGGATCCAAAGAATATCTTTGTCGTTTCCATCATGCCATGTACTTCTAAGAAGACAGAATCTGCCAGACCTGAAATGAAAGGTACAGGATACAGAGATGTAGATGCCGTGCTGACGACAAGAGAATTGGCGAAGATGATCAAGCAGGCAAGAATCGACTTCCTAAAATTAGAAGACGAGAACTTTGATGAAGACTATCTGGGAGATTATACCGGTGCAGGGGTTATCTTTGGTGCTACCGGTGGTGTTATGGAAGCTGCATTAAGGACGGTAGCTGACGTGTTGGAAGGCAAAGAATTAGAAAACATTGAATACACTGCCGTGAGAGGTACCGAAGGAATTAAGGAAGCAGCATTGACCCTTGGCGGTAAGACAGTGAAAGTTGCGGTAGCCCATGGTACGGCGATGGCCAAGAAATTATTAGACATGGTAAAGGCCGGAGAAAAAGAATATCATTTTATTGAGGTAATGGGCTGCAGCGGCGGATGTGTATGTGGTGGCGGACAACCGCAAATCGATGCCCAAACATTAATGGATATGGATGTAAGGGTAGAAAGAGCAAAAGCCCTTTATGAAGAAGATGAATTATTGACAATTCGAAAATCCCACAAAAACCCGCAAGTGATTAAGCTGTATGAAGAGTTCTTGGGCAAACCAAACAGCCATAAGGCCCATGAATTGCTCCATACGCACTATACGGCAAGGGAAAAATTCCCTATCAATAAAAATGTTGCGTGCGGATGTGCCCATGCAGAGGCTGCAGCAGCTTGCGATCATAAATAATAACAATAAGCGTAGATGAATGATTCATCTACGCTTTCGTTTTGTAGACAAACCCTTGAGATTTGGCTTCCTGCTCAGACCTGCGCCCCTTTTCTAAATGAAAAATAACAAAGGCTTCCGTAGGAAGATGGAAAGGAAGACTTTGTTGAAACCCATGACGGAAATTGTGGTTTATCTACAATTTAGGAAAGGACATAATTTCCTATTGGATTATAAGGAAAAAAAGCGGCTTGCTGATTGGCGACGAAGCCTAAATCTCAAGGGTTCTTACTTATTCCATTACTTTTTTTACAGACTGGCTTGTTTTATTCTGATCTGTATAAACACATTTGTGAATACATTAACGTTGCAAAAGATGAGAAAAAAGGGTAAAATAGAATTAGAATCTGACGGATGGATTTTATTCATCCGGAGGATGGCGATGCATAAACTAATTGCAAGGATTATTCTGAGCAAAAGGTGAGAGGGTGATAACAGTGAGAAAAATACAACTTTCCTTACCTTTGGGAAAGTTTTTTTGTTTTTGCAGTTTTAAGAAGGGAGAAGATTGGGAAGATGGAAAAAAGAATCGGCGTTGTAGCCATTATCGTGGAGGATAAGGATAATGTAGAACAAGTCAACAGACTTTTAAGCAACTATGGGGAGATTATTGTGGGGAGAATGGGAATACCTTACAAAGAAAAAAATTTGAGTGTCATTTCGATTATTGTTGACGGCACTACCGACGAGATTGGTGCATTGACAGGAAAATTGGGAAGATTAAAAGGCGTTACGGTAAAAAGTGCATTGACGCAGAAATAAATAAAAATGGGAGGAAATGAAATGGATACTTATCAAATTATCTGTGAAGATAGAATTTATGAACTGTTGGAAGAAGGAAAAAAAGCTACGAAGGAAGAGGTGCTTGAGATTATTGAGAAGGCAAGGGATTGTTACGGTCTAAGCTTGGAAGAGGCTGCAACCCTGCTGCAGGTAGAAGATGATGAAGTTATGGAAAAATTATTTGATGCGGCACGCTATATCAAAGACAGAATCTACGGCAATCGCATCGTCATCTTTGCACCTCTTTATACCAGCAATGAATGTACCAACAACTGTTTATACTGCGGCTTCCGTGCAGCCAATCAACGACTTCACAGAAGAACCTTAAGTGTAGAGGAAATTGTTCATGAAGCCCAAGCTATTGAAAAACAAGGACATAAAAGAATTCTTTTGGTCTGTGGAGAAGACCCGAAAAAGACCCATATCGACCACATTGTGGACGCCGTCAAGGCAATTTACCAAGGGGCAGATATCCGACGAATCAACGTAAATGCAGCTCCTATGTCCGTAGAAGATTTCAAAAAGTTGAAGCGTGCAGGGATCGGAACCTATCAAATATTCCAAGAAACTTACCACAGAGAAACCTATGGCAAGATGCATCCATCCGGTTCAAAAGCAGATTATGATTATCGCTTGACGGCAATTGAGAGGGCCTTTGAGGCGGGGATCGATGATTTTGGCATTGGTGTCCTCTTGGGATTGTATGATTATAAGTTTGATGTGCTGGCCACCTTGATGCATTCCCAGTATATGGATGCCCGTTACAATGTGGGACCCCATACCATATCGATTCCGAGACTAAGGCCGGCTCTGGATTCAGCGCTAAAGGAAACGCCTTACCCTGTATCCGATAAGGATTTGAAAAAGATTGTGGCTGTATACCGCCTGACGGTACCCTATACAGGAATCATTCTGTCAACCCGGGAGAGGGCAGAACTAAGGGATGAACTGCTCAACTTAGGCGTTTCTCAAATATCTGCCGGATCAAAAACCAATCCAGGGGGCTATGAGGAAGATGACAGGGAAGCAACCCAGTTTGAAACCAGTGATGAGCGCTCCCTAGATGAAATGCTTCAGGTAATCTGCGAGCAGGGACATCTTCCCAGCTTCTGCACAGCTTGCTATCGGGCCAATCGAACAGGAGAGGCCTTTATGGAATTGGCAAAGGATGCTCACATCCATGAATTCTGCCAGCCCAATGCCATCTTGACCTTCAAGGAAAATCTGGTGCACTACGGCTCAGAGGCCACGAGGGCCAAGGGAGAGAAGATGATTGCCGAAGAATTGGAGAAAATTGAAGATGAGAAGATTAAAAAAGAGACCATAGAGCGGCTCAAGCGGATTGAAAAGGGAGAGAGAGACTTATATTTTTAATAATGAGGCACGAACGCTATGAAAATTTGAATATGGAGGAATACAATGGAGCGTAAGGACATAAAGCATTATCTGATCATGGCAGGTTCTACCAATCATATGCTGAGGGGAGATAAGCTGCTGAAGGATGAGGGTATTGAAACAGCCCTTGTACCGGCGCCCTCAGAATACGGTTCTGTTTGTGCAATTGCCATTAAAGTAAAGGCGGAAGATCGGCAAAGAGCAGAAAATCTGCTTTTAGAAAATAATATAACCATTCAAGGCATTTATCCCGATATTCCCAAAAAACTTTCAGGACTGGTAGCCAAATTGATGGATTCTGTCATATCCGACGAATTTATCGCAGTACTCAAGAAAGTGGAAGAGGGAGAAGAGCTGACCTTTGAAGACATCGTACTGCTGTTGAAGACCGAGAGGAAGGCGGAGATGGATGCTTTGTTTGCCACTGCCGACAGGATGAGGCAGGAGATTATTGGGGATGTGGTAGATATACGGGGTGCCATTGAGTTCTCCAATATTTGCAGAAAGGATTGCAAATACTGCGGCATCAGAAAGACCCTTCCGGAATTGGAACGATACAGGATGACAGAGGATGAAATCATGGAGATTGTCCACGAGCTTCATCGGATGGGCCTTCAGACCGTCATTCTTCAATCGGGGGAGGATTTGTGGTGGACACCGGATAAAATCGTAGCCCTGATTCAACGGATCAAAGCAGAAACGGGCATGCGTATTACTTTAAGTATAGGAGAAAGACCAAGGGAAGAGTACGCGCTGTATAAGGAGGCAGGGGCCAACAATTTCCTTTTAAAAATTGAGACGACCAATCGGGAGATTTTTGAATTCATCCATCCCGATGATGACTATGATCACCGGATACAATGTTCCCAGTGGCTTAGGGAGTTGGGGTATATCAATGGTTCCGGCAGCATTATCGGATTGCCCGGGCAAAGGCCGGAGGATATTGCCAGGGATATTTTGTTTTTTAAGGATATGGGAATTAACATGATTGGCATCGGGCCTTTCCTGCCTGCCAAAGGAACTCCCTTTGAAAAATATCCTCCCGGAAGCGTAGACATGACCTTAAAGGCTGTAGCTGTGACGAGGATTGTTTGCAAAAGAGTATTCCTGCCGGCAACTACTGCCTTGGCCTCCTTGGACCCCGATGGACAGACGAAGGCATTAAAGGCGGGAGCCAACACCATTATGCTGATTAATACACCGGCAAAATACCGGTATAATTATCAAATCTACAGCCATAAAAACATGATTGATCTAAAGGCTGCCATAAAAGCCATAAAGGAAGCAGGAAGAAAACTGCCGCCGTACTTGAAAGTAAATGTGGAGGGATTGGAAGATGCAGGATACGCCGAGAAGTAATCGTCTTCATATTGCAATTTTTGGAAAGAGAAATGCAGGAAAGTCAAGTTTGATCAATGCCTTGACAAAACAGGACATTGCCTTGGTTTCTGATGTGGCGGGGACAACCACAGACCCCGTTTATAAGGCCATGGAAATTTTGCCCATAGGACCTGTGGTAATTATCGATACGGCAGGGATTGACGATGAAGGGGCTCTAGGAGAATTGCGGATTAAAAAAACTTATAAGGTGCTAAACAAAACAGAACTGGCAGTTTTAGTAGTAACGGCGAAAGAAGGGATCACCGAATTTGATCGTGAGATTATTGCAAGGGTGCGAGAGAAAAAAATCCCTTTGGTGGGTGTTGTCAACAAGATAGATGTGGAAGATGTAGATGCATCCCTTCTGGAGGAATGGCAAAAAACATATCATATTCCCTTTGTGAAAGTAAGTGCATTCAAAGGCGAAGGAATTGAGGAATTAAAACAACTGATGATTGACAATGCCAATTTGGAGAAGCAGGAGAAGGTGATCGTAGGGGATTTCATAGAACCAAATGATCTGGTAGTTTTGGTAACTCCTATCGATAAGGCTGCACCCAAGGGAAGAATGATCCTTCCCCAGCAGCAAACCATCCGAGATGTTATTGATCATGGGGCCATTGCCGTTGTCACAAGGGAAACGGAACTGAAAGAGACCCTAAGAAGCCTAGGAAAGAAGCCGAGGATCGTCATTACCGATTCCCAGGCCTTTGCCAAGGTCAATGAGGATACGCCGAGGGATATTGCATTGACATCCTTTTCTATCCTTTTTGCCCGCTACAAGGGGGATCTGGAGGAATTGGTGATGGGAGCCAAAAAGATAAGGGATTTGAAGCCCGGCGACCATGTGCTGATCTGCGAAGGATGTACCCATCACAGACAAGAGGGGGATATTGGCAAGGATAAGATTCCTAAATGGCTTGAAGGAATGGTCGGGGGAAAACTCAATTTTGAGTGGGCCTCCGGAACCTATTACCCAGAGCCGGAAGAGATGAAAAAGTTTGATCTAATCATCCACTGTGGGGGATGCATGTTGAATCCCAAGGAAATGGAGTTTCGGATAAACCAGGCCATTTATAACCAAACGCCCATCGTAAACTACGGGGTATTGATCGGGTATATTACGGGTGTATTGGAAAGGGCACTGGAGCCATTTCCGGAAATAAGGCAGATGTTTTTGGAAGATTAAAAAATCTTGTCGAAACAGCAGATACATCAATATTGACATTGGCAAGAAAAATAATGTATTTTCATAATAGAGGACAGTCAAAAGTTATGACTGTCCTTTACTCAAGAATAACGGGTTGGTTCTTTTGTATTTTGAGTAAATTGCGTGGTGTACTCAGCATGAGGGCGTGTTTGTTGTTTAAATTGCCGGATTTTTCATCTCGTAGAGCACAATATGCATGATCACATATTGCAGGTGTCAACAATGAATCTACTTAGAAGAAAGCAGTGGTACCAAATTTTCTGCGTATCCTATAAAGAGCCCTAATAGCAATAAAGTAAGAATGAATGCCATTTCTGGTGTGATTTCAGTATTTTTCAATTTTCCGATGACATCTATTCCCTTCTGCATTTTCTTGTGGGCATTATGTTTTTCCATTCTTCTTCTTGCGGTTTTGTAATCAATGATAACAGCCATACAATGATCACCCCTTGATTATTATTTTTGATTACATAGATTCTTTTTCAGAGGCAAATCTATAAACGATGTTTTTAAATTTTATATTTTTATTTTTGATAAAAGCAATGATGGATGTTCCACCATAGCCTCCTATGATTCCTCCCATCACAGCAAAGGTCAAGGCAAATAATACTTTCTTCGGGTCATTAAAACCAAAAGGGGCTAACATGCCGGGGATAGGAGACGCTGTCCCCGGTGCATTATTTATAATTTTAAAATAGGCCGCTGCTATGCCTGCCAGTCCTCCCCCAATGAAGTCAGAAAAATATATGGGGAGGGGATGTTTGGTAACAATGTCTGCTTGTGTCAATGGTTCAAGCATAACGGCAATGATATTTCCCTTATCTCCAAATTTTAATCGTTTAAATACAATGCCGTTGGTAAAAGCACCGCCAAAGCTCGCAATTGCAGATATTCCCATGGCTAATCCCTGCAATCCCAGCATAGCTGTCAATGCCATGGAACTTAAGGGCGATGTACAAATGACTTTTATAATTCCTCCCAGCAAAAATCCCATCATATAAGGAGATTGTTCTGCAGCTGCTGTAATCATATTTCCTATAGCAAAGAGTGTCTGATCTACCAGTGGGGCAGCTCCGGAAGCGATACCTCTAGCAAGGGGAGCGATCAGCAGAGCTCCTGCAATTGTATCTAATCCTTTTGGAAGTTTTCTTTCAATGATGTTTCCAATCAAGCCCACCATATATCCTGCCACAAATCCGGGCAATATGCCAAGATTCCCTAATGCTGCTCCGGCGACAACTGCATATACAGGATTGATTCCCATATTGATGGAAACAAGAATAGCTGCTATTGGCCCTCCCATATTTCCTGAAGCCTTTCCTACGTTGCCTAAGAATTGAATATGAAATAAATCTCCGCTGATATATTTGTGTATGGCTTCTACTAAAAAAGTTGCTACAGCAGCACCTGCAAGACCGGTCATTGCCTTATCTCCTTTTGGTGCTTTCAAACTAAATCCTGAAAATAGGATTAATACAAAAACCAGTAGTCCTACTCCTTGAAAAATTTCTATCATTTCCATCCCTCCATATTTTTTAATATAGGTATTTTTTTCTATGCAGATATAAAAGGACAGGGGGTAGAAAAGCACGACAAAATCATGCTTTTCTACCCCCTGTCCTTTTATCTGAAAGCTTCCTCGCAAACATGCAAGTTACTTCTTCGATGACCTATGGCAATAGGTTCTCTCCAGGGTTGTGTCCAACTATTGTATGACAACCTGAAAGTTTCAAAACAGGCCAAAAGCACAACCCATTTCTTGCTTCTACGGTCATCCGTTTTTACGAATATCTCCAATAGTTTTCATCCACATATATGTTGTTTTTCCATATTTATTGTATTCCATAAATAGTAAAAAATCAATTCTATTTTTTTATGATTTTTTATATATCATTCAAATTCTTTATTTATAAAATGTATGATGACCTGTCCCGGGGAGCGATGAAATGCTAAAGCATTTTTATTTGGAAAAGCGGCGCAGGTCTGAGCAGGAAGCCAAATCTCAAGGGTTTGTCTACAAGCTAATGCCTTCTCCTGATGGAGAAGGCACTGATCTTATAACACATAGGAAATTATGTACTTTCATAAATTGTGGATAAGTCATAATTTCCTTCATGTGTTTCAACAAAGTCTTCCTTTAAATCTTCCAACGGAAGACTTTGTTATTATATGAATCTATGCAACTTGATCAATTTTCACTTCCATGGGAAGAAGTAATTTGACATTTTTTCACACTGCCATCCTTTGATAAAGTCGCTACAAATCGAAAATACAAAATACCCTTTTTCTGATCCCTATATTCTATGGTATCTTTGACACTGATTTCATTTCCAAATCTAGACACTGTCAAAAAACTATCATAACCTTCCCTGAAACGGGCTGCCTCTCTATGGAAAGGTTCTTTCAAGGTCATTCCGATGACGTGAAAAGCATATTCAACAGATTTTTTATAATAGAATTCTTTTTCTGCAGCACTCAGCTTGATCGTCTGAATATATATTTTGGTCACAACAATGCCGGATAGAAACAATAGCAGAAGAATACCTAATAGCAAATACTTCTTTTTCCCATGCATTTTATTCACCATGGTTACAATCATTCCTTTCAATATACTTGAAGCACAAACAAGAATAAACCCTTTATTCTTGAGTTAAATTTATTATCATTTATGAAAATTTCATCAAGAAATATGACAGAAAAGCTTTAAATTCACTATATTACCTTTTATCCTATGTCCATTTTCCTACGGAAGAGCTAATAAAAATTACTGTAGATATTGCCATTGCCTTAATGCATGATACATTGCAGGCAAAATTCAGATATCATTTTAACTGCTACTTTTAGAACTTTGATCATACCGGCAAAAAAGAATTTATACCTTAAAGAGCATTGCTTTGTTTCTTTAGTGATCAATATTTTTGCCTTATTAGGGAAAAATAAAAATTTTAAGCATTCCCTTAGGATCTTAAGTTTTGCACTTTTTTTAAAAAGCGTTGATTTCAAGCCATTTGCTATAAAAATAAAAATCTAGCATTTTCAACAGCTTTATTAAAAAGTGCAAAACTATAGTTAGGATATATGCTCTACACAAAAGAGAAAAGCAGGTTGCAAATGGCACATCAGAGATGATTGACTGTATCATGGACTACCTAAAATATTTTCAAGTCATTCTTTTATGTAGTTGCTGATACTTCAAAGGTATCATACCGCGTACGGTAAAAAATATGAAAATCTAGAATTAATTGCTGCTGTATGCCGTGACACAGCTTTATTAAACTCACCGCCAGACCCTTCGGGAAAAAATTCCCAGATAATAAAGGGACAAATGGCAAGTCGTATTCACGTGGAATTCATTTTAAATAGTTTCATAAATTTCCTCGAAGGTGGCAAAATATATTCCACAATAAAAGAATCTGCCAAATGCTACTTACAAGAAAAGAAGACGGCTTAGTCAAATTTGTAAGCTGATGTCTTTAAAATCTACCTGACTATTATATGTGCATGTTAAATAAAAACTCCCTAACTATCAATATCCCGTTCATATCTTTTCTGTCTATTATGCTATTATATCACTGATTATACAATAGTGTACCATATATTTGAGTATTTGTAAAATAACACCTTTAATAATTTAATAAATCAACTTTCGCACAAAGTTGATATGCGATGAATATTGAAAAATCAATAGTTTTTGGCAATAAAAAAGTCCAAGAAGCCCCCTCTCTGTGATATAATAGAAGTGACAAAACCCCATTAAAATCAACGGTTGGGAGGTTCTTGAACATGTCTATTGTATCACAGAAGATGAAAGCAGAAAATA
>NZ_LOEE01000012.1 GCF_001562415.1 Thermotalea metallivorans | reverse complement strand
TTTTTTCTTCTCTCAGCAGCTCTAATACTATTTTTGATTTTTCTTCCGGGGTAAAATGTCGTCTTTTCATATTCTTATTATAACTTATTTTTCAACTTTTTGTGTCCAACTTCCTGGGTTCATTATAGTATTAAAGCATACAAAACCTATTATCCGAACCAACCTTTGCCAATTCCTGTGGAAGTAAGGACGGTGAATTCTAACTCAGAAACCAATCAGAAGCCTCAACAGGAACTGCCACAGCAACCGGAACCAACACCTGCACCGGCACCCAAACCGGATGCTCCCCAAACTGTGCCTCAGGAACAGACACCATCACACCAGCCTACAGATGCTAGAGAATTCCAGGCTGGTGTATATGAGATGCTTGAGTTGATTAATGCAGAGAGGGCCAAGGCGGGAGTAGCGCCACTGCAACTGCATAAAGAATTAACGGCGGTTGCACAAGAAAAATCAGAGGATATGGTAAGAAATAATTACTTCTCCCATACTTCTCCAACCTATGGAAGTCCCTTTGATATGATGAAAAAATTTGGCATTAACTATGCTGCAGCTGGAGAAAATATCGCTATCAATTCAAGTATTCAAAAGGCCCATATTGCTTTTATGAACTCCGATGGACATAGAAAAAACATTCTAAACCCTAATTTTACCCATATCGGCATAGGGATTGCAAAAGATCCCACCAATTACAACAGCTATAAAATTACGCAGATGTTTATCAAATCCAGGTAGTTATGCGGCGAAAAGGCAGCCAAGGAATGCAATTCCTTGGCTGATCCAATTTTTTAGAAGGGGAACTAGGTGGTGTGATAAGGTATCTTTGTTAAAGGTTTTGTGGTAGGGCCCTCTACGATGTTTCCTTCATAGGTATATCTGGATCCGTGACATGGGCAGTCCCAGGATTTTTCTGCAGCGTTCCATTGCAACTCGCATCCTAAATGGGTGCAGGTGGTATCTACCAGATGGAGCTTGCCTTCCTCATCCCGGTAGGCGCCAACCCGTTGTCCATCTATTTCCATGATCTTGCCTTCTCCCCTGTTGATCTCTACATCCTCGGGCCAAACAGCAATTTTTCCTGCAATAAATTTTTCTGCCACATCGAAATTTTCCATAATGAAGTTTTTGGCAGAAGCCATAGGGGTAAAGCGTGAAGGATCATAGACAGGGGACCAGGGGTTTTCACCTTTCACGATGAGGTCCCTTAAAATCATAGCAGATGCGGTACTGTTTGTCATACCCCATTTTCCAAAGCCGGTGGCAACATAGAGGTTGGGGGTAAAGGATGTAAGATGACCGATATAGGGCACGCCATCCAGCGTCATGCAGTCCTGGGTAGACCACCGATAAGGAATATCCTCTACGGTATATATTTCTTGGGCAAAGGATTTCAGATTTTCATAGTGATGGATAGTATTTTCTCCTTGGCCGGTTTTGTGGTGATCTCCGATGAACATAACCAGCTCCCCGTTTTCCGTAGGCAAGGAGCGAAGGGATCGGGTAGGTTGTTCTGCGTTGATATACATTCCACCGGGAAAATGCTCCTTAATTTTGGCAGCCAAGACATAGGCTCTATCTGTAAAGATTCTGGCAAAATATAAACCACGTCTGTCATAAAAAGGATAATGGGATGCAATGATTACTTTCTGTGCAGTCACTTTTTTCTTCCGATTGGTAAGTATGATGGAAGGGTTTCCTGGCTGAATATCCATTGCCCGGGTCTGCTCGAAAATATAGCTGTCCTGGCCGGGTATTTCCTTTGATAAAGCAAGCAGATATTTCCTTGGGTGGAACTGGGCTTGGTTGTCGAAACGAACTGCTGCCTTCACGGGAAAGGGCAGGGGAAGCTCTTCCAGATAAGATGCACGAATACCGAGACCGGAGGCTACTTCTGCTTCCTTCGCAATTTTTTCTACATATTGCTCTGATTGGGTATATACATAGGAAGGTTGCCAAGAAAAGTCACAATCAATCTGTTTTTCTTGGATAAGATCCGCGATAAATCGGATGGCAGTTTCATTGGCCTTAGCATACTGCCTGGCTTTTTCTTCACCCTGCTGGTTTTTTAATTTGTCATAGATCAAGGTATGTTGGGAAGTAATTTTGGCCGTGGTGTAGCCTGTAGTTCCTTGAATGATTCTGTCAGCTTCGATGACGGCTACTTTCAATCCGTCTTTTTTGAGAAGCCATGCAGCCGTAATTCCCACCATGCCCCCACCTACGATTGCCACATCTACGGCCACATCTTCCTGCAAAAATGGATAGTCCGTTTGTGGTGTAGAGGTGATCCAGTAGGATTGCAAAGATAATTCTTTGTTCATGGATATCCTCCTTGTAAAAATTCTATTAGCTACAATATCTATTATTATTTATGATTTGCCATGTTTTCAAAAATATCCATGAAAATGGATGAATTTATAAGGACACGATGGAAAAAATCCTGTTCTGCTTTGCAGCATACCATAGCATTGATCTGTATGTTCCATTCGCGTTGATGTAGGTTTTCAGGAATGGTATACTAAGACATATAAAAAGAATTTTTTTCATCCCCAAATGTGTGGTAGCACTCTTTTGTCAAGATGGTATGATTGGGAAAACACCAAAAAATAGAAAGGAAAACTTGAGATTTATATTTTTACGATGAATCGTCAGAAATTTCTAACAAAAGGAGCGATATGGAATGACTCACCTACTCTCTGGGGCCCTTTATGAACAAATTGCAAATGCATTGATGCATACGGATTTTCTTCATAGGCTTTCCCTGCAGCCCAAAATGATCAAGAAATATATAAAAGACCCCCTTTTCATGGAACAGATTGAACGAATGGTTGCCATGAAAACCTATACTTGTCAGGCCGTACTGAAGCTATGTGAAGACATGATGATGGAGATTGCGGAAGGAGATGCTCCCGAAGATTGGTTGGAATATATCTTTCAATATGCCCTTAGCCGATCTTTTCCGGAGGCTGTGGAAATAGAGATTTTAGAAAGGCTGGAGAAGCCCTGCCTTCTTTATTTGCAGGTATTGAGAGTTGTTTCAGTTTTTCAGAAGTCCTCCCAGGACGGTACCTGGCAAAGCATGTATCCTTTGGAGCTGTTGACGGAAGAGGAAGAAGGGGAGTTGGAGCACCCGGAGGAATATAAGACGTTCAAAAAGGTGTTTGACGAAGAATATATTTATGAGATGATGAAGCTAAGCTACGAGGTGAAGGGTTATAGCACCCTGGATCATATCTGTGGTGTCCATTATCTGGCTCTCCATATAGGACGCCAATTGAAAAAGGCGGGAGCTCCCATTGATTTGGGTCGGGTATCGGGGGCCGCAGCGGGGCATGATATCGGGAAATATGGTTGCAGGGGTCTGGAGGTAAAAAGGGTCCCTTATCTGCACTACTATTATACAGGGGAATGGTTTAAAAAACATAATATTGTGTATATCCGGAATGTGGCTATCAACCACTCCACATGGGATTTGGAGCTTGAGAATTTGTCCCTGGAGTCTTTGATATTAATCTACTGTGATTTCCGTGTAAAGAAGAAGGATGGAAAAAAAGAAGGCTCAGGCATGCATATATTTGATTTGAAAGAATCCTTTGATGTAGTGCTGGAAAAGCTGGACAATGTGGACGCGGCGAAGGAGCAGCGCTACCGTAGGGTATATGCAAAGCTGAAGGATTTTGAAGATTATATGCTCCACTTGGGTATTGAATTGGAAGTGGGGAAAGAAAAAAAAGAATTTCTCGGGAAAAGGGAAGGGCAGAAGAATTATGCCTTGATGCAGGGAAAAGAAATTGTAGAAAACTTGAAGTATTTGGCTATTCATCATAATATCGGGCTGATGTACATGTTGCGGGACGAATCCTCTTTAAACAGTATTCTGGAAATTGCCCGCAGTGAAGTGGAGCTGAATCATTTACGGGGATATTTGAATGTGATTGAGGAATATTCCACCTATTTAACTCAAAAACAAAAATTGATTACCATCCAGTTCCTATACGAATTATTAATCCATCCTGAAGACGATATCAGAAGACAGTGTGGGGAACTGATGGGGGCATTGATTGCCTTGTTTGATGAGGAATATAGAAAAGAGGTTCCCAAAGATGTGCAGTTAAAGCCTGCTGAAATACTTGGGGAAGAACTGTTTGGCAAGTATCTTCAACTGATCCTTTATCCGGATCAAAAAATTATTCCCCTCCATCGGCGGTGGATCGGGTATAATTTGAGCAATTTTATATCTTCTGTATTCAGCCACTGCCGTCAGGGTCAGAGAAAAGAGTATACAAAAACCCTGCTTCAGTATTATGAAAATGGGATGCCTGAGGATGTCAATGTAAAGCTGTATCTATCGGAAGGGATTAAACATATTCCCGTTTCTTGCTGCGAGGATGGGCAGATTGGTGCTTTAGCCGATTTTATAGAAACATTGCTCCAGTCTGAAGAGGATATCCTTCGGATTTCGGCTTTGGATGCCATGGGATACCTGTATGACCGACTGAAAAAAAATCATTGTTTTACGGAAAATCTGAAACAGCGTTTGATGAAATATTTGGATGCCTCTGAGGTGGCTGCAGAAAATTATAAAAAGCTGAAACTGGCTGAAAAGCTAGGCGTTGGCAAAAATCAAATAGAAGTTTTAAGGAAGCGGAATGGGATGGATCGAAAGAAAATATCCGATATTTTCTTAAGTAATCTCAAGACGGCGACCCATTGGATTGTCAAGAAAGCCCAGGTGGATTTTATTTTGGATTATACCCTTGAATATGAGATGGGTACAGGACTGCATACAGCCATGCATTATTGCAATCTATTGAAGGTCAGTGCAAGCCAAAGTGTAAGAAGGCGAGCCGGAGAGGCTTTGATTCGCATTGCACCCCATCTTTCCCTAGAACAGAGAAATGATATTGCCGTGGAGCTTTTGAGGGCTTTAGAGATTGAAGGTTATCAGTTTACAAAATATATTCCAAATTATTTGGGCAGGCTCATCCTGTATTTGCAGCCGGTGGAACTGGATGAAATCCTTGATGATCTGATTGAGAAAATCAAGCAGTCAGGACCTCAAATTAATTCCCTTCTTCTTCAAACCGTTGGCATTGCTATTGAACATTATCCGAAATATAGGGAGTTGTTCCGGGAGGAAGAGGGGGCCTATCATAACCGTCTAATTCGGATGTTGGGCATTTTGTTAAACGGGTTGGTAAATTACAATCAACAGACAAAGCAGGTGGCCTTCCGTGTCATCGGCAAAGATATCTTTGGTTCTAAGCATTTAGACTTGGATCAGAAGTATCATATATTCCGATTGGCGGCAAAGAAAGTTCTTACCCTGCTTTCAGATACTGCCGAGGATAAAGAACTGATGTTTTTAAACAGTGCAGCCGGTTTGAACCATATTTACCGGTTTATCTCGGACTGCAAATTCTACCAGGGAGATGTTTTTTTGCAGGTGCAAGAAAAAATTGCATTTTTCCCAGGAACCTTTGATCCCTTTACCTTGAGTCATAAGGAAATTGCCAAGGCCATCCGTGATTTAGGTTATGAAGTATATTTGGCGGTAGATGAATTTTCTTGGTCCAAACGGACACAGCCAAATTTAATCAGAAGAAATATCATCAAAATGTCTATTGCCGATGAGCTGGGGATTTATCTCTATCCGGAGGATCTGCCTACGAATATTGCAAATCCTATGGATCTTCAAAAACTCCGGGAGAATTTTCCCCAGGGGGATGTGCATATTGTAGTGGGCAGTGATGTGGTACTAAATGCATCGGCCTATAGGGAGAAAAAAGAGCCTCATTCTATTCACACTTTCCCTCATATTGTTTTTGACCGCCGGAACGGCAACGATATAGAAGGGGAGGATTATGACCTGCAAGAAGCTTTAAAGGAGATTATGGGAAAGATCGTAAGGTTATCTTTGCCGCCTCAATATGAAGATATCAGTTCTACCCAAATCAGAAACTATATCGATGAAAATCGAGATATTTCTAAACTAACAGATCCTTTGGTGCAAAAATTTATTTATGAAAAGGGACTGTATCGAAGGGAACCCCAATACAAAACATTGATGGAGGCCAAATCGGTTTCTGTGGAAATTGTAGAAGTGGAGGATTTTACTTCTCAACTATTCCGGGAACTATCCGGGCAGTTTTGCCAAAATCCAGAGGAAGCCTTCCTCCGTTTCCACGACTTGTATGAAAAATTGAGCCCTAAGCTGCTTCTATTGCGCAGTATGGGCCGACAGGGAAAGATATTGGGTTTTTCAGCCTTTCACTGGGTACGTTCCAGCATGCTCTATAAAGAATTTAAAAATGAGGCCATTTCCGATCATATTCGCAGAAATGCCATCGGCAGGATCTTGGTGATAGATGGTATTTTTGCAGGAGTTCAGGAGAATTTTGAAAATCTGGAGCAGGTTCTCCTTACGGAGACTTTAGCGTACTGTCTTGCAAAGGATTACAACTATGCGGTATTTAAAAATACCATTGACAGGCATGTACCGCCTAGGTTGTATGAAACCCTGCTTCTCCAAGGTTTTGTACCGTTGCAGGATGAGAATAATACGATTTTGGCTGTTGATATGACAACACCCTGTACACTGAGTCTGGAAATTGAATCGGTGATGAAGGAGCCTTTCCGGAGCAATGAAGAGGTAAAGAAGGCAATTTATCGTTCGAGGAAAAGGCTTCAAGAAGCGATGACCAGGCTGTATCCGGGGAATTTGGTATTATCCTTTGACCGGACGATGATGTATGAGAATCTGATTAAGAAGATTTGCGATATCAATGGAGTACCTACTACGCCTTTGACGCCTAGGAAGCTAGGGACTATGATGTGTGTTCCCTTTGGCATGGTTTTACATGGTTCAATCATTCCCAATACGGTTACTAAATCCCTTCATACGGATCGCCTTTTTGCATCGGATATGAAAACCTACTGCACAGGGGCTTATCCGTACTATCTGAGTCTTGAAAATCAAGTCCGCATGATTCGTTCCTTCAACAGGCCCGTGATCCTTGTAGATGATATTTTGGTGCAAGGGTACCGCCTAAAGGCATTGGATCCTCTTCTAAAGAGGGAAAATGTTCCAGTGGAAAAGGTACTGGTGGGCATTCTTTCCGATCGAGGGAAAGAGTTGATGGATATGCAAAACCGGGAGGTAGATTGTGCCTACTATATTCCTAGGTTGAGGGTATGGGTGAATGAAAGCCTATTGTATCCTTTTATAGGAGGAGACACATTATGGAGGGGTTATTATCCGGAAAGAAACCTCATACCTTCCGTAAACTTTATTTTGCCCTATACCTATCCTGGATTTATCAAAGGGACATCAAAGGAAGCCATATACAACCTGTCAGAAGTTTGTCTGGAAAATGCCATGGACATGATTGCAACCATTGAAAGGGAGTACCAGAAAATCCATGAGAGAAAATTTACTTTAGCCCATCTGGGAGAAGTTTTTGTATCGCCCAGGTATCCTGATCATGGAAGGGATATGTATTACGATATCAATCTTCATCCATCTCATTATTTGAAGAATGATATAGAGCACTTGCAGCGATTAAAAAGAATGTGTCTGGAATAGGGGGCGAGGCAGATGTTTTATTATCAATTGGGAGAGAAAATCTTGGTTTCTTTTTCATCCTATGGGGATTTGCAGGAGATATCGGAGAATGCTGCAGCCCGGTGCCAGGGAATGCTTTATTTTGTGATGGAAGGAGACCTAGGGAAGTGGCGAAGAAGTTTTTGTCTGTCGGAGCCCGGTTTAATGTTTCTTAAGGAAGAAGGGATTCATTTGCTGAAACGGCAGGAAGGCTGTGGAGAAGGACTTCCTCCGTGGCTTCTGGCCAAAATACGGGAAGGAAAAGTAATGGGGCTTAACCGGAGCTATCCTAGCTGGAAGGAAGTGCTGTGTCAGTCTTTACCCCAAAAATGGAGGGTTCATGTTTTTGGTCTGGGGGATGTGGGAGGAATCCTTGTCACAGGGTTAAGACTGCTGGGGGGAGACAGTATTTCTCAAATTGGTATTTATGACCGCAAGGAGGAAAAGGTAAGACGGTGGGAGTATGAGGCAAACCAAATTTTATCCCCTGTCGAAGGACAGTTTTTTCCGCCGGTGACAGGCATTGGAAAGGAGGAATTGTTTGACTGTGATATGTTTGTATTTTGTGCCAGTGCCAAGGTGCCTGCCGTTGGGGAAGATGCCAAGGATGTGCGCATGGTGCAGTTTGAGGGAAACTGCGGCCTTTTGCAACCCTATGCCCAAATGGCGAGGGAAAAGGGATTTCAAGGAATATTTGCCGTAGTTTCCGATCCCGTAGATCTCCTTTGCAAATCTGTTTTTATAGACAGCAATAAAAAGCCTGAAACAGGAGCAATGGATTATAAGGGGCTGGCCCCTGAACAAATCCGTGGCTATGGCTTGGGGGTTATGCATGCCAGGGCTGCCTATTATGCAGGACAAAACCCTAGAACCCGTCATTATCTCCGGGAAGGGCGAGCCTATGGCCCCCATGGAAAGGATTTGGTGATTGCCGATTGTATTGAAAACTATAATGAAGATATATCCATGTATCTGACGGCGAAGGCTAGAAACGCTAATTTGGAGGTAAGGGAGACAGGTTTTAAGCCATATGTTGCCCCTGCCTTGTCTTCCGGAAGCCTGTCCATCCTTGCTACCATAAGGGGAGATTGGCACTACAGCGCCACTTTTATGGGGGGTGTGTATATGGGCGCAAGGAATCGGCTGACGGCTGCGGGGACAGAAGTGGAAAGGCTTCCTCTGCCGGATTCCTTGATGGAGCGGCTGAGGCAAACCTATGAAAGGCTGGCTGAAATCATATGAATGAGGTATATGTCCTCATGCCGGGGGAGGTATCGGATCAGCTTCTGCGGATGGCAGAAGCAGCCACTGCCGGCATGAAAAACATTGTGATACGGGAGGCAAAGAACCTTCCCGATCTGAGAAACAAAAAGATAATCTTTGCTGTACAGTTGAATCAAGCGGGATATAATATCGGATTTTTTCAGATGTTGTCCGACCTGTGGCTTCGAGGAAGGGATGCTCTGGCCGGTGCTGAGGCGGTGATCCTGATCCATAGCCATCATGAGCTTTTTACCAAAAGCATGGCACAAAATATTATCTTTATGACCAATCAATTGGGATGCCGGTTTCCGGGCCATCCCCTGGTGGAAGCTACGGGAAGCTTGGAAAATTTTAGGACATGGCAAAAAAATCTACATAAGCCCCTAGAGGATATTTGCCTAGAGCTTTGTGAGAAACTGGGGAATCATTTTATTCAAGACCAACCCATGTTGATTAAGAAGCCCAAAATACTAGTGCTTCATGCCAGTTCCCACAGCACTTCCAATACTCTGATGCTGTGGAATATGGTGAAACAACATCTAGAAGGGCAAGACATACAAGAACTCCATGTGGAAAATGGTACCATTATTGATTGCAAGGGATGTTCTTATACCACCTGCAAGCATTTCAGCAAGCGGAATTCCTGTTTTTATGGGGGGGCCATCGTGCAGGAAATTCTGCCTGCCATCGAAAGGGCCGATGCAGTGGTATGGATTTGCCCCAATTACAACGATTCTGTTTCTGCCAAATTGATGGCTGTCATCAACCGCATGACGGTTCTTTATAGAAGGACGAAGCTTTATCATAAAACCATGTTTGCGGTCATTGTATCAGGCAATTCAGGAAGTGATTCTGTGGCCAAGCAACTGATTGGCGCTTTAAATATTAATAAAAGTTTTCGGTTGCCTCCCTATTTTGCAATCATGGCTACGGCCAATGATCCAGGATCCATTCATGATGTACCGAATATAGGAGAAAGGACAAAGGACTTTGCCCAAAATATTCTGCAAGAGATTAAGGGGTAGACGATGGTTGATTCCCAAAATTGTTGAGGGTATGAACTAGCTGGTGCAAGCCAGCAATTTTTTTATAGGAATGCCCCTGATGTATAATTTTCTCTGTAGGATTTTTGAATTTTTCCATTGGCGTTTTTCCCTCTACGGTTCTGCGGCTTTCCCATGAAGCGTGTATCCAGGGTGCCGTGACGGAGGACAAATTTTTTTAAAAAATAGAGATAAGGGTTCCTATTTTATATAGTACAGGATGGATCTGAAAAAGTACATTCATAATGATTTTTTCATAGTGTTGCAGCATATCAATACAAAAGGCTTTTGCGGAAAAGGAAGGTTTCAGCAAAAGCCTGGGCAACATCTTTTGAAATTTTCAAACTTTCGGCATGTTTCTTCCGTAGAAGATTTCTTCCATTTCTTTCTTTAATTTCTTTTTGATTTTTTTCTTCTCTCCCGGCAAAAGATCTTTCTTGGTCACACCGAAAAGATAGTTGTCCAAATCAAATTCTTTCAGTATGCATTTGGTATGGAAGATATTTTCTTGGTATACATTGACGTCAATCATGTGATAACGATCCTTTGTATCACCAGATATATAATTTTGAATGGAATTGATCTTGTGGTCAATAAAGAATTTTTTGCCTGTCACATCCCGGGTAAAACCCCTCACGCGGTAATCAATGGTCATGATGTCGGCATCAAAGCTGTGAATGAGATAGTTTAAAGCCTTTAGAGGCGAAATGTGACCACAGGTTGAAACATCAATGTCAGCCCTAAAGGTGCTGATTCCATCATCGGGGTGATATTCAGGATACGTATGGACCGTAATATGGCTCTTATCCAAGTGTGCAACCACAGCATCTGGTAGAGGACCTGGCGATTCATTGTCGGAGGAGTGTTCACACTGCTCAGGATTCACAGGACCTTCACATACTAATATGGTAACACTTGCACCTTGAGGATCATAATCCTGTTTTGCAATATTGAGAATATTGGCACCAATGATATTGGATACATTGGTCAAGATCTTTGTAAGTCTTTCTGCATTATACTGTTCATCGATATAGGCTATATAAGCATTGCGGTCCTCAACAGTTTTCGTATAGCAGATGTCATACATATTAAAACTCAGAGTTTTGGTCAGGTTGTTAAAACCATGAAGTTTTAATTTTTTAATAGATTTAATTTCCATTTCTTCCTCCTTACAATGCTTTCTATCCTCGCATTTCTCTGTAAAAATGCTTGCGACTATTATTATAAACCTAGTATAAAAATATATCAAGGGGAAATGCGTGAATATGTACCTAGGTATTTTTTTCTTTTCCTTTTATACTATTATTTCATGGGTAGAATTTCTTTATGAAGTTCTACGGGAGAAAAGCAACCGAATTTTTTGGTTGACAGAAGGAGATGGCTACAGATAAATTGTTATCAACAGGATTTTGCATATATCCACATGATATTGTGGATAAATTTTATGCTATACTATATATAGCAAAGGATTTTTTATTTCTGCTTTGTCTACGCTGTAACTTCTGTACGGGGCTTATAATGAGATGTTTTGGTTGATAAGGATGGGGAGGATGGACAAGACGAAAGAAATGGATAGGATGGCAGCAAGGTAAAAGCAGAAAGAGGAAGGCCCTAGGGGGAAAATAGAAAAGATATAGAAAAAAATTCTAGTATGTGAAAAATTTTAAATCTTGCAATTTGATAAAGTATATGGTATATTAATATATGTTCCTTGATAGATAGCTTGAAAAATTCACGATGGAGAGATGTCCGAGTTGGCTAAGGGGCACGCCTGGAAAGCGTGTAAGGCCGTATTGGCCCCGCGGGTTCGAGTCCCGCTCTCTCCGCCACAAAAAAGTTTATAAAGTTTGCCGTGCTAGATGGGGAGGTAGCGGTGCCCTGTAACCTGCAACCCGCTGTAGCAGGATTGAATTCCTATCGGCGATCTGTTGTTGTAGAGTCTGCCCTGGCTAAGTGGCGAGGAGGACTGGGTCCTGCGCAACGGGAACTTATGAACCCCGTCAGGTCCGGAAGGAAGCAGCGGTAAGTAAGCCCTCTCGTGTGCCGCAGGGGTGCTTGGTCTGAGTTAACTGTCTAGGTACCGTCTGTAGCAACTTGTCAACGATAGGTGCACGGCTTTAATGTATTCAATAGAAACAGCATGCAAATACGGTTTGCATGTTTTTTTGTTTTGCAATGATCTACGGTTCCTGTTATTGACAGGGAAAGCCATAGGAAAAACCCTTAAATATTTTGTATTTTCAACATTTTCTGTAAATAATATGTTATAATTGTTATAAGCAACGCTATCATGGGAACCCATGAGCTGGGAGGAATACATGCATGTTTAAGAGGAACTTCAGGGTAAGGCTGATGGCAATTTTTTTGATTATTACGCTGATACCTTTATTATTTATGGGAATAGCCATGCACTACAGTTTGCACAGGTATCTTCTGGATTTATACAATCAAGATATTATCCATAGATTAAGTAATGAAATTGATACTGCCAATCAATGGTTTCAAGATAGAATTCAGATTTTGAAAATCATCCGGCAAGGGGTACAATTATTTGAAAATCAATCCATCCGTTTAGAACAGATGAATAAATATTTAGCGAAGCAAAGGGAAAATACCCCGGAATTTTTTAATATATTTTTTACTTTGGAAGATGGGACAAGCTCGGCTGCACTGGAAAGCAAACCGGGTATAGATTTTAGACAAAGGCCCTGGTATATACAGGCGAAAGAAAAGGGTGGCTTGGTCATATCAGAGCCTTATGATGATATCATTACAGGAGAAAAGGTGATTACTATTTCTCTTCCCATGTGGGATGCAGAAGGAAGATTGATGGGTGTCATTGGAGGGGATCTGGCGCTGGAATCGATAAGGGCCATCATCCGACAGATCAACATTGCGGGAAAGTCACAGCATTTTGTTTTCAGTGAGTACAACAAAATCCTATGGGCAGATGCCTCTGAAGAAAAACTCCTAGGTGCTGCCAGTACAGATTTAGAGAGATTAAGAAACAATCCAGGTACTTTTGCCTTTATCGATAGGGATGGGAAATCTATGATGGCAACCTATATGAAAATGCCTGCCACAGGTTGGCAGATTTTGATATATTCTGATACAGAGGACTACTATCTTTATGCGGACAAGATAAGGCATATATTTTATGGAATCGCCACAGTGGCAATTACGCTCATGCTGATCTCCGTATTTGTTGCGTCGAAACAAATTGCCCAACCTATGATAGAATTAAGGGATGCGGTCAGAGAGGTATCCTTAGGGAGGTTTGATATACATATCCAAAGGCAGTATCATGATGAAATTGGTGAAGTCGTGTCAGCCTTTAACCAGATGGCCGCTACCATCCGCAGGAATTATCAAAGCCTTACGGAGCAGGCACGGCGGCTGATGGAAGGGAATCGGCAATTGCAGGATATGAATATAGAATTGGAACTGTCTTATGAGCAGCTGCAGGACATGAATATGGAGCTAGAAGCATCCTATGAACAGCTCCAAGCTACCATGGAGCAGTTGAATTATTCTGAGCAGAAATATCGGCTGTTGATGGAGAATATTACGGATTTGGTATGGGTAATCAATGGGGAGGGTCGTATTACATATATTAATGATATTCTTGAAACTATGCTGGGTTATAAAACGGAGGAAGTGATGGGTCAGCCGATCCAGACGATTTTATGTCCCATGCACCGGTATGAGGGTTGTGAGGATATCATAGGGGAATTCCAAAAAAAGGATTTTAATCATTTGGACCTTTGGATGCTTGCAAAGGGGGGACAGAATCGCCTGATTATCGAAACCAGTACCAGAAAAATATACCAAGATGGGCGTTTTGTCGGCGTTCAGGGGATTGGCAGGGATGTTACGGAATATGTGAAGATGAAGCAGGAAATCATAAGAAAAAATAAGGAACTTACGGTCCTTAGCGAGCTTAGCTATTCTTTGACCAGTACAATTTCTAACATAAAAATTGATGTTCTGTTAAAAAATATTGTCAATAAAATTGTAGAACTGATGGATGATGTGGCCCTCTGCACCATCAGACTTCTAGAAAATGAAAAGGAACTGGTGTTAAAGGCCAGTGCAGGTTCCCTGGAACATTTGATTACAAGGGATGCCATTCATATTGACAGGGATGGCATGGGTATTGCTGTAAAGGAGAAAAGGCTTGTGATTTTAAATGATTTGGATGGGAAATATATTTCTCCCTATAATAAGCAAATATTAGATACTGGCAGGGTAAATCATGTGGTTCTTGTGCCATTGAAGATAGAAGAAAATGTAATTGGGGTTATGGCCGTTTCTAGTGAAACGAAGATTGAGGACAGTCATATTCATATTTTGAACTCTCTTTCCAACCATGCAGCTGTGGCAATTGAAAAAGCCCGGCTGTATGGGGAATTGAAACAGGCATATTTCAAAACTATCAAGGCTCTGGTTGTTGCTGTAGAGGCAAAGGATTCTTATACGCAGGGGCATTCAGTAAGAGTTTCCCAATATGCAAGTCTTATCGGAAAATATTTAAATTTAACAGAGAATAGTATTGATGCTATCCAAGTGGCTGGAATTCTTCATGACATCGGAAAAATCGGCATCAGTGAGGCCGTTTTGACGAAGCCGGGCCCGTTAAGTGAAGAAGAGTATAACCATATTATGCAGCATCCAACCATAGGTAGCAAAATTCTCGATCCCATCGGGCTCTCTAGAGAAATTATGGAGGCGGTATTGTTCCATCATAAGCGATATGATTTGGATGGATATCCGGGGGATGCTGAAATTGAAGCACTGCCTTTATATGCGGAGATTATTGGTGTGGCGGATGCTTTTGACGCCATGCTTTCCAGAAGATCCTATAGGAAGCCTATGTCGATTGAGGAAGGCATAGAGGAACTGAAAAGATGCAGTGGCACACAGTTTAGTCCAAAGATTGTAGAGATAATGGAAAAAATTTATAAGACCAATAGGAAGGCATTAAGGGATATCGCAAAAATGGAAACAGAAAGGGCAGTCATTTGAAGCTGCCTTTTATTATTTTGACAATCATTTCTGGTCAAAAAAGATTTTATTCTGTTATAATGGAAGTGGGTTACAGATACGAGAGAACGGGAATGAAGGTGAAGCATATGGCATATATGGCCTTATATAGAAAATGGAGACCAAGGATTTTTGAGGATGTGGTAGGCCAGGAGCACATTACCCAAACCCTGAAAAATCAAATCAAAAATAACAATATTGCCCATGCCTATTTGTTTTGTGGGACAAGGGGAACCGGAAAAACTTCTACTGCCAAGATATTTGCCAGAGCAGTCAACTGTATGACACCTATTGATTTAAACCCTTGCAATCAGTGTGAACTCTGCAAGGGCATTCAAAATGAAACCATGATGGATGTCATTGAGATGGATGCTGCTTCCAATAATGGTGTGGATGATATCAGGGAACTTCGGGAAAACGTGAAATATCCGCCTACTAAAGGAAGGTACAAGGTGTATATTATTGATGAGGTTCACATGTTGTCTACGGGAGCTTTTAATGCCCTGCTAAAGACTTTAGAGGAGCCGCCTCACTTTGTCATCTTTATCTTAGCTACAACGGAGCCCCACAAGATCCCTGCTACTATTCTCTCTCGATGCCAACGGTTTGATTTTAAACGGATCAAAGAAGGAGATATGGTGGAGACCATGGCGTCCATTTGCAAAGAGATGGGGGTTGCCGTAGAGGAAAGTGCTTTGAAACTGATTGCCAGAAATGCTGATGGTGCCATGCGGGACGCTTTGAGCCTTCTGGATCAATGCATTTCTTATACTCAAGGGAAAATTGGCTATGACGAAGTTATTGACGTATTGGGTACGGTAAATGATGCTTTTATTTTTGAGCTGGTGGATCATATTGCAGCCGGAGAATCTAAATCTGCCATGGCGTCTATTGAAAATCTTGTGGCAGCGGGAAAGGATATCCACCAGTTTATGAAGGATTTGATTACCCATTATAGGAATCTTATGATGACAAAGGTAGCTCAAAATCTTGAGGGAATTGTAAATCTTTCCAAGGAAAACATTGATCGTTTGAAATCACAGGGGAAAAAACTGGAAAACTCTTCTATCCTTCGGGCTATCCATATTCTATCCCAGACGGAGGTTGATATGAAATGGTCTACCCAGCCGCGTATTTTGCTGGAGGTTGCGGTCATTAAACTTTGCCAGCCCCTATATGATCAGTCAGTAGAAGGTCTGATGGAGCGCATCAGCGCCCTAGAGAAAAGTATTCTGTCGGGCAAGATAAAAATTAATTATGGAGAAGAAGGGAAGGAAAATCTGCCTATGGACAAAGGGCAGGAAGAGCCTAGGGCAGAACAACAAAAACCGAGAACCATAGAACAGGAGATGATTGTAAAACCTATCAATTTTCAAGCTTTAGAGCGGGCTTGGGATGCAATTTTGAAGGAGGTCAAGAAAAGAAAGATTTCTGTCTATGCAGTTTTGATGGAAGGAAAACCTGTAGGGGTGGAAAAAAGTTCTTTAATTGTAGCTTTCAAGGATGGTTACGGATTTCATAAGGAGGCAGCAGGAAACAGCCCCAATAAGGAATTGATTGAAGATGTTATGGAGGAGATCTTGGGGCAAAGGATAAGTTTGAAATGTGTCATGGAGGATGAGGTAGAAAAGCTTTCCGCTGCTTCCGGGGAGATATCTGCATCTCAAGAGGATGTAGAGGTGCAGAGGATCATTGAATTATTTGGGGCGGATCTAGTAGAGATAGTAGAGGAATAAAGAAAATTGAAAATAAAGGTTTATCCTTTGACCCTTGTATATGATATAATAGGGATAAATTGGATAAACTGTTAGCATGGAATATAAGAATGGAGGAGATAAAAATGGCAAAGGGTAAGTTTCCAGGAATTCCTGGGAATATGAATAATATGCTAAAGCAGGTTCAAAAGATGCAAAAGCAAATGGAAGAGCTGCAGGAAGAACTGTACCAAAAAGAGGTGGAAGCCAGTGCCGGTGGCGGTGCTGTTGAGGTAAAAGTGAACGGAAGGAAGGAAGTTTTATCCGTTACGATTAGACCCGAAGCAGTGGATCCTGATGATGTAGAAATGCTTCAGGATCTCATAGTAGCTGCTACCAATGAAGCCTTGAGAAAGGCCGATGAGATGATGACACGGGAGATGAGCAAAATCACAGGAGGAATGAATATTCCGGGATTATTCTAGCATATAGCCGGACCCAAGGGTTCGGCTCCTGTCATATCTATAGGAAATGTTTGTGAACGATGGAGGAGATTTTGATGAGTCATTATGCAGGACCTATTGCCAGATTGATCGAAGAATTCGCCAAGTTGCCGGGGATCGGCAGGAAGAGTGCACAGAGATTGGCCTTCCATGTTTTGAATATGAAGGAAACCGATGTGGAAAGTCTGTCGGAAGCTATTTTGGAGGCGAAAAGAGGAACAAAGTACTGTTCCGAATGCGCTAATATTACAGATATAGATCCCTGCAGTATCTGCAAAAATCAGCAACGGGATAAAGAAGTGATTTGCGTGGTGGAAGATCCGAGGGATGTGGCAGCCATGGAAAGGGTGCGGGAATTCAAGGGCGTTTATCATGTGCTTCACGGAGCCATATCCCCTATGGAAGGCATCGGGCCGGAGGATATTAAAATTCGCGAATTATTAATACGTCTTCAAAATGGCGAAGTGAAAGAAATCATATTGGCTACCAACCCTACAATTGAAGGGGAAGCAACGGCTATGTATATATCCAAACTGGTAAAGCCTATGGGAATTAAAGTGACAAGAATCGCCCATGGCATTCCCGTGGGGGGGGACCTGGAATATGCTGATGAAGTTACCTTATCGAAGGCTTTGGAGGGAAGAAGGGAATTATAGATGAAAAAAAGTGTTTGTATTACCCAAATAAACTTATATCATTTTGCAAATTCAACGCTAAAGTTGTATCAAAGGACATGGTTTTAAGGAGGCGACAGCCTTTCTTTCTACCATGTTTTTTATTTCTTAATCCTTATTCCGTGCATCTTGGCTCTGTTCGTATAGCCTTGTAAAATCAATAGATTGAAAGACTAAATGGAAAACAGAATGGAAAAGAAAAATGGATAAAAACCACTCTTAAACCTTATTCCTTAAACCTTAATTCTGAAACAACTTTATTTGCGTTTCAGTAGGATTAAGGCCTAAGATTTAAGGGAAAAGTGAATGAAATTGAGAATGGATGAGAATATGGATAAAAATGGGGATTGGCTTGAGTAGGGGCTTGTGGGGAGAATTTTGATAAATTTTTATTTGCAGGGTGAAAAAGGTTTATTTGATGTATACATAGATAGAATCTAGTTCTAAGGGGAAAGTTTTAAGAAAAAAACAGAAAAGAAATTAAGAAGTTAAAAGGTTGTATCAAATTGAAAATAAACTTGTATCACTGCTAAAACATTAAAAACGACACAAAGAGTACCATGTCTTGATAATACAGGAGTTGAGTAGTATGATTCCGATTAAGATAATGGAAAAAATAGTATTTTTAGGATAGAACATTATTTGCATAATGATAAAACATGGCCTTTTTTCTGTTTCTAAAAATTGCTTAAAGTTAAAACTTCTAAAAACAGTGGGAAGGAATAGTTTTATCAAAAAGAAAATAAGAAAAATCAATTATTAAATTACAAATAAATGTAAATTCTTATATTGACATTTATAATTAAGTATAATACTATTTAATTAAGTAAATACTTAATTAAAGCAAAGGAGTAAACAATGGAACAAATCGTACAGATATTTAAGGCACTAGGTGATGAAACGAGACTAAAAATATTAATAATCCTTTCCAGAAGAAGGATATGTGCTAAAGGAATTGCAAAACATTTAGATATTTCTGAAGCAGCAGTATCACAGCATATAAAGGTTTTAAAAGAAGCAGGAATTATTGTGGGAGAGAAAGTAGGCTATTATGTACATTACGATTTACAGGAACCAATGCTCTTGGAAATAGTAAAATTTATCGAACAAATGAATAATGATTATACAATGAGCAATTGCAAGTTTGGCATACATATGCCTGATGAATGTAGAGCGTCATGTAAAGCAAATAAAAATAAATGTTGTCAAAGAAATGGTAATTAAAAATTGAAAGGAGAAAAAATATGAAAGTGTGTATTCCTGTGCAAGAAAACAAGGGGTTAGAGAGTATCGCTTATAATCACTTTGGATCGGCTCCATTTTTCCTGATCTATGATTTAGAAAGTGAACAGATAAAGGTGATTGAAAATGAAGATCTACACCATGCCCATGGGATGTGTCAACCACTCAAGGCACTTGGAGGAGAAATGGTTGATGCTATCTTAGTTGGTGGAATTGGTGCTGGTGCATTGATGAAACTAAGTAATCAAGGAATTAAAGCATATAGAGTCGCTAATGAAACGGTCTTAAAGAATATAGAACGATTAAAAAGAAATGAACTAGCGGAGTTTTCAATGAATAATAGTTGTGATCATCATGATTGTGGTCATTAAGTAAATATTTGAGATCAAGGCATCTGCCTAAGGGTAGATGTCTTTTTAAAGATATCATTAGAGAAATAAGAGAAGGAGTTGAACTATGAGTAGTTACATAATGTATATATTGGTTATTATACTTTTATGTATTTCCTATTTTAAAGATAAGAAAAAGACAAAAATGGCTTTGAAAAAGGCTTGGAAGTCATTTGAAAATATTCTACCACAATTCATAGGAGTAATTATACTCGTTGGTATATTACTTTCAATATTCAATGCTGAATTAATATCAAAAATAATAGGTAAAGAATCAGGATGGTTAGGTGTAATTTTTTCTGCTATTGTAGGAGCAATTACATTGATTCCCGGATTTGTAGCATTTCCTACTGCAGCAATGTTGTTAAATAACGGTGCAGGATATATGCAAATAGGAGCATTTGTATCCACATTAATGATGGTAGGTGTTGTTACGGCTCCTGTTGAGATGAAGTATTTCGGTAAACGGCTTACGATTATGAGAAATGTTTTATCATTTTTGTTTTCTTTTGTTGTGGCATATATCATTGGAAAGGTGGTTGGTGGAATATGACTCTATTAAAGAAGTATAGGTTCTCTCTAATGACTGTAGTTATTTTGACGATTCTATTTTTAATCAATAGAGAAATGGGAATAAGAGCAATCCGTGTTACGGGTTATAGTTTTGAAGAAATGATTTCAGTCATACCACCAGTTTTTATTCTTTTAGGACTATTAGATGTGTGGGTTCCAAAAGAAACAATGATGAAATATATGGGTGAGACATCAGGAGTAAAAGGAATTGTTTTATCCATCATATTAGGTTCAGCAGCAGCGGGACCACTGTATGGTGCCTTTCCTATAGCAGCCGTATTTATGAAAAAGGGCGTTAAATTTAGTAATGTATTAATCTTTATAGGAGCATGGTCTACTACTAAAATACCTATGTTTTTATTTGAACTATCTTCCTTAGGAACAAGATTTGCTATAACAAGATTGCTTGTAGATATTCCGGGAATTATCCTAATCTCATATATACTATGTTCTCTTGTGAACAGAGCAGAAGTAAGAAGGATTTATGAGAATGCTGAATCAATGTAGTGGATTGGATTTACTACTAACATCATACAAACAAGACGGATGTATATAAATATTTCAGACCGCATTAAAACTATTGAAAGAAAATGAGAACTGGTTTCTAATACCGGTTCTTTTTTTATGACACATAGGAAATTATGTACTTTCATAAATTGTGGATAAGTCATAATTTCCGTCATGTATTTCAACAAAGGCTTCCCTTAAATCTAAATCTTCCAACGGAAGACTTTGTTCTAACCTCTGTCACATGATTTAGAGAGAATGTGTTCTGAATTCTTTTGCCATTCCATAAAATTTAATAATTACTTGAACCAAAAAGGGTTTATGTTATGTATCGAAAAGAAAAAGAGAGAAAGGAGCATTTTAAAAAGAATCAACAAGATTAATACAAAAACAAAATTTAAACTCTATGAATTCCTTACTCACATTCCTCTCATATAATGATAGTAGGCAGGAGAATGAGTCCATAAGAGGAAAGGACGGTGAAGACCCCGATTTTTATGGCGGGGGCTCTATGCATAAGATGTTTGTACTGGATACTAGCGTTTTGCTTCATGAACCTAGGAGTGTTTATGCCTTTGGGGACAATGATGTGGTGATTCCTGCGGTAGTGATAGAAGAAATTGACGGAAAAAAAAGTTATCAAGATATAGTGGGGAGAAATGCCAGAGAAGTTGCAAGAGAACTTGATAAATTAAGAGAGCTTGGAAGTTTGTGTGAAGGAGTGGAATTGCCCAACGGGGGCAGACTTCGCGTAGAGGTTAATCATAAAAGCTTAAATGGGTTTCAGGAATATTTTCATGAGACAAATAATGATAACAGAATTTTGGCAGTAGCACTAAATCTTCACAGGGAAGAAAAAGAGAAGGAGTCAAAAAAGCAGGTAATCCTTGTGAGTAAAGATGCTATTATGCGGATTAAGGCGGATAGTCTAAATATTTTATCCCAAGACTATTTATACGATAAGATTGAACATGCGGAAGAAGAATATCAAGGAATTTTAAATGTTACAGTAGATTCGGAGGTAATAGATAAAGTATATCAATTGGGTGTTGTGAGGGATGATGAGTTAAAGGAAGTCAAAGAATACTATGATGTATACCCTAATCAATTTGTGGTTTTAAAAGACAGTTATGGCAGTTCTAAATCGGCCATTTTGCGATATGATGCAGTGATGAAAAAATTTCATCCTTTGCACAGAGGAGAAGAGTCTTATTGGGGAATCAAGGGGAAAAATGCAGAGCAGAGAATGGCGTTGGAGTTGTTGCTAGATGATAATATTAAACTGGTCACATTAACAGGAAAGGCTGGTACCGGCAAAACATTACTTTCTTTAGCAGCAGGACTAGTCAAGGTTCAGGATGAGCGTATTTATCAAAAACTCTTAATTACGAAACCGGTTGTACCTGTTGGCCGGGATATAGGATTTTTGCCGGGGGATAAAGATGAAAAACTTAGACCCTGGGTACAGCCCATTTATGATAATTTGGAATTTTTGCTGGATGCGAAGCATATTAGCGATATAAAAAATACCCTCATCGGACTTAAAAATATAGAAATTGAAGCCATGACGTATATTCGAGGAAGGAGTATCCCAAATCAGTTTATTATCATCGATGAAGCCCAGAATTTAACAAAGCATGAGGTGAAAACAATTGTAACCAGAGTTGGGGAAGGTAGTAAGATTGTGATGATGGGAGATACGGAGCAAATAGATCATCCTTATTTAGATTCTCAGTGTAATGGATTAACCTATATTATCAACAAATTTAAAGATATAAATATTGCTGGCCATATTACCCTGAAAAAAGTAGAACGTTCCGTAGTGGCACAGTTGGCCGCAGAGTTGCTATAGGTTTTATTTTTAAAGGGAAAGGAGGATTCTTTGTAGGCTGTTAGCAGCCCTATGCAAGATGATATGATTACATGCCCAGTACGAGTGTACCGGGCTTTTTGCTTGGGAAATGCCTAAAAGGATGAAAAAGAGATTATATCTCTCCGTTCCTTAAAGATAATTTTGCATTTTATACATGTATAAGGAATCCAAAATATGGTGAAGCTATAAATACAAAGTATGGTTGAGGGGGTTAACATATGAATGGACTCACACACTTTATAAAAAGAAATGACAAGACGGAAACTGGATTTATGGATATGTTAAGCAACTTTTATGCACGGGTAATTCATGGGGAAGATACCCGTTCGGAAGACGATAAGATGTTGGATACAATAAGACAGGCCCATGATGAATGGAAAAATGCGGAAGCATATTTTCAATCCGTAACAGATCCAGATTTGATCGACTATGCCATCTACCGAGTAGAGGCTGCCAAGACAAGATATACCTATTTGATGAAGCTTGCAAGGGAAATGGGTGTAAGGGGAAACTTTCAATAAAAATATGCAGGTATAATATATTTTATTTCATCGCAAACAGGCCTAGGAATTGAATAGAAAATCTAAGGGCCTGTTTTGTTGCTTTTGGATAGAAAACAAAATAGTTATATTCTTGGTACAAAGCCTATATAATTACTATAGAGATGGATAGAATAAGATGGGGTTGGGAGTGACCGTGTATGGGAATGGGAATTGAACTGAATATCATTTTGGCTTATGCTTTTGGATTAATTCTTTTGTATATTGCCGGATATATCTTGCTGGTACCAATAAAAATTATTATCAAGCTGGTTTATAATGCCATCATTGGGGGGATTTTGTTATTCCTGTTGAATTTGGTTGGGAGCTTTTTTAATGTAGGAATTGCTGTGAATCCCATTACGGCTTTAATAGCAGGTTTTCTGGGTGTACCTGGGGTTATTCTGATGCTCGTTGTGCAATATTTTCTATAGCTGTATGAAAAATGAAATTCTATGGAAGTAAAAAATGAGATCAGGTGATGTTCCATATGGCTGCTACAAAAATGCCAAAGGACATAACCTGATTTTTGTTTGCATGTTTGTATACCGGATAAGGTTGACACCTATTTTACCATCTGTTATACTAAGTTTTGAGAACTGTAACAATATAGTATACCCAAGAAATGTGCAGTATATACATACTGTTACAGTGGATGTGTCCATCTGTATTAATACAGATGGACATTTAGGGGACTGTACTACAACAGGTCTCTATAAATAATTGTAAGGGGTTTCAATATGTTGTCCACATATTGAAAATGTTTTCCCTTGAAAAAGAGTCGTTAGACATTAGACAAAGGGAATGAAATGACGGAAATTTTGTATGCTTTCATATTGAAGACAAAACAAATTTATTTTTTATTTAAAAAGGAGGATACAAAATGGCAAAGAAAATGAAAACCATGGATGGCAACACCGCTGCCGCATATGTCTCTTATGCCTTTACGGATGTAGCAGCAATCTATCCAATCACGCCATCATCCAACATGGCAGAATTTGTTGACGAGTGGGCTGCCCATGGAAAGAAAAACATTTTTGGACAGGAAGTACAGGTTACTGAAATGCAATCCGAAGCAGGAGCAGCAGGGGCAGTACATGGCTCATTGGCAGCAGGCGCATTGACAACTACATTTACTGCATCTCAGGGATTACTTTTAATGATTCCAAATATGTATAAAATCGCCGGAGAATTATTGCCTGGAGTATTCCATGTAAGTGCTCGTGCGGTGGCAGGACATGCTCTTTCCATCTTTGGTGACCATTCTGACGTAATGGCCGCAAGACAAACAGGGTTTGCATTGCTTGCATCAGGAAGTGTGCAAGAGGTTATGGATTTAGGCGGCGTTGCCCATCTAAGTGCCATTAAGTCAAGGGTGCCTTTCTTACACTTCTTTGACGGATTCAGAACTTCTCATGAAGTTCAAAAAATAGAAGTAATTGCGTATGAAGATTTTGCGAAACTGGTAGATTATGAAGCATTACAAGCTTTTAGAGATAACTCATTGAGTCCAAATCACCCTGTAACAAGGGGTACAGCACAAAATCCGGATATTTTCTTCCAAGCAAAGGAAGCTGCCAATCGATTCTACGAGGCTGTGCCGGATATAGTTGCAGATTATATGGCAGAAATCACCAAATTAACAGGCAGAGAGTACAAGCCCTTTAATTATGTAGGAGCTCCGGATGCTGAACATATCATTGTTGCAATGGGTTCTGTAATTGAAACAGCGGAAGAGGTAGTAGATTATCTGGTGGCAAGAGGAGAAAAGGTAGGGCTAATAAAAGTTCGTCTCTACAGGCCATTTTCTGCGAAATACTTCTTTGATGTATTGCCAAAAACAGTGAAAAGAATTGCTGTCCTAGATAGATGTAAGGAGCCCGGTGCATTGGGCGAGCCATTATATCAAGACGTGCGAACACTATTCTACAACATGGAGAATGCACCCCTTATCGTAGGCGGACGTTATGGATTAGGATCAAAAGATACTACGCCGCCACAAATTAAAGCTGTGTTTGACAACCTAAAGGCTGACAAGCCAAAGAATGGTTTTACAATCGGTATCGTAGACGATGTAACACATACATCTCTGGAAATCAAAGAAACTGTAAAAACTGGTCCTGCCGGTGTAACAAGATGCAAATTCTGGGGATTGGGTTCTGACGGTACAGTTGGTGCAAACAAAGATGCGATTAAGATCATTGGAGATAATACGGATCTTTATGCTCAAGGATATTTTTCCTATGATTCCAAAAAATCCGGAGGTGTAACAATTTCCCACTTAAGATTTGGCAAACAGCCAATTAAATCAACATATCTGATTGATGAGGCAGATTTTATCTCTTGTTCAAATCAAGCATATGTAAATCAATATGACCTGTTAAAAGGATTAAAAGAAGGCGGTACTTTCTTATTAAACTGCAAGTGGACACCTGAAGAATTAGATGAAAAATTACCGGCAAGCATGAAGAAATATATTGCTGAAAAGAATATTCAATTCTACACGATCAATGCAACAGATATTGCTGCGGAAATTGGCCTAGGCCATAGAATTAATATGATCATGCAGTCGGCATTCTTTAAATTGGCAGGCGTTATTCCTCTGGATGATGCAGTGAAATATTTAAAGGATGCTATCGTGAAGAGCTACGGCAAAAAGGGTGAGATTATTGTTAGAATGAACCATGAAGCCGTTGATCGTGGTATTGATGCACTAGTGAAAATTGATGTGCCGGTCTCTTGGTCAAATGTAGTGGAAGATGAAGCGGCTGCAACCGTTGAAGTGCCTGATTTCATTAAGAATGTATTGATTCCAATGAACAGACAAGAAGGGGATTCGTTGCCTGTAAGTACTTTCGTTGGAAGAGAAGACGGGCATTTCCCCATGGGAACTTCTGCTTACGAAAAACGTGGCATTGCGGTGAATGTGCCAGAATGGCAAATGGACAAGTGTATCCAATGCAACCAATGTTCATTTGTCTGTCCTCATGCTGCAATTAGACCAATTTTAGTAAACGAGGAAGAAATGAAAAATGCTCCAGAAAGCTTCAAGACACTAAAGGCCATGGGCAAAGGTTTTGAAGGATTAGGATATCGTATGCAGGTGAGTGCATTAGACTGTACAGGATGCGGAAACTGCGCAGATATTTGTCCTTCTAAAGAAAAGGCATTGATTATGAAGCCTATTGAAACACAGGTAGATGTTGAGGTTCCAAATTGGAATTTCGCCATGACTGTGAAAGTAAAAGATGATCTGATGCCGTTAAATACAATCAAAGGTAGCCAGTTTGCACAACCACTTCTCGAGTTTTCGGGAGCATGCGCAGGCTGTGGGGAGACACCATATGCGAAGGTAATTACTCAGCTGTTTGGAGACAGAATGATGATTGCCAACGCCACTGGATGTTCATCTATTTGGGGAGCTTCAGCGCCTGCAACACCTTACTGCAAAAATCAAGAAGGCAAAGGCCCTGCTTGGGCAAACTCGTTGTTCGAAGATAATGCTGAATACGGATATGGTATGGCTCTTGCTGTGAAGCAAATGAGAAACAGATTAACCGATCTAATGAATGAGCTAGTGACATTGGATATTCCTGCCAATGCCAAGGAAGCCTTCCATGCATGGCTAGCTGGAAAAGACGATGCAGATGCGTCTAAGGCAGCTACTGCGAAGATTCTGCCCATCCTTGAAGCAAACGACATTAAGGATGCTAGGGCAAAAGAAATCCTTGCAGAAATCAATGAGAAGAAGGATTACCTCATCAAGAGATCTATTTGGATCATTGGCGGAGATGGTTGGGCACTAGATATTGGTTATGGCGGACTTGACCATGTATTGGCCTCCGGTGAAAATGTAAATATACTTGTATTTGATACAGAAGTTTACTCCAATACAGGCGGTCAATCTTCAAAATCTACACCGACAGCAGCTGTTGCCAAGTTTGCAGCATCAGGTAAGAAAATGAAGAAAAAAGATCTTGGTATGATTGCTGCAACTTACGGCTATGTATACGTGGCGCAGGTGGCAATGGGCGCAGATAAAAACCAATTCTTAAAGGCCATCATTGAAGCTGAGAAATATGACGGACCATCTCTAATTATTGCTTATGCTCCGTGTATTGCTCACGGTATTAAGGAAGGCATGGGACGTACCCAAGCGAATTCGAAGCAAGCTGTTGAAGCAGGATATTGGCATTTATATCGATATAACCCGATGTTGAAGGCAGAGGGCAAGAATCCCTTCATTTTGGATTCAAAAGAGCCGACAGCAAGCTTCCAAGACTTCTTAAAAGGGCAAGTAAGATATACAACACTTATGAATCAATTCCCGGAAATTGCACAAGAGTTGTTTGAGAAGGCTGAAAGAGAAGCAAAAGAGAAATATGAAACTTATAAGAAAATGGCGCAAATGTAAAATAAAATAGGATTAAAAAGCGGGTGAAGAGTAGTTACCCGCTTTTTAATTTTTCCAAATACAATCAAAAATATTTGAAAAATTCTCAATAATCTGATTTAATATTAGTATAGGCAAAATAACAAGGAAAACAAAAGGGGGAATTACCAATATGACGAGGCCTATACTAAATGTAGTAGAAAGGGAAGAGACAGGGAAAAATTCATTGAAAAGCTTTAGAAATAAAGGATTCGTTCCCGGTGTGATTTATGGGCACAACAAAGATAATAAAAATGTTGGTTTCAACAAAAGGGAACTGGACAGAATCCTTGCTCATTATGGCGTGGGATCAAGTGTAGAATTAAAAATAGGGGATAAAATAAAACCTGCCCTGATAAAAGATATCCATCGACATATTATAAAGCAGCATGTATTGCATATGGATCTACAGGAATTAGACTACAATGAAAAAGTGAGAGTAAAAATACCGGTTCATTTGGTCAACAAGCAGGCCGTTGAATCCAGTGTCTCTGTGGTGCAGCAGCAAATAGGAGAATTGGAAATCCAAGCTTATCCCCAGTACCTGCCTCAAGCGATAGAGGTGGATGTATCGCATATGAAGTTTGGAGAACCTATGAAGGTACGGGAACTACCGATTTGTCAAGACGAACACATCCAAGTTCTTCATGATGGAGAAGATATTGTGGCTTTGATTACTACGGCATCTAAAGTTGAAGTAGCGGTGGCTACGGAAACTGAAGAAGATCGATTGAGAAGACTGTATTAGACAAATTTCAAGGGGCATAGGGCAATCTATGCCTCTTCTTTATAACACATGAGGAAATTATGTACTTTCACAAATTGTGGATATGTCATAATTACCGTCATGTGCTTTAAAAAAGCCTTTCTTTAATTTTCTAACGGGAGACTTTGTTATTTTACTATCCCTCCTACTTTTTTATCCTAAAAACTTATAGGATTTCTGTGTATTAGAAAAAATAAATTGGAGATAATGACTACTAGATTTGATCACAGGAGGGATTTGTATGTTTAAATCAAGTATGCGTGCAGATGTGAGAAATGAAATTGGTTCCAATGCTTGTCATAGAGTCAGAAGTCATGGGCATATACCAGGTGTTGTTTATGGACATCATGTGGATACAAGGGCAGTGGAAGTAGATAGAAAGGAAATGGATACAATATTGAGGAAATATGGCACAAATATATTTTTGCACTTGGATTTGGCAGGGGAAACATCTACTGTATTGATCAAAGAAATACAAAGGCACCCGATTACCCATGAAATTATTCATGTAGACTTCCAAGAGATATCCTACGAAGAACCAATTCATACAACGGTACCTATTATTTTAAGGGGTAGAGAGAAGGTGGAATCGAAAAACAATGTTGTGCAACAGCAGCTTAGAGAATTGCATATTTCCTGTTTACCTCAATATGTTCCTGACAGTATTGAATTAGACATTTCTATGCTTACACCAAACCATCCGCTACGTATTGCTGACGTGGAGTTTGGTCAAGAGTTCACCATACTTAATGAACCCAAAGAAGTGATTGCATCTCTTGCAAGGGCAGAACAAATGATTGATGATCCAGGTGAAGAAGAAAATCTCTTTGATAAAGTGACAGGGGCCACAGCAAAAATAAAGTAAGATGGGCAAGCTTAATGCTTGCTTATTTTGCTATTAATATAATAGATTGCTTACCATAAATTAGAATAAGTTTAAGGGTTGATATAATGCATTGTGTATGGTATACTGAATTTTTCCGCTTTTTCGTTTATAAGAAAACTACATTGAAAAAAAGACGGGCCCTTGAAAAAAGCAGTACTATAAAATGTAGCTTTAAAGGATATGTGAGTTTTAGAAAGGGGTAACGGACAAAGCCTAGCGAAAATTACCAGTTGATTTTGCATAAAAAACATAGTAATATATTTTCTGTTGTTGTCTCGAGAGACAATGTAAAAAATACCAACAAAAAAGTGATTGACATGATGCTAAAAAAGTGGTATAGTATTAAGAGTCGGCGGTCAACGCTGACGACAGAATTGGTCTTTGAAAACTACACAGTGTAAGAGGAAAGCCAGCAAGCAAAGAGAAGGAAGAATTTGATTTGAGAGTTTGA
>NZ_LOEE01000011.1 GCF_001562415.1 Thermotalea metallivorans | reverse complement strand
ATCGAGTAGGAGGTAGATAATTAATTTATCTACCGTCCTCTCACACCACCGGACATACGGTCCCGTATCCGGCGGTTCATCAGGATTAATATCACATAGAAAGCCTTTTAGTTAGAGTAGTGAATCCCATCTTTTCAAGGCGTTCATTAGTTAGAGAGGTAGAAAGGATATGGCTGCCGGAGATTCTCCAGTAGCCTTTTCTTGTGTTGGCATATTCCCATGCTTTTGAATCTTTTATTCCTAGTTTCACCAGGTTATTATGCTTGGTCTTTATCTTCTTCCATTGTTTCCAGTAACACATGCGAATTCGTCTTCTTATCCATTGGTCAAGGTTTCTAGCAAGGTTCCTCATGTCGGCTATTTTAAAGTAGTTAACCCATCCTATTATTAGTTGGTTCAACTTTATCTTTCTCCATTCCATGCCCTTTCCATTTGACCTTGATGTTATCTCTCTAATTTTTGCCTTGAATCTTTCTATGGGTTTCTTATGAATAAAGTTCCTTGTCTCTCCCTTTACGTTGTAGAATGAGAACCCCAGGAACTTTCTCCTGATGGGTTTATCAACAGCACTTTTATCCCTATTGACTTTAAGTTTCAATCTTTCTTCGACGAATTGTGTAATGCTCGCCATGACCCTGTCTCCTGCCTTTTTGCTTTTGACATAAATATTGCAGTCATCTGCATACCGACAGAATTTATGCCCTCGTCTTTCCAGTTCCTTGTCCAGTTCGTCCAGCATGATGTTGGATAGTAGTGGACTTAATGGTCCTCCTTGAGGGGTTCCTTCTTCACTTTTAACCTTGATTCCGTTTAGCATTATTCCAGATTCCAGGTATTTACGTATAAGGTGTAGGACTCTTTTGTCTTTAACTTTCCTTGACACTAATGACATCAGTTTGTCATGGTTAACTCTGTCAAAGAACTTTTCAAGGTCTATGTCCACCACCCAGTTGTGTCCCTGCTGGATGTAGTCTCTTGCTTTTATTATTGCTTGATGGGCATTTTTATTTGGTCTGAATCCATAACTATATTCTGAAAACCCAGGGTCAAATATCTTTGTTAGTTCCTGTGCTATTGCCTGTTGTATCATCCGGTCTAATACTGTTGGTATTCCCAGTTGCCTTGTTCCCCCATCAGGTTTTGGTATTTCTACCCGCCTGACGGGCTTTGGTTTGTAACTTCCTTCAAGGATTGACTGCCTGATAGTTTCACCATGTTTCTTTAGGAAGGGTAAAAGTTCATTTACCTCCATCCCATCGATTCCGTGGCTTCCCTTATTGGATTTCACTCTTTTGTATGCCATGTTAAGATTGTCTCTGTGTAGTATCCTTTCAAGCAGGCACTCCTCGTTTCCATGTGTACCGTTCCTTCCACTTTGGGATGCCGGAGTATTGCTCTGCACTCCCCCATTACCTCGGAGTTCCACTCCTACTTCCTGTGGGTAGCCTTCATATGAAGTTGTCTGCTTTCCTTGCAATTCTCTCGAATCTTTCATGTTTTCGGAACCTCCTGATGTTCAGCCCTTCTTAGGCTATGTTAACCTAGCCCAATACTATGGCTTCTGCTGACTTCTGACAGTTCAGTTATGTATCACTACATCGGTTGCAAGTTCCAAAGTTCATCGAAACCAGCGTATCTGTCAGACCTCCCCGGGTAAGAGCAGTTACCTTCATCCCATGTACCCGCCAGATTTACTGTGTGGGATTCGTGCAGTGTTGGACTTTGTTTTGTCACGCAAACTCGTCCGTCCCACTTCAGCCTTGTATCTGGTTTTTGTTCATCGGGTCGGGACTTTGCCTCCGGCTTCCTTCAGATTCCACCTCACGATGGACACCCTTGCCTTTGGCTAATGGTTCCCACTGCCAAGCCCATAGCGGACTTTCACCGCCAAGTTACTGCCCATGCCGGGCGCAC
>NZ_LOEE01000010.1 GCF_001562415.1 Thermotalea metallivorans | reverse complement strand
GCTTTGCCTCCGGCTTCCTTCAGATTCCACCTCACGATGGACACCCTTGCCTTTGGCTAATGGTTCCCACTGCCAAGCCCATAGCGGACTTTCACCGCCAAGTTACTGCCCATGCCGGGCGCACATGAAAGAGGCCGGGCTGAATTGCCCGGCTGCCTTTGCATTCCAGCTCCTTGACTCTTCAAAAGAATCATGGTCATCTCATCTTATCGTTCAATTTCTTCACTGTTGAACATATATTTTAATGAGGTGATCAAAATGCAAAAACATTTGTATATTTTTTTATTGATGATCGGTTTATTGTTCATGACGTTTTTTCTTGATCTGTTCTTTCAACAGCATAAAAATATCATAACCTTTCAATCTTATGTAGTATCCCAGCAGAAAATACCAAAGGAACTATTAAAAGAATACCATCATGGAGAGGAAAATATCAGGCAAAAGGCAGCTAAGGATATCATAAAGGCTACGCTAAAAAACCTAGACTATCCACAGTGGCTTGATTACATAGATTATATCAGCTTCATGCTCTATGAATCCAACATACTGCCTGGAGATGATTTGGAACTCATTGTGGTGCTGAACCTGTCAAAAGATCAATCCGTCATAGGTATCTATCGATCTGTAGCCAGTGAATATATATTTTCCTCTAAGATTGAAAATGCTCTTCCCATCGAAAAATTAGACTTTATTGCTGCACCGGATTTGGGATATAATTTTATCATCAGTCATCAAATCATTGATGAAAGACTGGGAGGATTTTTCATCGAACGATTTGTAAAAATCTATTTGTATTCGGGAGAAACATGGAAAGAACTGTGGAAAATGATAAAATACAGTGAAGAAATCTACAAACTGCAATGGCAGGATCCCAAGGCTCCTGAAAATCAATGGATCAAAATTACCGAAAACAATCTTATTCAATTCCATCAAGACCCTCGCCTGCATATCTCTGTTGAAATCAACCGTAAAAAATTTACAACATACAAGGAAACCATACCCTATCCCAATGAATTCAAACTTACTGACACCACCCGATTCAAAGAGGACTTTTACTGGAATCCCCAATATGGTCAGTTTATTCTCAAGGAAGGCCTACGAAAATCTTCAGGAGAACCCGTAGCCATATTGGAAGATACCCAACACGCCATAGAAACCTTTATGGGATTTTCTCTAAATAATTATAAAATTATTTCTACCGAGGGCAAGATTGAATATATTCCCAAGGATCGTATCCTCCTGCAAGCGCCCTAAGCTGAAATCTCCTTTCCTACTTGTCATGGGCGTCATCCCATAATGAAAAAATTGGCTTTCGCAGGATTTTTACTTTATTTATAGAAGATAATATACAAAGAGCTTTACAAAGAAAGGAATGAAAAATTTTGACAAGAAAATTATTTCACGAAAATGTCTATTTAAAAGAATTTACTGCCAATATATTAAAGATTCGTGAGAAAGAAGGAAAATACTATTTGGTGCTCGATCAAACGGCCTTTTACCCTGAAGGCGGAGGACAGCCCCATGATCTTGGGTGGATCGGAAATTGCGAAGTAGCATATGTATTTGAGGAAAATGGTCAAATCTACCATGTGACCCATCTGCCCCCGGAAAAGCCGGATCACGTCAAGTGCAGAATTGACTGGAACAGACGTTTTGACCATATGCAGCAGCACCTTGGCCAACACTTATTGTCTGCGGCCTTTGAAAAGCTTTTTGATGCAAAGACGGTAGGGTTTCACTTGGGCACCGAATACGTAACCATTGATGTTACCTTGGAAGAAATGTCTCCTATGCAAGCAGAAAAGGTAGAATATCTTGCCAATCAATTTGTGATGAACAATTTGCAGGTCAAGCAATTATATCCCGATGCTGAAACCCTTGAAAAATTACCCTTGCGAAAACCTCCAAAGGTTAAGGAAAATATCCGTATTATCGAAGTAGATCAAGTAGACTATTCTCCCTGTGGAGGCACCCATCCGTCCCAAACCGGTGAAGTAGGTCTCATAAAAATACGGAAGTGGGAAAAAATTCGCGGCATTACCCGCGTTGAATTTCTTTGCGGCAACCGGGCCCTAAAGGATTATCATTGGAAAAATCATCAGATCAATGCCATTTCCAACTTGCTGTCCGTTAAGGATATGGACGTTCAAAGTGCCGTGGAGAGAATTTGCAGCGAGAATCATTCCTTAAAGAAAGACATCAGGAATTTAAAAGAACAGTTTATTGACTATGAAGCCGCCATGTTGCATGGTGATGCCGAGACCCTAGGTCCGGTAAAAATCATAAGGAAAATTTTTGATCAAAAAGACTTTGCAGAACTTAGACTTTTGGCCACAAAACTTGTATCCCAACCCAATGTGGTTGCGTTACTCGGCACAAAAGATGAAAACAAAGCCCAAATCATTTTCAGCCGCTCTAAAGACCTGGAAATTCCTATGCATCATTTATTCAAAGAGATTTCTCCCATGATCAACGGAAAAGGCGGCGGCAATCCCCAAATCGCCCAAGGTGGAGGCAATAACTTGGAAAACCTGGAAAAAGCTCTAGAGACAGCCTATTCCATGATTGCAGAACAAATATCTTAGAAAAATAGCATAAAGAAAAGTGTCCCGTTGAAAGGACACTTTTCTTTATGCTATCACCCTATATGTGCTTGGAAAAATTATACTCACAAATATAGATTATAAACAAATTTTCCGTTGTTCGCAATAGGTTGTTTCGATTTTTTCCTACATATTTCTTGTTTCTTATCCATTATATTCCACATCCTTCCGAATTCATACATTTTACTGAATTTCTATTATCTAATATTTTCTTCCTTCCATATAATGATTATATTGGAGGGAAGGGGTAGATGTCTCTCTTCTCTATAGAGATTCTCTTATGAGTTTTATGAATTGCATTCCCATGATATCGAGGAACCCCTCTCTTTTCTCTACTTCTATCTTCTTCGATTGATCCATAAATATCTGAAAATACGCCTTTAATTGCCGGACATAATTCTCATGGTAAATAACAGCAAGCATTTCATAATCTCTTTGCATCCCCCTGTAGTCAAAATTGGCTGTACCAATGGACGCTATTTTATCATCCACGGCAATCATTTTACTATGAATAAATCCATTTTGGTATTGAAAAACCTTTACGCCTGACTTCGCCAACCTCTTGGCCCAAAGGTTAGTCGCATATTTTGCAACAAGATTGTCGGAATTAATGGGAATCAGTATTTGGACATCAACACCTCTGAATACTGCATTCTCAAGGGCTGTTATCATACTTTCCGTAGGGATCAGATACGGCGTTATGATAAATATTTGTTTTCTTGCAGCATTCACCATGGAAAAATATGCGTGTTCTATATGATTTTGAGGAGAATCAGGGCCCCCTGTAATGATCTGTACTGGAATATTCTCCCTATTTTCTATATTTTCTTTATAATATTTTTTATCCATCAGCATTTGCCCTTTGGCCATATACCAATCCCTTAAAAACACAGATTGAACTTGCGCCACCCCACTGCCCTTAAGAAGGATATCTAAGTCCTTCCATTTCCCTATTTTTGTTTTTTTCCCAAAATATTCGTCCCCTATATTTCGTCCTCCCATCATGCATGTTTCTCCATCGATAATCAGCATTTTTCTATGATTTCGGTAATTCATGCTTACATTACAAATTCCTTGCCAAAGAGGAGAAAAAGTCGCCACCTCTATACCTGCATTTTTTAACTCTCGGATATATTTACGCTGCATCAATAAACTGCCAAAGCCGTCGTAAATCAATCTTATTTCAAGACCTTCCCTCTTTTTTTGAATCAGTAAATTTTTGATTTTAGTACCAATTTGATCATTTTTGATAATAAAATACTCTGCATGAATATGATGTTTTGCATTTTTGATGGACTGAAACATAGCATCATAGGCTTCCTTTTCATGTGCTAGAATTTCTACATAATGAAAATATGGCCCGTCAGGAGATTCTTCTTTGATATGAATGTTGCATACCGTTTCTGCCACATTTTGTACAATAACCCTTGGCCCTTGGGATCTTTCCTGGTTCAGTAGATGAACATATTCTGCGTTTTTCTTGGCTATACTTTTGTGATATTCTCTCTGGATATCTCTTGCCAGTGCCAATGCGGCCAGCAATAGAAAAGCGATTGCCAGCATATGGAGCAGCCACCGGAGGGAAAAAGATTTGACTATAGCAAACAGAAAATATATCAAGATAAGGATAAATAATATCTTTTTCAATCCATCACGCCCTACTTATCATTTTTCTCTAATAGTTTTACATATTTCCCTCTCCTTTACTCATGAATTTCCTGTGGGGGAAGAATAAAATCTGCAATCCTCCTTTGCAGGGAGGGTTGTCTTGCAGTCCATGACAGCCATGAAGAAATGATCCGCAACTTTTCAATGCCCATAATTTTTTGTGCATAAAAAATAACAAAGTCTTCCGTTGGAAGATTTGAAGGAAGACTTTGTGGAAACCCATGACGGAAATTATGACTTCTCTACAATTTAGGAAAGTACATAATTTCCTATGTGTGATAAGGAAAAAAAGCGGCTTGCTGATTCGCGACGAAGCCTAAAGCTCAAGGGTTCTTACTTATCCCATTACTTTTTCTACAGACTGAAAGACTCCAAAAGGTCTTTTTTTACTATTGCTCACGATGAGGAAATAATCTTAACAGTACTTTAATCATGAAATAAAACAAAATTAATATTGTAAAGGTGGTTCCCATACCATAGGCCATAATCCTTAAGCCCTCCGGAATTAGTGTAAAATCCATCATATCACCCCTCTAAGATAATAGTGCCAGCACAACACTGCCCGCTATAATTGACCCGATTTGCCCCGCCACATTTGCTCCTACAGCCTGCATTAAAATAAAATTGCTTGGGTCTTCTTTTTGAGCCATCTTTTGTATTACCCTCGCAGACATGGGGAAAGCCGAAATCCCTGCAGCTCCTACCATGGGGTTATATTTTTCCTTCACAAACAGATTTAAAATTTTGGCAAATATGACACCGCCTGCCGTATCAAAAACAAAAGCCACAAGGCCCATGCCTATAATCATCAAAGTTTTCCAATTCAAAAATGCTTCTGCAGTCATGGTAGATCCAATAGTGATTCCTAAAAGCAAGGTAACCAAATTTGCAAGCTCATTTTGAGCCGTTTGTGACAATCTTTCCAGTACACCGCTTTCTCGAATCAAATTTCCGAACATTAACAGTCCCACGAGGGTTACACTGATCGGTGCAATAATTCCAGCCAAAACTGTCACAGAAATAGGAAACAATATCCTTACCATTTTGGAAACCTTTACTTCACGATAATCCATTCTGATTCTACGTTCTTCCTTGGTAGTCAGCGCCCGAATCACCGGGGGTTGTATCACCGGCACAAGGGCCATATAGGAATAAGCAGCTACAGAAATAGGCGCCAACAGATTTTGGGCAAATTTAGAAGCAACAAATATAGAGGTTGGTCCATCAGCAGCGCCGATAATTCCGATGGAAGCTGCTTCTTTCAATGGAAATCCAAACAGCAAGGCCGTCAACAAAGTAAAAAATATTCCAAACTGGGCAGCAGCACCAAAAAACAGCATGGATGGCATTTTTAGCAAGGGAGTAAAATCGATCATCGCTCCCACGGCAATAAAGATAAAAGCTGGAAGCAATTCCGTTAGGATCGTGGTACGAAAAAGAATCCCTAAAACCCCATGCTCCGGATCTGCAATACCAGGCACCTCAGCAATGACCGGTATATTTGTAAGAATTGCACCAAAACCGATGGGTAGCAGCAGCATTGGCTCATATTCCCTTTGAATGGCCAAATAGATCAGTACTCCCCCTATCAGAAACATGATAACATTGCCCCAGGTTAAACTTTGAATACCCATCAATAATTTTTCCATGAACATTGCGAATACGCCTCCTCATATTCAGTTTCAAAAAAAAGACCTTTTGTTTATACCTGATCATGTATAAACAAAGGTCTTGCCTTCAAGAAAACTTGATAAACTAGCCGAGTTGCTTTTCGCAACCGAGATGACGACTAGTTTGATGGCCCAAGGCCATTGGCTACTCCCCTTCATTCTAGATGTCTTCCACTGACAAAGTAAAGTATAGCATAGATAATTTTAAAAGTAAACCATTCTTTAGAATTCTGCCGTTCTTACCGTTCTCGGGAAGGAGATGACATCCCTGATATTGCTCATTCCCGTCAAATACATAATAGCCCTTTCAAACCCAAGGCCAAAACCAGCATGTCTTGTTCCTCCATATTTCCTCAGTTCAAGATACCACCAGTAATCTTCCTTATGAAGCCCCATTTCGTCCATTCTTCGCTCCAGTACCTCGTACCTTTCCTCCCTTTGGCTTCCTCCAATAATTTCTCCAACGCCGGGCACAAGCAAATCCATGGCCGCAACAGTTTTCTGGTCATCATTCAACCGCATATAGAATGCTTTAATCTCTTTAGGATAATTTGTAACGAATACCGGTTTCTTAAACACCTTTTCCGTCAGATACCTTTCATGTTCTGTTTGCAGATCACAGCCCCATTCCACAGGGTATTCAAAGTTTTCCACTGAATTCTTTAAAATTTCGATGGCCTCTGTATAAGTGATTCTGCCAAAATCTGAATTTAAAACGTTATTTAGCCTGTCAAAGAGTCCAGGATCAATAAAACTGTTGAAAAATTCCATTTCTTCCGGTGCATGCTCCATAACATAACGGATAATATATTTCATCATATCCTCAGCCAATTCCATATTGTCCTCAAGGTCCGCAAAGGCAATCTCCGGCTCAATCATCCAGAATTCTGCCGCATGACGGGCTGTATTGGAATTTTCTGCTCGGAAGGTGGGTCCAAAGGTATAAACATTTTTAAAAGCCATACAGTAAGATTCCACGTTTAACTGACCACTTACTGTCAAGTTTGTTTCCTTTCCAAAAAAATCCTTAGAAAAATCTACAGTTCCCTGCTCATCCTTTGGAATATTGTTTAAATCCATGGTAGTTACTCTGAACATGGCCCCTGCCCCTTCACAGTCACTGCCCGTAATGATTGGCGTATGGACATATACAAAGCCCCTCTCCTGGAAAAACTTATGGATGGCATAGGCAGCAATGGAGCGGACCCTAAATACAGCAGAAAAAGTATTGCTGCGTGGTCGCAAGTGGGCAATAGTTCTCAAAAATTCAAAACTGTGTCTCTTTTTTTGCAAAGGATAATCTGTTGTGGAGTATCCTTCCACTTCTATTTTGGTGGCCTTCAATTCAAAGGGCTGTTTGGCTTCCGGCGTAGCCACAAGCTTCCCTTCAACGATAATAGCCGAACTAATGGGCAGCTTTGCAATCTCTTCAAAATTATCCAAATGATCTTCGAATACAATCTGAATATTCTTAAAATAACTGCCGTCGTTTAATTCGATAAATCCGAATGTTTTTGACGTTCTTACGGTTCTGATCCATCCCCCGACCTTTATGATCTGATCTAAATATTTGTCTGTTTCCTTAAAGATTTTTTTTACTTCCGCCAGTTTTATCATTTCTTTTGCCTCCTTTTTATCATTGCTTAACCATATTAAAAAGCCTTTCCTCCCTATCCAGGGACGAAAGGCTAAGTTCCGCGGTACCACCCTAATTGTCAAAAATGACCATCTCTAATCAATACTGAATGAATCCATTCAATATTGTCCAACAGATAACGGTTTGGTTCCGTCTAAGCCTACTCTCCTATGGATTTCAGTTAGAAACTCCGAGATGTTCTTCAGTAGAGGCTTCGTATCGGTCTTCCACCATCACCGACTCGCTAGGACTACTTCCTTTACCTACTCTTCTCTTCCTCGTCTTTTGCTGTCATATTTTATTATAAAATATTATATGCTTCGCTAAAATATCTGTCAAATCTTTTTTGATCCGGAGAAAAAATATCCTTCCATTCTTCAATTATTGTAAGTCTTTGCGGATTATATAAAATTTATGCATGCTTGGTGCAAAACCAGCTCCTATCTTAAAAATTCTTAGCACTTTTTCTACAGGACATCTTCAAGACCCGTTTTTATCCTTCTTAAGCCACGCGAGTCTTTCTTTTATTTTTTTTTCATAACCGTTTTCAGTGGCTTCATAATATGTTACCCCAGAAAGTTCGTTAGGCAAATACTGCTGCTCCACATAATGATGGGGATAATCATGGGGATAAAGATAGCCCAATCCATGACCCATTTTTTTTGCCCCGCTATAACTTTGATCCCTTAAATGCAAAGGTACCTGTCCGATTTCTTTATCCCCTATATCCTTGAAAGCTTTATTGATGCCCACATAGCTGGCATTGCTTTTGGGGGCTGTCGCCACATACACTGCAGCCTGGGCCAAAATAATTCTCGCCTCCGGCATGCCGATCAACTGGACAGCTTGGGCAGCACTGTTGGCCACTACTAAGGCATTGGGATCTGCCAATCCTACATCCTCTGAGGCGGCAATCACAATCCGCCTGGCAATCAACATGGGGTCCTCTCCTCCATGAAGCATCCTAGCCAGATAATGCAGGGTTCCATCGGGGTCAGAGCCCCTCATGCTTTTTATAAAGGCAGAAACAATATCATAATGATAATCGCTATTTTTGTCATATTGGATATGCCTCTTTTGCAAACATTCCCTTATCACATCCAAGCCGATATGAATTTTTCCTTCTTCATCCTTCTCCGTGGTCAAAACAGCCAACTCCAAAGCGTTTAAGGCTCTCCTGGCGTCACCGTTGGCAACAGCCGCTAAAAACTCCAATGCTTGGGGAGCCAAAGAAATATCAAACATGCCTAGGCCCACTTCACAGTCCTGTAAGGCCCTTAGGATAATTTTTTGAATGGCCGCCTCATCCAAGGGTTCCAGACGGAACAGCATGGATCTTGAAATCAAAGCATTATTTACTTCGAAATAGGGATTTTCCGTAGTGGCACCAATGAAAATCAATGTGCCATTCTCCACATAGGGCAGCAGTGCATCCTGCTGAGCTTTATTAAATCGATGAATTTCATCGAGAAAAAGAATCGTTCTCCTGTGATACATCCCCATGGTATCTTTAGCGTTTTCCACCACTTCCTTTAAATCCTTCACCCCTGAGGTAACAGCATTGAGTTGGACAAAATTCGATTTGGTCGTATTGGCAATCACCCTTGCAAGGCTCGTCTTTCCTGTACCGGGAGGCCCATAGAGAATCAGGGAAGTAATGCGATCCGCCTTAATTGCCCGCCATAGGAGCTTCCCCTCTCCCACAATATGTTCTTGGCCTACGAAATCCTCCAGTCGCTTTGGCTTTAATCGTTCAGCCAGAGGTGCATCCTTTTTTAAATTGATTTCCCTTTGTAAGTCAAACAAATCCATAATAACCACCTTTTTTTCTATTTCATAAATGATATATTCTTTTTTCATCGGGAGAATCCTTCTTTGTCAAGTCTTTATAAAAATTTCTCTGCAACCAATCCTCCCTCCGCAAGATTCCTATGGAAAATGGACAACTCCTTTTTTTCTCAAGTTCAATTCCTTTAGACTTTTTCCTTCCCATTCTTTCAGTACGGCTATCTCCAATATGCTATAATCTGAGGCTAATTCGATATTATCCAATATATTTGACGACTAAGTAGAGATCGAATAATACAATCATGGCATGGTGCATAGGATATATTGTTAGAATACAGAAAGGGATGAAAAAGGAATGTCGGGAAAAATAGTTTTGATTGTCGTACACCGTAAAAAGCTTATACTCCCACTGCTCATAATCCTAGGCATATCCATGCTCCTTATGGCAAGCAGGAAAAACTACGTTACCAGTGCTGTATCCCATCTTTTTTATGACAACATCATCGCCATTGATCCCGGACATGGGGGAATCGACGGCGGAACATTTCAGTCAGGACTATTGGAAAAAGATATCAATTTGGATATTTCCTTAAAAATAAAAAAAGTATTGCAGCATCAAAATATAACAGCGTTCCCAATAGAATCCGCAAAACTCTATCGGTATTTCCCAAATTTTTCTTCCAGGATATTGCCATTTTTTCATCTCCTTTCGTCAATAGGCGAATACAGTTATATTTTGTCCTTCCGTAGAAAAAATAAGCTCAAGAGAAATTATAATTTTTTTACATCCATTGTCCAAAAACAACATAAGTCCATGGATGTATTCCATCCATAGACTTATATGCCCCTACACTTCCCGATGCAATTTTCTCAGCTTTATTCAACAATACAGTCATATTGAAAGCCCATAGAGCTGTTTGCTAAAATAGCGATCCCCTCTATCGGCAAATAATACAACGATATTGCCTTTCCTTATCTTTTTTGCTTGATTGAGCGCTGCCTGAAAAACAGCCCCCGAAGAAGACCCTACCAACAGGCCTTCCTTGAAAGCCAATTCTTTTACCATGAACAACGCTTCTTCATCGGAAACCTTCTCCACTTCATCCACCAGGCTCATTTCCATAACACTAGGTATAAAATCATTGCCTATGCCCTCTATTTTATAGGGTCCGCATGTTCCCCCTCCAAGAATAGAACCCACAGGATCTGCTAAAACACCCCGTATATTTTTATTTTTTTCTTTGAGATAAGACATAACGCCGGTAAATGTCCCACCGGAACCTGCCCCTGAGACAAATAGGTCAATCTGTCCATCTAGTTGCTCATATATTTCCCTTCCCGTAAAAAGATAGTGGGCCTGGGGATTATAGTTATTGGCAAACTGGTTGACCACAAAGACATTTTTTATTTCTCTTTTTAATTCTTCTACTTTTTGAAAGGCTCCATCCATGCCGGCTTCGGTAGGTGTATGGATGATTTTTGCTCCCAGGGCCTTCATGATGATTTGCTTCTCTATGGAAAACTTCCCCGGAACCACGAAAATGATGGAATATCCCTTATGAATAGCTGCAAGGGCTATGCCAATCCCCGTATTGCCTGCTGTAGCTTCTATAATGGTATAGCCTTTTTTTAACATTCCCTCTTCTTCTGCCTTTTCAATGATCCATTTTCCGATCCTGTCCTTCACAGAACCGCCCGGATTATAAAATTCCAACTTGGCAAAAATATTTACATCCTTTGGTATGTCAAAATGGTTAATTTTCAGCATAGGGGTATTGCCGATCAAATCCTGTATCTGATTATAATAATGCATATCACTTTCCCCCTTTATTGATCCGATAGATTCAAATCTGCAATGATATCCTCCACGTCTTCAATACCTACAGAAAGCCTGACCAAAGTGTTGCTGATTCCCAATCGTTCCCTTATTTCAGGGGGTATGGAAGCATGGGTCATCTGGGCTGGAACAGAGATAAGACTTTCCACGCCCCCAAGGCTCTCGGCCAATGTAATCGTCTGCAGATTCGACAGCAGCTTTTCCACATGGGTTTCATCGGATAGCTCAAATGAAATCATTCCTCCGTAATCCCGCATTTGATCCTTTATTGGATTAGCACCATGGCCGGGATAATAAACCTTTTTCACCCAGCTTTGCTGCGTCAACCAATCGGCAATTTTTTTCGCATTTTCACAATGCCTATCCATGCGAACGGCCAATGTACGAATTCCTTTGATCAACAGCCAGCTGTCAAAGGGCCCGAGAATTGCCCCTACAGCGTTCTGTATAAAATGCATTCGATTGGCCAGCCCTTCATTGCTGACAACCACCAGCCCTGCCACCAAATCACTGTGCCCGCCCAAATATTTTGTAGCACTATGAAGAACGATATCTGCTCCCAATGCAATAGGTCTTTGCAAATAGGGAGTCATAAAAGTATTATCTACAATCAGAAGGAGATTATTTTCTTTCGCAATCACCGACGCCCCCTGAATATCTGTTAATTTCATTAAGGGATTTGTCGGGGTTTCTATATAAATCGCCTTTGTATTGCTTTTCAGATGCTTTGTTATATTATCCAAATCGCTGGTATCTACAAAACTATATTCTAGGCCAAGATTCTTAAAGATTTTATCCACGACCCTGAAGGTTCCGCCATAAACATCATCACTAAATATGATATGATCCCCCGATTGGAACAACATCAATACAGAGGATATGGCAGCCATGCCGGATCCAAAGGCAAACCCCCTGTATCCTCCCTCCAGGTCTGCAATCAGTTTTTCTGCCGCCTCCCTCGTGGGATTTCCCGTCCGTGAATACTCATACCCCTTATGCTGACCGACTTTTTCCTGGGAGTAGGTTGAAGTCTGATAGATCGGTACGGTTACCGATCCTGTATGCTTATCTCCATCGATGCCCCCATGTATCACTAAAGAATTAAATTTCATAGGATTCCTCCTCAAATAAATATTTTTCCTTTAATCCCTTCAGCACATCTTTGGCAAACTCCTTTGCCCCAAATAATGACATATCTCTGTAATTGCCGCATTGGACAGGATCGGCGGCAGGTACTTCTTCCGCCAGGAGCACCTTTTCTAGGGAACAAATCCATGCCTTTGCAATTTCCTCCTCTTGCCTTTCTCCTACCATAATCAAATAGAATCCTGTTCTGCATCCCATTGGCGACAGGTCTACCACATCCTCCAGCTCTTCCCTGATAAAGCCCGCCATCAGATGTTCAAGGGCATGTACAGCCCCCGTCGGCATGATTTCTCTGTTGGGCTGTGTAAATCTTAAATCGAATTTGGTAATGACATCTCCCTTCGGTGTTTCTATTCTTCCGCACTTTCGCACAAAAGGCGCCTTCACTTGCGTATGGTCCATGGTAAAACTTTCTACAATTATTTTTTTCACATCAATCTCTCCCTTTGCTTGCCGATATCATCCAGACATACTGATTCATTTTCTCTGCTTCCAATTGATAATTTAATTCTCGAAACAGTTGGCAAATATCTTCCACATATTCATAGTACTCGGTATTCAAATCCTTTAACAAGTTAAAGGCTCCTGAACTCTTTACACGATCCAATAAGCTTTTTTTATATTCTTCCGATTCAAACATGGTATCTGCGATGATGATTTTTCCCCCATCCTTCAACAAACCATCCAAATATACAAGGGCCTTTTTCTTCTCATCCAATGGAAGATGGTGAAATGCATAGGAAGTAACGACAGCATCCATATGCACGGAAACAGGTATAGATAAAAAGTGTCCATCCATAATAGGAACATCCGGCAATTTAGACTGGGCAATTTTCCTCATTTCTTTGGAAGGCTCTATCCCAATAACATGAAATCCTTTCTCATAAAGCAATTTTGTTAGATTCCCTGTGCCGATACCGATTTCCAGAACAACCCCACCGGATTTTTCTGAAATCTTTTCACATATATTTTCCAGTATGGCATTATATCCCTCAAAAACTTCAGCGTATTCATGGTCTGCATCATACACTGTTGCATCATAGCTGGCGGCCCACGCATCAAACAACGGGCTAAAATCGTGCATTTGACACCCTCCTTTTGAATCTTGTGTATTCATATCTGTTTACTTGGAATTAGTTTATCATATCTTCTATGGATTCGTCAATAAACTTCTTTACGCCTTTGATCTTTCTGCAGATGGCAACAAAATTCATCCGTCACGCTTCCCTGTAGAGCTCAAAAAAAAAACAAAGTCTTCCGTTGGAAGATTGAAAGGAAGACTTTGTCGAAACCCATGACGGAAATTATGACTTATCCACAAATCCCAAGGGTTTGCTCATATTTTTTTCTGCAAGCCGTCTATTCCTTTGCATATTTCATAATTTTCTCCATAATTTTTTCTCGAAACTGATCGATTTCTTTGAAATTCATATTGGGTATATAATAGGTTTCCAGGATATCATGTTCTTTTTTGGCCACCAACATATTTGCCAAACCCTTTGTCAACAACTCATCCACCAGTGCTTCATCTTCCTTCAGTTTCTCCTCATTCTCTTTGAGAATATCTTGATCTATGAAAGAATCCACATCAAATATCCGTATATTCTTGTTCTTATACTTTTTGCTGGCAGTGATTGCAACCTTCAATTCAGGAATCAGGATTGTTTCAATGTTGGTTTCTACCATGGGTTCATGATATACCTCCACAAACAATCCCTTTTTCACAGCCTCATGGACAATCTCTTCTAAAACCAATGATGTTCCTTCCACATAGGAGCTGTTGATGTAAATTATTTTCTCCATGGTCTCAACAATGGTTTCATAATAATCTATTACGCCTCCCGGTGCATAGGCGCTTCCAAACAGATGTCTGGTTTTTCCTTCTTTTTGCATATAGGGGACACCTGCAAGGACTTCCGCTTTCAATTTGGTAAGGGCTAAGTTAAGTTTTCCTTTATCCAGGGCTTCCTTATAAATAGCCTCCATGTCATCCCTTATGGACTTAGCCGCAGCGATAAAGCGATAAGCCCTCTTGTATAGTTTCCCAAGCTTTGTTGTAATGGCTACAATTTGTTCCCTGTTCTTTCTCATTCCATCCTCATCCCAAAACTCTCCGAAGTTTAAAATTTCATCGATTCCTCCCGGATGCTTCGGGTCCACCACATGGGGTGCCGTACCATCAATGATGGCAATCTTTAATTCCGGTATTACAATTCCATCCAAGGAACCATTATCAGATGAACATTGATGGAACTCGACATCATATCCCTTCTCCGCCATTTCACACCCGATCTTTTTCATAAAGGATGATTTGCCTACGCCCGGTCCCCCTTTGATAATAAAAATTCGCGTCGCCTCCGTACCAATGATATTGTCATAGTATGAAAAAAAACCCTTTGCAGTATTTCCTCCAGGAAAAACTCTTTTGATAAAGCCTTTTTTAACCATATGCACATTTTCCCCCTTCTTATAAACTTGACTGCATCTTTTTACCATACTATTATCTTATGTAGCCCATTCGCCTTTGTGCTTGTTCTTAAAACAGATGCTAAGTTTCTTTGAAAAAAAGAAGCGTGTTGGACTGCAACACGCTTCTTTTTATTTGTTCTATTTGTACAAATTGATGATATCCTTGAATGCTGCAGCGGCAGCCGCCTTAGGATCTGACCCTCCGCCGATAACAGAAATCGTGCCCATGAGATCCGTATAAAATACAACGGCCTTGTCCTTATAATCCGCTTTGCTTAATAGATTGGAATTTTCCAATTCCATGGGACGAACTTGCATTTTTATGCCATCTTCTGTCCTAAAGGCCTCTCCCACCAGCTTAATTGTACGATCCTTTTGCCTTGCTTCCATAATATCTTTCCCATCAATTTTTTCGATTCCTTGAATTTCTATATCCTTGAGCGTATAGGCAGTATTCATCAGGCTATTTACCAGGATTAACAGCTTGGATGCCGTGTCAAAGCCCCCCACATCCAATCTCGGATCTGCTTCTGCAATCCCTTTTTCCTGTGCTTCCTTTAACGCTGCATGATAGGGAATGCCTTCTTTGTGCATCCTTGTGAGAATGTAATTGGTGGTTCCGTTAAAAATCCCTTGAATTCTATAGATATCATTCCCTGCCAGGTTATATTGGCCCATATCTATGGTAGGCAGTGCCGCCGCCGTTGCTCCACTGACTTTGATCCTGCGGTGATGTTTTTGCATTTCTTCCATGATCTCTCTGTAATGGCAAACCAAGGCTCCCTTACTTAAAGCCACCACATCCATCCCTGATCGAAAGGCCTGCCTCATATGGGAATATCCCGGCTCCCCCGTTTCAATATTTGTCGGTGTTGCCTCCACCAGCACATGGGCCCGGATATTCTTTAAGATATCTAAACTGCTTTCTATAGGATACGCGCCTTCTCCATAACCGGCTAACCCTTTCCCGTGCTTTCCGCAATCTAATAGCTTATCCAAAGAGATTCCTCTATCCTCATAGACGGCATAACGTCTGCCGATGACGGCCACCAGCTGCAGCTCCAATCCATAATTTTGAGATACAGCCTTATATTTATCCTTCATAATTTCAGCAAAACGATAGCCCACATTCCCATACCCTGCTAGGACAATGCGTACTCTTTTCATTCCGTCTCCCTCCTCCCTTTCCTTTATTCTCTCTTTCGTAAAGATTTCCTTCAAAAGCATAACAGATGGGATTTCCCATCTGTTATGACTGAAGACAAAAGAATATGAATCCTTTGGAATCCTTGAGATGTAGGCTTCGTGGCAAACCAGCCGGCCGCCTTTTTTATTTGGAAAAGGGGCCAAGAAGCCAAGGCGCAAGGGTCAGCTTATTCACTTTGTTATAATTAAATTACTGCATGTTGATTCGCATCAGTGCATATTCAAATTTATTTCTTTCCTCTAGCACTTCGTTGAGTCTTTGTTCATGTTCCACCAGCCTTCTCATTTTTTCTTTTCTTTTTTCCTCATCCTTTTTTACTTGAATATCAATATGAAAATGACTGATATTTAAACTGAAATTTAATAATGACATTATTTTATTCCTCCCTGTTTTTGCAATTTTCCTCAGATATAATTCTTCTGAATTTACTGGTCTCATCTTTTCCCTATACATTATGATTACCCCTTCATGCAAAATATTTTTCTGCCATGTCTTCTTAGAATAAAATCACCTTTGGCAATTTTCCTCGCTCCTTTCTGCACAAAATAAAAGCCACAGGTCTCATCCTACCTATGGCTTTTCATTGGAGTAAAATATGCAAACAATATAGGGACTCCAGTCCCCTATTGGTTTTGACAATCAGCTGATATGACTATACAAATGGAAGGCCATAGATAGTGATTACACTACCCGCGGCCGACAAAAATGGTCTATGTTTCATGTACATAATTACAAATTTATCGCAGTTCCCATGGGTCGTGCAAAGACAATATTTGATTCAGTTTTCCGGCAATAGGGAAAGTATTTGTTGCGATGATGCATCTTTTTACATTTTTCATATACACGACCTCCTTCTCAAACTTTTCTTCTCATCCACGATTTATTATATTCTTATTTGGTAAATTTTACAACCTTTTTCTACATCTGTAATGGAACTGTAATATTGTCGGCATTTCACCCATAGGAAGTTTCCCTTTTTTCAGTACTTTTATTCTATATCATTATAGATTATACTAATAATAAAAGCACCTATATATCAAAAAAGGAGGGGAATCAATGAGTGCATTAGATTTTATTTATCGACGCCACAGTGTTAGGAAGTTTAAAGAGGCAGATGTTGATCCGGTCCATATTCAAGAAATTATAAAAGCGGCTACATACGCCCCATCGGGGAAAAACGTACAAAATTGGCATTTTGTTATTTTAAAAAATCCCAACAAAATACAGGACATCGTGAAAATTGTAGAAGACAAAAACGCTGAAATGGCCTCTTGGACCGATGACGAATCATTAAAAAAGGAAATTACAAAATTCAAACATTATCACACAATTTTTAGGGGAGCCCCAGTATTAATCCTTGCCTTTGCCGGTCCCTACAGGGAAATGGCAGTAGAAGCCTTTAAGGCAAAAAATGCATCCTCCGAGGAACTACACAACATCCTGAGGGTTTCTCCGGCCATTCAAAATGTCTCTGCCGCCATAGAAAATCTTATGCTGGCAGCGGCGGCCTTAGGCTACGGTACCTGCTGGATGACCGGCCCCGTATATGCTTTCAAAGAAATCCAGGAATATCTGGGATTCCACAAGGAAGGATATTTCCTTGCTGCCATGACCCCCTTGGGTGTTCCTGAAGAAAGCGAGTTATCCAGCCCCCCAAGAAAACCCATTGAAGAAGTCATGACAATCATTGAATAAAACACAAGGAAGCACATGCGCAGCAGTATGTGCTTTTTTTTATAACACATAGGAAATAATGTACTTTCACAAATTGTGGATCAGTCATAATTTCCGTCGTGTGTTTCAACAAAGTCTTCCTTTCAATCTTGCAACGGAAGACTTTGTTATTTTAAGCTGTCATATACCTTCAATGTTTGTAAAGATGCCTTTTCCCAGGAAAAGTTTTTACTATGCTGCAGACCTTTTTCAATCAATCTTTTTCTCAATTCTTGGTCTGTCAGGGTGTCATAAATTCCCTGGGCAATATCTACGATTTCATAGGGATTTACATAGGTACAGCAGCTGCCCATAATTTCAGGAATTGATGAAATCTTAGAAGTAACCACAGGTACACCGCAGGCAGCAGCCTCCAAGGGCGGCAATCCAAACCCTTCGTATAAAGACGGATAGACAAAGCATTCGCAGGCATTGTAAAACACAGGCAAATCTCCTGTCGGTATAAATCCTGCAAATATGACTTTGTCCTGAATCTTCAACTTTTCTACAAGTCTTTTTAGATTGGCGTAAGTCCGGGAGGGCTCTCCTAAAATCACAAGCTTGTAATCTCCTTCCAACTCCCGGCAAATCAGATGAAATGCACGAATGAGCCTTGCAATGTTCTTCCTTGGACTGAATCCGCCTAAGTAAAGGATGAAAGGATTCGCAATATAATATTTTTCTCCGATTTTATTCCTTGCCTCTGTCTTATCCATAGGCTTAAAAATTTTATCCGCCGCATGATAAATTACTTCAATCTTTTCCTTCGGAACATGAAAGTAACGCATGATATCCTTCTTCGAATGATGGGATACCGTAATAATTTTTTCTGCCCTGGCAATGGCTTCAGGCGTATGCCGAAGCACATATTCCAAATGGGGTTTATCCACGGTCTCAGGCATAATATAGGGGATCAAATCATGCAAGGTAATGACCAGCTTATGTTTCCCTTTGCGGGGTATGCCTATACCATTGACCGTGTTATGGAATATATCGACCTTTGGCCCTTTTTTCCATTCCGTACGATACATCAACTGCCAAAAATCCCTTCTTCTCTCCCCCTCTCCACCGCTGCAGGATCGAAAAAGGTTGTTTGTCCCATCGTCATTATTTTCCGGATAAAATAACATATACCTATTGGCTTGATCTATATTTTTCAAATTTGAAATAATTTGGATCGTATAATTCCCCAAACCAGAACCTATATGCCAGCTTGCAACTCTAGCATCTATTCCAATCTTCATGTTATCGGCTCCTTTTCCATATTCTCATTTATGTAATTTGCCACTTACCAGTATTTTATGAAATTCAGGTTTATATTGTGAACATTGTGCTTTCCTTTGCCACCTCGGAGCCCTCAATCACATTTGTACATCCATTTTCATCCTATGAATTATGTGATATCCAGTCTGTACTATTATATTATTTTCAAAAAATTGCAAATATTGTTTTGAATCCTTCTTTGCCTGGGTATTGGATAGATATAACTTTGGAAGGGAGTGTCTACATGGGTCTGCCGAAAAAACCCTTATTCATGAAGCAAAAACTTATGAGAAGAGTTATGATCAGCCTCGTTCCTATCATCATTGTTTCTATTTATTTTTTTGGCCTTCGGGCACTGGTGCTCCTGATATGGGTTACTGCCATCGGTATACTTGCAGAATGGTTTTTTGAAAGACAGTACCACAAACCCATTTCAGAGGCAGTAATTGTGACCTGTATGCTATACACACTAACGCTGCCCCCTGGAACGCCTTTTTGGATTGCTGCCGTAGGAATTATTTTTGGCATCGTTTTTGGCAAAGAGGTATTTGGAGGCTTCGGGAAAAATATATTTAATCCTGCCCTTGTGGGAAGATGCTTTGTATACGTTTCTTTTCCTGAGCCATTGACCATCCATTGGGTAAAACCTGCCGCAGGTTTCCCGGGAGGCTTTGCTCTATGGCTTACAGAACCAATTGATGCCATCTCCCAGTCAACACCTATGCTGATTTTTAGGGAAACTGGACAAATGGAATCATGGATAAAACTATTCATAGGCAATATTCCCGGTTCCCTTGGAGAAACCAGCGCCCTTGTCATTATTCTGTCAGCTATTTATTTAATTTACACCAAGTCAGCCTCTTGGCAGACCATGTTGGCCGTACTCGCAGGGTATTTTGCCATGAGCACTTCTCTGTTTCTTATGGGAGCTCCACCTATCCCAAGCCCAATCTTGGGATGCTTATCCGGTGGCCTGCTGTTTGGCACTGTATTTATGGCAACAGACCCCATTTCTTCTCCCGTGACCATGGAAGGGAAATGGATTTACGGAGTGCTCATAGGAATTGTCACCGTCATTATCAGAGGCTATGCATTGTTCGCCGGGGGAATTATGTTTGCCATTTTGATCGGTAATACCTTTTCACCCCTTATTGATGAAACCGTAAAACTGTATAAAAACAGCAGAAAGAAGGTGGCCCTATGAAAAAAGGTGCTCTTTATTCTGTCCTGTTCATGATGGTCATGACAACAATTTTCACCTTTCTTTTGGCTGCTGTGAACCAAAATACCCTTGCAGTCATCCGGAACAATCAAATGATAAAAAATCAGAAAAAAATTCTATATGCATTTGCCATTCCCTATAGGGAATCCATGACAGCCCCACAGATCAATGAATTGTATCATCAACACATCAAAGAATCAAAAAATGAAAATCTGACAATTTATGAAGGTTATATGAATGATCAATTGATAGGGTATGCTATAGCAATCGAAGGACCGGGGCTATGGGGAAATATTCGGGGTGTTGTTGCCATCAATGATGCCTATGACACAATCCTAGGTATCAATTTTCTATCCCATTCTGAAACACCCGGTCTGGGTGGACGTATCGATGAAGATTGGTTCAAGGAGCAATTTCGGAATATAAAAATTAGAGCAACACCCCCCTACGTGATCTATAGACCTTCTCCCGATGGCACCGTCGATGCCATTTCAGGTGCTACCCTTACCTCAAAGGCAGTACTGGCCATTATCAATAAAGAACTAACGGTATTTTTCAAAGCCATGGAAGGGAGGAAATAATTCATGACTAGCCCAAAAAAAATCTTTATGGAAGGTCTTTGGAAAGACAATCCCATTTTTCGCCAGATTTTGGGTATTTGCTCTGCTTTGGCTGTTACCAATCTCATGCTAAATTCCTTCGTTATGGGTATAGGTTTGATTTTCGTAACATCTTTTTCCAGTCTCACCGTTTCCCTGATACGCTTGTATACACCAAAACATATCCGGATGATGGTTCAGACTTTGATTATATCTTCCTATGTCATTATCGTCGATATCGTATTGAAAGCCTACTTTCCTGCTATGAGCGATGCCTTGGGTCCTTATGTAGGCTTGATTATTACAAACTGTATTATTATGGGGCGATGTGAAGCTTTTGCCCAAACCAACCCACCCCTACCATCTTTTCTGGACGGTATTGCTTCCGGTACAGGTTATGCCCTTATCCTGTTGGTCATTGCCTTCTTTAGAGAGTTGATGGGTTTCGGAACAGTTTTCGGCTATCCACTGCTGGGCAGTTGGTGGACCAAATGGACCATTATGATCATGCCTCCTGGAGCTTTTTTCATGCTGGCCATGGTGATATGGGTTACCCGCAATCTATCTTCGGAAGATGAAAAAGAGAAGGAAGGTGCTGTTGCATGATAGACATTCATCCCATTGTAATTTTATTTGCAGCAATTTTTACAAATAACATGATTTTGTCCAATTTCCTTGGCATGTGCTCCTTCATTGCCGTATCAAAAGAAATCAATACTTCCCTGGGCCTTGGCCAGGCAGTCACCTTTGTTACCACGGCAACGGCCATCTTAAATTATTTGGTATACCGCTATATCTTAGTTCCTCTTCAACTGGAATATCTTCGCTTCATTGTTTTTATCATTGTTATCGCCGCCTTCGTCCAGTTGGTGGAGATGATTTTGGAACGATATATGCCTCATCTTTATTACGCCTTAGGCATATTTTTGCCCTTGATCACGGTAAACTGCGCCATCCTGGGAGTTTCTCTCTTTATGGTGATCAGAAAATATAGTTTCTTGCAATCAACAGCCTTCGGCCTAGGTTCAGGTATAGGTTGGACATTGGCCATTTTGGCCTTGGCGGGCATCCGGCAAAAAATCAAGAACAATAGAATTCCAAAGGGCCTCCAAGGCCCAGGAATCACCTTAATCATCATTGGCTTAATGGCCTTGGCTTTTACCGGATTTTCCGGAATTGTACAAATTCAATAGGAGGTGCCTTCTATGACAATTTTGATGACTGTTATCGTGATCACCTCCATCGCAACGGTCCTTGCCTTGCTGCTGACCCTTGCCAACACCTATATTGCCAACTATGGACAATGCAAAATTACAATCAACAATGAAAAAGAAATTACCGTAGAGGGAGGAAATTCTCTTCTTTCCTCCTTGCGGGACAGCCAAATCTTTATTCCTTCTGCCTGTGGTGGGAAAGGAAGCTGTGCCTATTGCAAAGTAACCGTCACAGAAGGGGGCGGGCCTGTCCTCCCTACAGAACTGCCCTATTTATCTGAACGGGAACTAAAAAATAATGTCCGCCTATCTTGTCAGTGCAAAGTCAAAGAAAACATGAAAATTGAAATTCCTGAAGAGTTGTTCAATGTCAAAGAATTCAGAACCCTTGTGGAAAAAATCATAAATCTGACCCCAACCATCAAATTGTTAAGGCTAAAACTCATCGACCCCGATCAAATTTCTTTTAAGCCCGGGCAATATATTCAACTCAAAGCACCTATCTATGAAGGAAGCAAAGAAGAAGTATACAGGGCCTACTCCCTGGCATCCAGTGTACATCAGCCAAATAGAATAGAATTGATCATTGGTTACGTTCCCAACGGCATCTGTACCACTTATGTCCATAAATACTTAAAAGAAGGTGATGAGGTTTTATTGAATGGCCCTTACGGTGAATTCTATCTTCGTAATAGCGAAAGGGAAATCATTCTCGTGGCTGTAGGCACGGGCATGGCACCTATGCGTTCCATTTTATATCAAATGGCTGAACAAAACATCACCCGGAAAGCCACCTACTTTTTTGGTGCCCGCACAAAAACAGACTTGATTTTGATCGAAGAAATGAAAGCATTCGAAGAAAAAATTCCCAACTTTACCTTTTTTCCATGTTTATCGAGACCTGCACCGGAGGATCAATGGACTGGAGACGTGGGAAGAGTAACAGATCTTATCGAAAAGTATGTAGAAAACGGTGGAAATAAAGAAGCCTATCTGTGTGGCAGTAAAACCATGATCGAATCCACCGTAGAAGTATTAAAGAAAAAAGGTATCCCTGAAGATTTGATTTACTACGACAAGTTTGATTAAAAAAAAGAAAGTTCAGATAAGCATCTGAACTCAGTTTGCAGACAAACACCGTTCCCCATAAAAGGGAAATGGTGTTTTTTCATGGTAAGTTAGCATAGTTAACCCTGAATTATTCACCATAATTCATTCATCGTTGCTTTGAACCGCATAATTGCAATGTTTTTTTCTTTATCACCGTTTTCACTTAAAAAGTGAAAGCAAAACAATAGAAAAAGAGTTCCAACTTTGTTAAAATGAAGTCACTACCCTAACATTACAACAAAGGAGGAACCCTTATGTCTATTTTAAGTGTACTTCACTCAGAAAGCAATAGTAAAGTTAAAATTAATTTCGCCGGAGGAGATCTATCCTCCGATTCCGGGCTGCTTCTGATTAAGGAATTTGCCCACAAGCTTGGTTTTCATAAACTCATCAAAAAGTTGTTCAAAACCAATGATACGGCTAAACGTACCCACAAAGATGACGAAAACCTTTGTCAGGTGATCTATCAGATTTTGGCTGGATACTTCAATGACAACGATGCTGATGAACTAACGAATGAACCTGTTTTTAAGAACATCCCAGAAAAATCTTCTTTGGCTTCACAACCCACTTTATCACGGTTTTTTCATCGTATGGATTTCGATACATTAAATCAGTTTCATGAAATCACCAAGGAACTTAGAAAACTTGTCTATGGAATTAAAAAACCTGAAATGGTGCTTTTAGATATCGATTCCACCTTGCTGAACACCTATGGTAGGCAAGAAGGTGAAGGTTTCAACTTCCACTACAGTGCCCATGGCTATCATCCGTTATTATGCTATGACGGCTTAACAGGCGACCTTCTGAAAGCAGAGCTTAGAGACGGTACGGTCTATTCTTCCAATGGGGTTGTAATTTTATGGAGCCTTTATTGAATGAGTATCAGCAAATGTATCCTGATATCACCTTGTATCTTAGAGGCGATAGTGGTTTTGCAACACCTGACTTGTTTGAGCAATGCGAAACCAATGGTGTTTCTTATGCTATTCGGCTAAAAGTAAATCAGAATCTCTACAAATTAGCAAGTCATGCAAGTGACCTTTTGGATGAACTTACATCTGAGAATAAGGCAGATTATGCTGTCGCATATGATGAGTTTTTCTATCAAGCAGCAAGCTGGGACTATCCCAGACGCATTGTTGTAAAGGTTGAGAAACCTGCAAATCAGTTTACTTACCAATATGTTTTTATTGTCACGAATATGGGTCTTAAACCCCATGAAATCCTTGGATTTTACTGCAATCGAGGAATTATGGAAAATTTCATCAAGGAATGTAAGAATGGTTTTGATTTTTCATCTACCAGCAGCCATGATAGGATCGTGAATGCAAACCGGCTACAAATTCACGTATTGGCATATAACTTGTTCAATTTGTTTCAGCGTTTGGTTCTTCCTGCAAACATGAGAAAAATGCAGATCGATACCATTCGCTTAAAGCTAATCAAGATTGCATCAAAGGTAATCCGATCAGCAAGGTATATTACATTCAAACTTTGCAGTAGCTGTCCCTATCAAAAAGAATTCTACGAAACCTTTCAAAATATAAGGTTAATGCCAATGCTTGCATGATAGCAAATACGCACCTTGACATCTTCAAAATTCAAAAGTGACAACTACGGGAGGAGAGTCTGCCCCTTTTTAGAAACTTTTCCCTGATTCAGGATTTTAAAACTGATAAAATTTAATTTTGAGTGTCTAAAATCTCTTCATAGATTTTCATGAACAATTCAGGTTAACTGTAATTTTTTTATTCGTGTCTTACTTAGTATACTTAGTAACTATAGATCCAGAGAAAAAGTCAATGAACAAGCTAATACTTTCTCCTCTAATATACCAATAGACTCCTTCCGGAACACTAGGTGAAACGAGTCCGGGATCGTCTATATATGGCTTATAAGTTAGTTGTATTGTTTCAATTTTGTTGATTCCAGATTTTTTTGCAATCTCAATTGCTTCACCTTGACTTATACCATCATTTAAATTTACGCTTTTTGCAATCTTCTTATCTACCCAAACTACCCTTTTATTCCCCCACAAGTCACTACCGATGATTTGTCGATATATTGGACCGGTTGTAGTAAAAGTAATAGAATCAATATAAATAACTTCCCCTTTCAATAAAACAATTGCAATAGCTAATGACTTAGGGAGTAAATTAACAAACTCAATGTAACACCATAGCAGTAAAAAAAGAAATAAAACAATCACAAGATTATAGTGTTTTCGTTTCAAATCAACCATCCTCGCTTAATTAAAATTTATAACTAATACAGGATAGAGATTAGATACCTCTATCCTATATTTATACTATATGTTTCTTAATTCTTAGATTAGAAAAGAATATTATGATTTATTTATAGAAACCAATCATTTGTTCAATATCACTTACATCAGACGCCCAAGGTCTATAAATATCTTTAATATCCCATGTATCATGTATTACATAGTAGCCACTGCTTTCACCATATTCATACTCGTAGCCTACTAAAGTAACGTAATGCTCTCCATAATGTGGATGCCCCATATAAAGAATTGTTCCAGGGCAGTTTCTATCTACTTCATACTTTACATCAGCATAGGTTGGAGATGTATACGGTTTATTATTAAATACCCCATTATAATGTCTATCAAAATAAGCTTTAAGTCCAAGCTTATAGTTTGTAGGCAAGGTTGCTTGATTTATAGATCCCATATCTACATAGAGTTCGTCGATGATATCTTCAGCGGTTTCACCAGACAATACCAAATTAGGATATCCTTTACCATCCCAGTAATATACGATATTTGATCCTGCTGTTGGTCCACACGCTCTATACCAAATGTTATTACCAACCCCGCTTATTATCTTACTATATGTAGTGTAACCCATGGGGGTAACTATATCATCCGTATTAATATTTTTTTGTTCCATTAGCATATTTACGTCTTTATTTGAATCTACGCGTATTTCTACTGAAGAATCTGTGGTAAAAGCAATAATTTCTTTATCTTTTTTATTTTTGTCTTTAATTTCAATTCCATATCTAGAAGGTCCATCATATATCAGTTGAATATCTTTGTCTTTAAATTTGTTCTTATTTATTTCAAGATATTTATCTAAATAATCATCATATGGAGATTGCCCAAGAGCATATTCAATAACCTCATTATTCCTAGGCTCAATTAGCATATAGCCTATAATTTTGTCATCACGGCTTTCCACCGTAACTAAATAAGCAGAAAGTTTGCCTTCAGAGTTATATAGTTCTCGTTTACTTCCAATTTTTTCATCTTTCCATACTTTAAATTTTCCTTTTTGGGATGTTTTGTCTTTGAAACTTATCGCCTTATCAATTGGTGTGGATGTCAAATGCTCAGCATAAGCCATTGAAGAAAATATTAACATAAGCATTAATAATAAACTTAATACTTTTCTCATATGTATCCCCCTGTCATTATTTTGGTATTAAACAACTTTAGTAATGATTAAACACAAAATTAGTTTGGAGAACGAATACATGACATACTATATCACCTCCACATAAAAATGATTTATAATGCTACTATATATTATATATTAGATAAGGTAATATATATGTCGAATATTGTAATTATTATGAAATTAGTAAAAATATCCTAATTTTAAATTTAAACTAAGCATTAATTTTGGACCTTGTCAAGTAAAGTGTGTAAACTTTTTTTAAGGCAGAAATTTTATGATCCTATTAACAAATAATATGACCAATTGATTTAATACCTGAGACCAATTAGGAATGGCCCGATTCCATTTGCTCACGATATCCATTGTTCGAAGGTAAAAAAGTTTGTATATTGCTTCATCGTTAGGAAAAGCGGCCTTTGTATTGATTACTTTCCTTAAAGAGCTGTGGTAGCTTTCTATAGCATTGGTTGTATAGATAATGTGACGAATCTCTCTAGGAAAATCATATAGGCATAAGACCTTATCCAGATTGTTCTCCC
>NZ_LOEE01000009.1 GCF_001562415.1 Thermotalea metallivorans | reverse complement strand
ATTATTGAGCATAGTCACCACCCTGTATTTGTTTTTTGGGATAATTAATATTATACAGGATGATTGTGCTCCAGGCTACCCTAAACCGGTAGCCTATTTTATTTGCCAACTATAATTTTACTCTAAGTATAGTCACTTATGTTTTATGGGCGTTTCTATAACCTTCTGCTATGGACGCGTCTGAAACCTATGACGTAATTATGGAAAGCCAACAGTGTAAAAAAAACGGCAATCCCCATCAGATAGGTTCGAAAGGGCAGATGAAATACCACAGCCAATATGGCGGCATACATCATGACCGTTGCAACCTTCCCATAATGATTGGCGGGAATAACCACCTTATCTTTATTATAGTAAAGTATCAATGCGCCCAGTATCATCAGCAATTCCTTAATTCCTATCACAATCACTACCCAAAGAGGAATAAATCCCTTATCCGTAAAACAGAACAACACCGTCAGCTGCATCAGTTTGTCTGCCAAAGGGTCCATGGCTTGTCCCCACTTTGTAACCATATGATATTTTCTGGCAAGATATCCGTCCAATACATCCGTCATCCCCGCCAGTATAAAAATAAAAGTAGCTGCCATGATACTGCCTTGCCTCTCGGAATACAGCACATAGATAAAAATCGGAATCAATATAAAGCGCATCAACGTCAATGCATTTGCTATATTCATCTGTCACCTCTTTCCTTGCCCTTCGACATAAATTTCTAATCATATTCATTTTCATTATACACTACATTTCATTATTGTGCCCAATATTTGTTGATTCAATCAGACAACAAATCGCCTTTTGTCAACACAGAGCAAAAAATCGCCCATAGCAAATAAGACTATCCTTGGGGATAGTCTTATTAATTATTTTACGCTTAAGGTCAATTCAATAAATTTTCCGGCTTCTTCTGCAGCTTTGATTAATTCTTCCGTAACGATCTGCCCTTCATAGGCAATGAGCCTGTCTCCATCCAGGATAGATTTGATTAATTCTCTTCCCAGAAGATATTCTTTTTGTTTTTTCTCGATCATCTCTGCCGTATCTTCCAAAACCTTCTCACTTTCGGATTCAATATCAGGCTTTCTCCCTTTGAAAACTTCTTCGATAGACTCCATTAATTTGTCATGAATATCATGTTCCACAATCGTGACCTCTTTTCCGTAGGTAATGACAGAATCCGATGAGATAAATTTTCTCGTCCCCTCTTTTTCAATTTCACATCCTAGAATTTTTCCGTTTTCATCATCAATAAAAACTTCTGCAACCGATCCAAGATTTTTTCCCTTTTTCGTAAATATTTTAGAGTTTACGACAGAAACATTTTTTCCCAACAGGTCTACCACTTTAGGATCTTTTTGCGCATCCATCACCAAATCGGAAGTTTCGATCATTAAGGCTTCATCCCCAATGCCCATGATCTTACTCATGGGGACAACCTTTACGCTAAACATAGATTGATCATCTACTAAAAAATATTCTACATTTCCATTTTGGGGATCAATCACTACATTTTTTATTTTTCCTACCTCTTTTCCCTCAAATACACTAATAATGGGCAGATTGATAATCTCCTTCAAACTTTTCACTTCCTCTTCCTCCTTGCATATGTTTAGCTTTTTAATACACGGACAATCTCCTCCACCTGCTGCATCTGCAACTGCTCTTTGTACTGCTGAAGCAAACAGTACAGTACATTCTCCGCTTGCTTGCTTTGGCCCATACCTTTGTAAAGGGATGCAATATGCAGACAGCTCTTAAATTTCATATGGGGCTCCGAAGCCATTTTTAAAACTTGCATAAACCCTTCCAAGGCCTTGAGATAGTTTCCTTCATTTTCATATTTGATTGCCTTTCTAAAATAATCATCGGCTTCTTTAGGCAGTTCCATTTCCTCCTCCACCGGTAAATTGCTTTCCTCCTGGACTGCATTTTCCATATAAAGAGCATCAAAATATTCCCCTAGGATGTCCATCTCTGCCTCCTCTTCATAGGCTGCCTCTAAGATGCCGTCCGCCTCCCCGGAAATTTCTACGGCTGCTGTATATGGCACTGATGGCAGAGCCCATACCGAAGTAGCTTCTACAAGATTCTTTTTCCCAAGGGATAACTTGAATCCCGAATAACCGTTGCCTTCCGGGACTAAGGTCGTATGTTTGCTGCTTAGCATGATAACAGCCGTGATCATAATGACAAGGTACAAGACGGCAATGTTCTTAAAATTATAATAAAAGGCTAAAAAAGGAAAGGTGAAACCTGTAGTGGTCCCCAGCAAAGTACTATTCATAAATAAATTTTTGCTGATGCCCGTTTTATAGAACAATTTGTCGTAAGAGATATAAAGCAAAAAATTCACAATCACGATAAGCAAGACTATCCCACTGACAACCCCCCTTTTCTGACATATTTCCTTTTCTTTTTTCAGTTTTCTACACATTCCTATAAATTCCTTTTAAATACTTTCTATCCATAGATTTTGGTGCTAAATTCCCACAAAAAAACAAGCTATAAGTCCTATAGCTTGTTTTCAAGTTCAATCGTTCCCATCTTATCGGTCATGATCAAGGGCTTCCTGGCTTCTCCATCATGATGGGCCGCTAAAACCTCTCCGATGACCATGACATGATCTCCTGCAGGATGCAAATCCTTCACACGGCATTCCAAATTGACTACTGTATCTTTGATCAAAGGTACTTTGAGAAAAAGAGCCTCCTCCGTCTGAATTTTCGCCTCATGAAATTTATCTACATCATAGGCCGTATTGCTCCCGCAATATAGGGCGAGACTTTCCTGCCGGTCGGTAAGCAGGGCCAATACAAATTCTCCTGTTTCCTTGATCAAATGGTATACATACCTTTCCGGTGCAATACTGACCATAATCAACGGTGGATGGTTGGATACCTTTGACATCCATGCCACCGTTGTAGCATCCCTTTTTTCCCCTTTCTGGGCCACAAGCAATCCCACAGGATTGACGATTTTCCGAAGCCCCAGCTTGATTTGATTATTGTTCATCTTTCCCACCTCCCTTTATCAATTTCAAAGAGTATCTCCGCTCTAAGTAATTTACCAACTGCCTCACCATCTCAATATAATTGCTGTTTAAAACATCCCATTCCCTTTTATAATTGGCGTAAATATACCTCTTGATGCCGGATGCCGGCCAGTAACGATATTTTTCCGGCTCTGCCATCTCCTTGTACACACATAGTCTGGATATTCTGCCATGGCCTGTTTGTAAACTTACAGGATTGATTCCATGCTCAATTTCCTTTTTATGTACCAATGCATACCAGTAAAAATCTCCTACGCTGCCTTTGATATAGCCATATTTATATTTTCCTTGGTTAATTTTAATAGGATAATTTTCCATTTTCTGCTCTGCCTCCTGCTTCTAAAGATATTTTTTGCTGTTTTCTAATAGATATATTCATTATTTTTACCATTTACGCACCCTTTTTATCATGTCTATTCATTTTTTAAGGGCATGGGCATGATATCCGATTGCAGGAGTATATCTTTTATATTTCTTTCCCCAACATCTCTTTCCCTGCCGTTTTTCTCCTGTGGACATATTTTTTCTTTCTTCATCGCCATATTCCTCATATCTTCATAAAAAAAAGAATCTTCCATTTGTGCCCCAGGCATAAAAGCCGAGTATGCCACAAGGAAAGATTCCTGCAAAAATACAGTCTAAATTATGCAATAGATTTTAAAAACTCCTTCTTGTTGTTAGTAAATTCTGCATACTGTTCTTGTGAAATGCTTCCATTCCTCAAAAGTTCGTCACAAAGCATAATAAATTTTTCAATAATTTCTATCAACTGTTTTTCTTCCATAGGCCTTTCCTCCCGACAGCATCTTTTTGCTATTTTTCACTTTGGTAGATTATACGCCAGCGAAGGAGAAAATATACCTTTTTTGTTTAAAAAAATAGCTTTTTCTACATGCGTTTTATTCAAATACACCCCATGGAATGACATTTTTATTTCAAAAGCACCTTCAGCCTTTCTGTTTCCCATATCCATATCAAGTTTCTTTTAACCAAAAGCTACATCCAAAGTCATCATCACCGCAAAGCCCAACATAGCCCCCATGGTTGCAATATCCGTATTTTTTCTCTGCTGGGATTCGGGAATTAGTTCTTCCACCACTACAAAAATCATGGCCCCTGCCGCAAAAGACAAAGCATAAGGCAAGACAGGCTTCATCAACATTACCGCGGCAGCTCCTAGAATTCCTGCCATAGGCTCTACCATCCCTGACATCTGGCCATACCAGAAGCTTTTGAGCCTTGAAAATCCTTCCCTACGCAAAGGAAGAGCCACAGAAGCTCCTTCGGGAAAATTTTGGATACCAATACCGATGGCCAGGGCAACAGCTCCTGGTAAGGAAGCAGAGGGCAGATTTGCCTTTAGCGCCCCAAAGGCTACCCCTACAGCCAAGCCCTCGGGTATATTGTGAAGGGTTATAGCAAGGAGCAATAAAATACTTCTACGCCATCCTGTTGGGATACCCTCCTTTTCATTCGGAGAAAATCCGGAATGGAGATGGGGTAAAAATTTATCTGCCAATCTCAAAAAAATACCCCCCAGCAAAAAACCCACCAATGCCGGTATCCACGCAGGTATCCCCGTTTCCTTTGCCATTTCGATAGCCGGTGCCAGCAGAGACCAGAAACTTGCAGCAATCATCACTCCTGCTGCAAAGCCCAGCATCACATCCAGTACTTTTCTATTCACATTCTTAAATACAAAGACAACGGCAGCTCCTAAGGCCGTCACAAACCATGTAAAGCATGTGGCCAAGAAGGCCTGAAATACCGGATCAAGGTCTTTAAACCATTGAATCACCATCGCCATCTCCCCCTTTTTCTCGATCTCATAGTCAAATCTTTCAAAATTCAACGGTTTGTGAGTAGCTCATATTAGCTTTGGCTAATAAAGCAACGGTAATAGAAACATATAAAGTTGCGAGTAATTTCTGTTTTGGTGCAGCATCCATTAGCCCCAGCTAATCGAATCCGTACTCAATCCCATCATATGCAGTTTGTAAAAAGCTGGTTCCTTTGTTTGCAGCCAGTTGGCTTTTTTTCGTCTATCATGCGATTGAGCACCTCCGTAGTCACCTTTATTTTTTAGGGGAATATAATGAACTATATAGGGAAAAAATAAAATTTTTGGTTGGAGGGATTTTATGTGAGAAAGCTGAAAGCAATTGCTTTATTCCTGGTCCTGGCTATGCTGCTATCCCTTGCTTTGGCAGGCTGTGGAGAAAAGGCATTGACAAAGGTAAGGCTGGCAGAGGTGACCCATTCTGTATTTTATGCACCCCAATATGTAGCCATTACGGAAGGCTTTTTTAAAGAAGAGGGACTGGAAGTTGAGCTCATTAATGGACAGGGTGCAGACAAAACCATGACAGCACTCCTATCGGATCAAGCAGATATTGGCTTTATGGGCCCTGAAGCTTCTGTATACGTATATAATCAAGGGAAAGAAGACTATGCCGTCAACTTTGCCCAGTTGACCCAACGGGACGGTTCTTTCCTAATAGCTAGAGAGCCTATGCCCAACTTTGATTTTCAATCTTTGAAAGGCAAAACCATCATTGGTGGAAGAAAAGGCGGCATGCCTGAGATGACTTTAGAATATGTTCTGAGAAAGCACGGCTTGCAGCCCGGCAAAGATGTAAATGTAAGAACAGATATACAATTTGCCGTAATGGCAGGTGCTTTTAAAGGTGGTGAAGGAGATTTTGTTACACTGTTTGAACCTGTTGCTTCCTTGATGGAAAAAGAAGGGGCTGGGTATATCGTTGCCTCTATTGGAGAAGAAGGGGGTTATATTCCTTACACCTGTTACGCTGCAAAAAAGAGTTTTATTGAAAAAAATCCGGATATTATCCAAAGATTTACAAATGCCATTTATAAGGGAATGCAATGGGTAGAAAGCCATAGTGCGGAAGAAATCGCAAAATCCATTGCTCCCCAATTTCCTGATGCTGACATGGAGATCCTGATCAAAGTAGCAGAAAGATATAAAAAACAAGATACTTGGAAGCCGGATCTCGTATTGACAGAAGAGGGTCTAAATCATATGATGAATATTATTGAAAAGGCAGGAGAGCTCGATAAGCGGGCACCCTATGACAAGATCGTAACCACAAAGTTTGCTGAAGAAGCCATGAAGAAAATCAAATAGCGCTGAAAAGTCTACCGGGCCAGAATAGAAAATAGAAGAGGGGTGAAAAAATCTCACCCCTTTAACTCCATTTTGGAGTTCTAAAATCATTATTTTTCAATCGTTTTCCTTCTTCCTCGGAAATAATGTAGGCAGATATGCCTTGCCGGTCATATTCTTTTGCCTTTTGGACGGCTTCTTCTCTGGTCATGGGTTCAGAGATGGAAGCATCTGTACGAATGACATATTTTTTATCCATCATGTACTTTCCTCCCTATATTTTGAGAAATATAAAACAATATTTTTCTATTCTCTTCTTATTATTCCTCAATTATGAAAGAAAAGATACATCGATGGAAGAATTATATATTGGTGCAAAGTTCGTCATTTTTACAATAACCTCCATATCCTTTTCCATGGCATAGGTAGAAATATCTTCATAATCCACCCCCCATAAGGGTGGTCCTATCCCTTGTAATCAGGGTCTTTCCTACGTAAATTTTTGGTTTGTGATCTATAGCATGCACAAAAATTCCATATTTTTCTTTCTCACATAGGCCATGGTTGCATGATCGCCGTGTCCCGGGTAGATAGTAATATCATCTGACCATTTGGATATTTTATTTACAATGGACTTTCTCATTTCTTCCGTACTGCCCCCTTCCAAATCCGTTCTCCCCAAATCATCATCAAAAATTGTATCCCCAGTAAAAATAATGTTTGCATCTTTTACCTTAAGGCAGATGCTGCCGGGAGTATGTCCGGGCGTATGAATAACTTCTAAAATCATGCTGCCTGCTTGGACACAATCTCCATGGGATAAAGTTCTACCCGGTATGATGGAAACAGGTTTTCGGAAACCTCCCATCGAATAGTTGATTTCCGGTCTGTGCAGTCCATGGGCATCTTTTTTATGAATATATACAGGACAGTTATACTTCATTTTTATGTCCTCTACAGCCCCGATGTGGTCATAATGATAATGGGTCAGCACGATTCCCTGCACTTTCAAAGAATTTTTCTCCATATATTCTATAAAAATTTGAGGCTCATCTCCGGGATCAATCACCAAAGCCTCTAAAGTATGCTCATCATAGACAATATATCCGTTGGTCTCCAGCATCCCTGTTATCAATCTCTTCAATTTCATCTTATACCGCCTTTCTCCATTGCAATGTATGCAACATATTAAAAATATTAAAAAGCTCTACGACCATCGGTAGAGCTTTCCATTGCTTAGTCATGGAGCGGGCAACGGGAATCGAACCCGCACAACCGGCTTGGGAAGCCGGGACTCTGCCATTAAGCTATGCCCGCATCTATCTTGCTAGCACTATTATAATCATTTTGCCTAATTCTGTCAATATAAAAAATTTCTTTCCATATCTTCATCACAAATGTATTGTTCTTTTTTCTCCAGTATATTATGATACAAGTAGAACAATGATTTTTGGGCGGAAGGGGTAGATGACGCTTGAGCAAGCAATTTTTGGATTTAGAGAAAGATATTCATGAAATTAAGCTCAGACAAATGGGAGGAGAAGTTGAGGTCATCCGAGGCATTATGCATTATGTACGCTTTGATATTGGCGGCACCATTGTAAAATATGTATATCATATTAATAAAAAGGGAAAATATTTTCTACAAAGACAGGCACCTTATCCCCTCAATGCGGGCACATATGAATCTGAACAGGACGTGATCGATATTATCCGACATGACTTGGCTCAGATGAAAAATGCGAAAAAAAGCAAAAAATTTGATAAATTTATAGAGATGAATAAAAATCTTAGCAATATGATGAGAAAATTCGAAGATTTATATTTGTATTATAATGTACCTAGCGTGCAAATGGAAAAAATTGAGAAAACCATTCAACAGCTAGGAAATCTTATTTTTGAAACAAAGGATATCAGTGAAAGAGTATATTTTGAAAAAGACCCGGAAAGCCTGTAACGGGTCTTTTTTATGTTTTTCTTTTATTTTTGCGAATAATGGCGAAAATAATAGTATACGCTATCTATTTTCATATAATCAGAACCAGCAGGAACAGTTGTTGGAATATTATGATTTATTCTATTTTTATATTACATCAAAAAGAGTTACAATAAATACATTGTTTTTCTATTTTATCATGATTATAAACGGGGGAGGGAATGAATTTGTCAGAATCTTTTCAACTGATTCTTGCAACGGGAATCTTTATTACTACTTACGCAATCATCATATCTGAAAAAATCAATCGTACAACAATTGCCTTTTTTGGTGCTGTTTTAATGGTATTATTTAAAATCATCGGCTTGGAAAAAGCCTTTGAAGTCATTGATTTTCACACCATAGGCCTTTTAATCGGCATGATGATCATAGTCAATATCATCAAAAAAACTGGAGCATTCCAGTATATTGCCATTAAATCTGCAAAACTGACAAAAGGAAATCCTTGGCATATACTTTTGATGTTAAGTACTATTACTGCCATCTCTTCGGCACTTTTGGATAACGTAACAACAGTTCTGCTCATTGCTCCCGTAACCTTAGTAATTACAGAAGCATTAAAAGTCAGCCCTATACCTTTTATGGTTTCTGAAATTCTTGCTGCCAATATCGGCGGCACTGCTACGTTAATAGGAGACCCTCCCAATATTATGATTGGCAGCGAAACAGGCCTTGGGTTTATGGACTTCTTGTTAAATCTTTTCCCGGTTGTGGCTGTCATCTATATTGTAACCCTATTTCTGATCAAAGTCATTTATAAACCACAGCTCCATGTACAAGAAACGTTAAAAATGAAAATTATGGATTTCGATGAACAATTGGCATTGACCGATAAGAAATTGCTTGTAAAATCCCTTTGGGTACTGGGCTTCACCATTTTAGGCTTTGGGCTGCACCAATTTATCGGCATCGAAACAGCTACTGTTGCCCTTGCAGGAGCATCTGTTCTGCTTTTGATCAGCAAAGCAGACCCTGAGGAAATTTTTCAAGAAATCGAATGGCTTACGATTTTCTTCTTCGCCTTCCTTTTTATTTTAGTAGGAACCTTAGAAGAAATAGGCGTTATCGAAACCATTGCTAAAGCTGTTATTCGAATTACCAAAGGAGATCTTGTTTTTACGGGTCTATTGATTCTTTGGATTTCCGGAGTGGCTTCCGCTTTTCTGGATAATATTCCCTTTGTAGCCACAATGATTCCTTTGATCAATAGTATCGGAAGACTTTCCTCCATCAATATTACACCCCTTTGGTGGGCTTTGGCTTTAGGTGCTTGCCTTGGAGGAAACGGAACCCTCGTAGGTGCATCAGCGAATGTGGTAGTGGCAGGCATATTGGAAAAGCATAAACATAAAATTTCCTTTGCCCAGTATATGAAAGTGGGTTTTCCCCTCATGATTGTATCCATTATTATTTCTACTGTTTATCTGTACTTGTTTTATTTCATGTAGTATTCCACGATGAAAACATTGAAAAATGCACTTATAGACAAACCCTTGAGATTTGGCTTCCTGCTCAGCCCTGCGCCGCTTTTCTAAAAAAAATAGGTAAAAAGCGGCTTGCTGATTCGCGACGAAGCCTAAATCTCAAGGGTTCTTGCTTGTCCCCTTGCTTTTTTCTGCAGACTGAAACGCCTGAAGGTTATTAGCCTTCAGGCGCTACAAAATTACGAAAGGCTATTGTAGCCCATGTTTTGGTTGCCACTGTTTTGAATTTTTTGCCTTACTTTTTGAATTTCCTGCTGTCCAACAGCAGTTGAATTGCTTAAGCCAGCTGTGCCTCCAATGGCAACGTCCGATGTCATTCCTTGTCCCATCATACCATAGTTATTCATGTTTTGCTTTACTTTTTCCATCTCGCCTTGATGAACAGCAGTGGAATTCTTCAAGTTAGGCATGTTGCCCATACGTTGGCTCATATTTGGCATACCTCCACAAATAATTTTCGTAAGCACCTCGGCTTACATATTATATTGTATGCAATAATTATCTTTAGATACTATGCAAATAAATCATACTTTGGCTGTATTTAGTATTTTTACGCCCCATGATCCACCAGCAAGCCCACAATCAGTAATAGGCCAAACAGGAAATGAAATTTTGCTGTAAGCGGCGTCAGGGGCATTCTCAGCTTTGGTTTTTGATCAATATAACTGTAGGCTCTCTTGGCAACAGACAGAGACAGCAAGACAAACAAACACATCTTCGGCAAAATGCTACAATATACAAAAATAATTGTAAATACTGCTGCGGCGATTACAAAAACCACATACAGCATTTTTCCCTTCTGATACCCGATGCGCACCGTTAAGGTTCGAATATCTCTTTCCTTATCCCTTTCATAATCCCTCAACTCATTGCTCAGCAGCAAAAGGGATACTAATAAGCTTATGGGAAGGGAGATCCATAGGACTTCCATGGAAAATTTTGCCGTCATAGCATAATAGGAGCCATAAATCATGAAAACACCCATGAGAAAAAAGACGAATACCACTGCTAAGCCCCTTCGTTTGTAATTGAAAGGCTCTCCTGTATAAAAATAACCTCCCACAAATCCAATAACACCCAAATAAAATAACTGCATTCCCGATCGATAGACCAGATACAGTCCTATGGGCACCGTACAAGCAAAACACAATAGTCCTGCAATAAAAATACAGATTTCCGTCCATTCCCTTTCTCGGCCAAAAATATGGAAGCAAGCAATTTTATTCTCTAGTTTTCCCTGTTTGAATTCAAAAAAATCATTCACCAGATTCACGCCCGATTGCAATAAAATACCGGAAAGTATAATCAAAAATGCCTTATGAAAATCTGCATAACCTTCTCTCCATGCAAGAACAATACCCAACAAACAAGAAATAAATGCAATGGTAAAGGAAAATGGTCGAAGTGCTTTCCAAATTGCTTTCAAATATTTCATAAACGCCCCCCTTTTATGCTTTCGTTTCACCTCTATCATTATAGCATATTCCATGGAAAACATTCATTCTATGAAGATTCATTTTTGTAAAGTTGCTGGTTTATGAGTATTTTTCTCTGTATCCTTGGAATAATAATAAATGAATCTAAAAAAAAGGAGTTGAAATGATGGATAGGTTGGCACTTTTATTAGTGATCATAGGAGCATTAAACTGGGGGCTCATTGGGCTGTTTCAGTTTGATTTGGTTGCAGCCTTATTAGGAGGCCAGGCATCCGTACTAAGCAGAATCGTATATTCATTGGTGGGACTAGCCGGAGCCTACTCGATTAGCTTCTTATTTAGGGAAAGAGAAAAAGTCCAATAACAAAGTCTTCCGTTGGAAGATGTAAAGGAAGACTTTGTTGAAACACATGACGGAAATTATGACTTATCCCACAATTTATGAAAGTACATAATTTCCTATGTGTTATAAAAATAGAGGGCAGATACCCTCTATTTTGTTTCAAAGGTCACAATTCCTTCGGGACGTTTGATCCGTAGCAATAGTGTTTCGAATACTCTGAATCGATGATTCATCTGTTCCGGCCCTAAATAAGCTGTAATCATATCCTGCCCGATTACCAGGTCCATGTTTTCTGACCCCTTCGAGAGGAGAACAGCCTTATTTTCCCCCAATACAGGCGTTTTGTAGACCTTTCCTCCTACCAATTCTTTTACTCTATCTAATTCTAAAATTCCTGTTCCGGGCTGAATTCTCTGCATTTGGAGATATACATCAGGGCTCACAACAAGGACGTAGGGACCATAAAACCCCTTTCGCACCAGTTTTTCGATACCTTCAGCCACATCTTTGAAAGGATTCTCCCCCTCTACCCAGTGGCTTTTCTCTACGATTTGCCTGCCTTCTGCAGTAGTTAGCCCCGGATAGCCATATTTCTTGTTTCCATTGAATATGATATCATCTTCCTGATGGCAACAGGCCGCGGCCGCTATGGCAACAGGAGAAAGTTCCAGCGGAAACCCGATTTGTTTGCTTCTCTCCATGTCTCTCCAGGAGATAAGCAGATCTTTATAAATCATGGGAATTGTAACATATTTTCTGCCCTTGATTCTGATAGGAATATCTTCTTGTTCTCCCCCAAAGTCTATTTTAGAATCCCCATCAATTTCTAAATCATCCATATTGATACTGTCTACGCCAGCCCCTAGAGGTCCGAAAATCGGTATAAACCTCCTGCCGATCAATTGATCCCGTGCCACTTGAATCACTGCGTGATCAATACTGCTCCATACCTCATCGCCAAAGGGGGCGTCACCCCTAAATAAATAATCCATAACCTTCTCCCTCCCCTATTCTTCCAACAAGCTTCCTACAGTTTTCGCCTTTTGTTCCTGATAATCCATCTTTTTTTCTTCTATCCCCAGATCTGCAATCATTTGTCTTACTTCTTCTTCTCCTTCGGCAAATAATTCCCCCTCCCTTGGATCCAATATTCTCAGCAGAGCCATTAATTCCCCTACATGGGCCTTTTCTTCATCACGAATATCTGCAATGACTTTTTTCGCAATAGGGTCATCCGTAGCTTGCACATGGGCATCATAAATATAGATGGCTTCCAATTCTCCGGCAATATCCAGCCGTATTGCCTGAATCAGCTCTTCTTTGCTAATCTTCCTTTCTACATTGGCAGCAAACGGATTTGCAAAACTTGGCATATATAAAACCTCCCTGTATTCATTTTCCATATATTTATACCCATATAGGATAGATATATTCCGTAAAATTTAAATAAAATCTTCGACAAATTTTTTATAAGGAGTCCATGGTCTTTCCCTATCCCCTAACAAGCCAACCTTGGTCATCTTGCTTTCCTAAGCAATGGTATTCTACCCATTGACAATTTTTCACCATAAGTGTAAAATTTCCCTATAAGAGCATATACTACTTGTTTTTATATGTTTTTTCAAGGGGTGAAAACAATGCAAAAGGATGAACTGATTCAAATTCTTTCAAAAAAGATAAAATTGATTAGAGCAGAAATGGATTATTCTCAAGATTTGATGGCAGAGATTTTGGGAATTTCCAAAAAAACTTTGATTCAAATAGAAAAGGGGCGTATTTTGGCCAGTTGGACAGTCATCGCCGCTTTGTGCGCCCTATTTCGTGAAAGTGAAATTATCCGAAGTATTTTAGGAGAAGACCCCTTAGAAATTTTACAGGTCATTGCCCACCGCAGTTATGAAACACCGAAAGAACGGACCCTGGGAGGAAAAATCTGGTGGATCGAAGTAGAAACCTTGGGAAATTTCAGGTTGCAAAAAAATTTAATCAGCGGTCATTATCGAATATTAGACAATGAAAACAGGCGATGGGTAAGCTCCTTCGATGAAAGGGAAATGAAAAGACGCCTAAGAGAACTATATGATATAAATGCATAGGGATATCACAAGTGTCGGCAGTTATCAACACCAATACACAATAAAAAGACAGGAGTAGAGTAATTTTCCCTCTACTCCCTGTTTTTATCTGGACAGCAGTTCAATAAATTTATCTACTTTCTTTCGCTGCTCATTGTCCAATAAACCGTTCATTTGTTTGAGCATACGAAGCTTCTGAATTAAATCCTTTTTTTCCTTTTCTGAAAAACCCTTCATCAGCTTATTCATTTCCTGTTCAATTTGCTCAGGACCCATTCCTTTATATTGGTTTGCCATATGCGCAAACTGCTTTAACTGCTCTTCTGAAGGTTGAATATTGCCGGCAGCTTGGGCCAATTTTTGGTTGATCTGGTTTAGGTTTCTTCTCATTTTATACACTCTCTCCTTTTCACTGATCTTCCTGCACTAACATATTATGTTGGGCAGGCAAAATCGTTACGTTTGCCTAAACAAAAAAATACAACCATCACCGATGATTGTATTTTTCCTTTTCTATGGGGCCTGCTTCCTTTCTCCTGCCAACTCTCTTTTTAACATCAACAATAGCACCAAAACAATAGATAAAAAAAACAGAATCATGCTAAACCCGACGGCTTCATGAAACAAATCATTCATCTTGCCGATAAACCAATTGGCAATCATATTGATTCCGCTGGAAGCCGTGATCACAACACCCATGATGGAATTTAAGCCCTTCTTAAAAGACTTAATCAAGATAACCATGACGGTGGGATACACAATAGAAAAGAAAAAACCTCCCAGAGATATGATCATGACATACTCCTTTTTGCCAAATATCCCTATTGCCAGACAAACCAGGGCAGATAACACAAATATAAATACACTGCGCATATAACCTACCCTTTCTGCTATAAAACCGCCGATCAACCTTCCAATGGTAAAAATCATAAAAAATAGAGAAAGATAGGAAGCACTTTTTGATTCGGACATTCCCTTGACATTTTGCAGATAGGTGGCAAGCCAGTTTGCCAGACCTACCTCCGAAGCTACGTAGAATCCTAAAAGAAGAGAAAACAATACTACCCTTCTATCCATCAGTATTTCTCGCAAAGGCACCCTCTCTTCTTTCTTTTTCTCTTCTATATGAGGAAATTTGCAAAAAAGAAAGTAGATGAGGACCGTTCCCACAAAGATTAAACTATAGCGGTAGATGTCTCGCCAGGCAACTCCAGCCGCCAGCAACATCCCGGCATACTTGGGACCCACCGTTGCTCCCATGCCATAGAAAAAATGCATCAGATTCATCATAATTCCTTGATTTTTCACAAAAACTACAGGCGCCAGCGTACTGGCACCCATGGTCAAAAGCCCTATGCCATATCCCAAGAGAAACATAAACAATACCAGTGCAAAATAGGTGCCTGCCATCGCTATTCCAGCAATGCCTGTAATTGCAAAGAGAAATCCTGCAAAAATAAGTTTTTTGTGCCCGATTTTATCTGTCATCATTCCGCCGGTAAAGGTTGCAGTAATATAACCCAAGGTGCTTAACAGCATCATGGTGGCAATGCTGGTATAATTCACCATAAACTCGTCTTTTATGGATGGAATCAACACTCCTCGAATATTATCAATAGATCCCTGAACCAGCATCAAGCCAAAAGTGAGTATAATCAGCATATTCCTTAGCCTTTTTTGATTTTCCATTCCCATCCCCCCACATCGCCATTGTCCAGTATCTAATTATACGTCATCCCTCCTGAATAGTCAAACCTATAGAAAAAAGCTGATCCCAACGATCAGCTTTTCTATAGGGGAAGTCCTTTTATAACATCAATACCCCTTCATCCTTAATAATCACCTGCAGAATTTTTTGCTCATCCCCTGTATTGGCATTGATATATATCAAAAATGTATCCTGCTTAAACCGGGCCTTAAATTCATAGCATAATACTTCATCGCCACCTTCTGTGGGAATAATGGCAAGCCTTGGCTCCGATACTTCTGCATTCATGCTGATTTTTTCCCTGGCTTCTTCAGCAGAAATTTGCGGAGGTGTAATTTTTCTTTCAAAATGATTTGATAAATATCCCTCTGCTTCAAATCCCACGATTTTTCCTTGATCCAGACCTACCTTCACCTTGATTAAATCAGGATACACCACCACATCATCCTGCTGGTAAGCAAAATTAATCACCATCTGTCCGTCATATTGAACGGAATACGTGGGGATCATGTTGTCGTAGCCTTGTTTTTTTAAGAAATTCTGAGCAATTTGAATTCCTTGCTCCTCCGATATTCTTGCCTCTCCTATATCCCGATGATCCAGCATCCATACGACTTTCCCTCCTGTTTTCGTAACTGCCATAGATATCTCGCTTTCGGCCCCTCCCTGCTTTGGCTGCAAACTGATCACATAGGATGGCATCCTTGTATCGTCCATATCACCCAACACACGGGCATCATATTTTATCCCATCATCGACAAAGGCTTCTGCAATCTTTAGGATTGCTTCCTTGGGGATTGGACCCCCTGTAAGCTTCGGTTTCTTTCGTCGAAGATGTTCAGAGAAAGGCCCATCATAAATTAACTCGGGATATTCCTGCATTTTTTCTTCCAAGTTCACGAAGCTGGTAGCAATGATATTTTTATTGGCCTGATCCAATTTTTTATTGGCCTTTTTCCTCAATTCACCGATTTTAACACCCTTTTCTGCAATCTGATTCTGCAATGCGATTAACTGTTGAGACAAATAGTTGGAATAATTATGTAACTCCTCCAAGGTATCCATTTCTTTTTGATTCAGGGGCTTTCCATCAAGATTTTTTCTTGCCAAGGCCATGCTGAAATCGCCTACTTGGCTCAGAAACTTTTGGGTTCTGCTTACATGACTATGTTCAATGGGCAGCTGGCTTAATTTTTCTTGGGCATCATAACTCAAATGCATGATATCTGTAAAAAGCATGACATTTTGCCTGGGTGTCCCCGTCACCATGATTTTGGCCAAAGCCACTTGGATATTTTCCACATCCACAATCATATCATAGAACATTCTTTGAAATTGATTCTCCAGATATATATTATGTTCTATATTTTGCCTGTACTGTTGATAGCCCCATATGCCGGAACCAATCAGCGCAGCAGTCAAGGCAATCACAATTCCTTTTCTCATTTCATCACCCCATCCCTATTGATGTGCAAACCAGTGTTTCCCTATTTTGACCGTGGCTTTTCTTGACCAGATCCATTTGCTGGTTGCCGTAGCAGGATTCCAGTAGTAAATGGCTCCCCCTGTAGGATCCCATCCATTAAGTGCATCCCTGGCTGCTTTGAAGGACGTGTCATTGGGAGGTAGATACATCTGTCCGTCTGCTACAGCCGTAAAGGCACCCGGCTGGTAGATAACCCCTGCGATGGAGTTAGGAAAGGAAGGATGCCGCACACGATTTAAAATTACAGCCCCAACAGCTACCTGTCCTGCATAGGGTTCTCCCCTTGCTTCTCCATGAATGGCCATAGCCAGCAGCCGGATATCATCACTCCTGGAAACACCTCTGCTGGTTGCCGTATAAGCAGCCTTTGCAGTGCCCGTTGGCAATCCAAGGGCTCTTTTGGTTTGTGGGCCTATAAGACCATCCACCCTTAATCCATTTTTCCTTTGAAATCTCTTTACCGCACTACCTGTCTTCGATCCATAAATTCCATCCACAGGACCATCATAATATCCCCACTGCTTCAGCTTCTGCTGGGCTGCCCGCACGGTACTGTCATATTGAGTCCTTCTGACAGTAGTGATTCCCAAGGCCCTTTTTGTTTGAGTTCCTACAATTCCATCGGCTCTTAAACCGTTCTTTTTCTGAAACCAAAGAACAGCCCTATAGGTTTCTGCCCCAAAGACACCATCTACAACCCCTTTATAATATCCCCACCGTTTTAATTTTTCCTGTACTTCTCTGACTTCACTGCCCTTCGCGCCCCAGGACAAACTGCCTGCATAAATAGACTCTATAAAGATTGCCCCGAAAATCAGTAAAATTACTAAAACAAAACATACAACCCTGACAAATTTTTTCATAATCTGCCCTCCTTCCATGACTTATTTTATTTTTCCATATTCCCCGGTCGTTTATTCTTCCCCTAGTCAACGTAAAAAGGGAAGGTGAACTTTTCCTTTTGCTCACCTTCCCGCTTTCTTATATCATCTTTCCTATTTCTTTGCCATATTCAAAACATGCCTTTAAATGTTCCTCCGTGGGCACATACTTTATCTCTAGTCCTTCCTTCACCAATTGAATCCCTGTTTCCTTCAACTTCTTTTCAATATTGGCGACAGCACCCTTTCCCCAACCATAGGAACCGAAGGCTGCACCGATTTTATGTCTAGGCCTCAATCCCATGAGCTCTTCTAGGAAATGGGCCACATGGGGGATCATAGTATTGTTAATGGTGGATGAAGCCACCAACACTGCCTTGGCATCTAAAATTTCTGTGATGATATCATTCACGTCAGTGACAGATGCTCTGTACAATCTCGTAGCTACCCCTTCACTGACAAGACCCTCTACGATAGCCCTTGCCATTTTTTCAGTACTATGCCACATAGTATCATAAACAACCACAGCCTTTCGTTCCACTGTGCCATGGCCCCATTGCATATATTTTTCAATAATTTTTTCCGGATTGCTTCTCCATATAATCCCATGACTGGGGGCAATCATATCGATTTTCAAGCCCATTTTCATAATTTCTTCAATTTTCTTTACTACCAATGGGCCAAAGGGCATCAATATATTGGCGAAATATTTTTTCGCCTCTTCCATGACCTCACATAAATCGTTCTCATCATCAAACAATTTTGAAGAAGCTAAGTGCTGGCCAAATGCATCATTGGGAAGCAACAATGCTTCCTCTGCTATATACGAAAACATACTGTCCGGCCAGTGGAGCATAGGTGCTTCAATAAATTGAATTGTTTTTTCTCCTAGGCGAATGATATCTCCTGTTTTCACCACTTCATATTGATAATCCCCAAAATAATGATGCATCATCGCATCCTTTCCATTCTTTGAACAAAAAACCTTCGCATTTGGAATATACTCCATCAGCTTGGGAAATCCACCGGAATGATCCGGTTCCACATGATTTACCACCACATAATCAATTTTCGATGGATCAATGACCTGCCTAATATTTTCCAGCATCTCCTCTGCAAAATGAGCATCCACGATGTCTACCAGGGCTACCTTCTCATCTATGATTAAGTAGGCATTATATGTGGTCCCCTTGTGGGTATGATAGGATGGACCATGAAAATGTCTTATATCCCAATCGATTGCTCCAACCCAATATACCCCTTTTTTAATTTCTACTGCTCCCAAAACAATCAACTCCTTTATAAAAATTTCTCTCTTTCATTATACCAACAAATATCATGGTTTAAACGCATCATCCATATTCTAAAAGAAATTCTTCCCCATGGGAATATATTGTTTGTCATAAGAAAAATAATGGCATGACGCCATTATTTCTACTGTGCAAGAATCTTGCTAATGTTTGTAATTCCTACAGTAAAACCGGAAATTAATACAAAAAACATAAATCCAACGATTAACGTCTTTACCTTATTCATAACCTTTCTCCTTTTTACAAATTATATCCTAGCATGCCCTTTGTATTATTGACAAAAATTTATCCCCCTATTCACAGCAATCAAAGAATCTCCCATAAAATTTTTAAAAAAGTTTTCATTGCAACCCATGACGAAAACAGTAAAAAACCTGGCAATCTCCCAATGTTCATCCCTTCCTATGCATGATAAAAATTTCTATGTGCTCCATTCTGCCTCCTGCCCCTACGTTATATATATCACAATAGACAAACATCAATCAATGAAATTTATGTTACAAATTTCATGATAAACCGCCATCTGTATACATTATACGCAACAAAACCTTGTTTGTCTGCAAAAATTTTATATAAAAATAGCAAAAGATCCGATTTCTCGGATCCCTTCATTCATCATCGAATGCCTGCCGCTTTTTGAACAGCCTGTTGGTGCTTTGGATCTTGCTTATCATCCTTATGCCTTAAACTGTTTTTAAAATGCAAATCGATATGACCATCCATGCCATTATCCTTTACAAAATCAAAGTTATAACCTCTACCATATCCACCGCTTCTGTTGGATACAGTCTGCCCTCCCGGCAATCCATCCACACCTGCATGGGGCATTGCCGTCATAGACCCTGCGATCACCCGGTCCCCTGCATAGACAAGCACAGGCCTTCTATCCCAGCGAAAGCCTCCCCAAATATCCTTAATCACGGACGTATCTTCCTTCGTCAGTGGCTCCACATCGGCATGGTTTGTTCCTGCGGTTACCATGACTCGGAAAGTTTTTCCTGTCTCCACATCTTCAATTTTTAGCACATCATTTCTCTGAATCATTTTAGAAACTTGGCTCCACCAGTCGAGGTACTCACCCCTTACTCTCCTGGAACCCCTGCTGATTGCCTCTGCACGATTCTCGAAGAGGCCTAGAAACTCCATTTTGGCTATTGTAGCTTTGCCAACAACTCCATCAGCCTTCAATCCATATTTCTTTTGAAAATCTTTTACGGCCCTTTGTGTGATAGGACCAAAATATGTAGTCATTCTGCTGTTTTTAAATACGCCGTCCTTTTTTAATGCTTCCTGAATGACCTGAACATCCCGGTGGTTCATGCCCAGTTTGTAAACCTGCTTTGAAAAATAAACCCCTTCCGCAGCCCACACGCTGGAACCAAAACCAAGAATCAAAACCAGTAAAACCAAAACCCTCAAAGCATTTTTCATTAGTCTTTCCTCCTTATTCTCGAATAGCATACCCACAACCTACTCGAAAAATAATTTGTTAGTACCTAATACCTACGTGTTACTATATCATTTTTGGTTAACATAAATCAAGTTTTTTTGCCAATTGGATAAAATTACCTGAAACTTTTTTAAATTTTTTGCGTCGCTTATGTCAATCTCCGTCTATAGGGATACGGGAAAAGATTTTTCTTTGGGGTACAAAAAAATCTTAACCCCTAGAGAGTTAAGATTTTAGAAATTTACATGCCGATCAAATCGCGAACAACCACAGAAGCAATAATTAAGCCTGCCACAGAAGGCACGAAGCCAATACTTCCCGGTATTTGATGTCTTACCGTGCAAGTCCTGTCCTTATTAGGGCAAATGCAGTTCGTCTTGCAGTCTGCGCTGATTTCTTTGGGCGCAATGGGTTCTTCCTGAGAATACACAACCTTCAGGCGTTCTACACCCCTTTTTCTCAATTCTTTCCTCATGACCTTTGCCAGAGGGCATATGGAAGTGTTATAGATGTCTGTTACTTGAAATTTTGTGGGATCTAATTTATTGCCTGCCCCCATGCTGCTGATAATCTTAATTCCTCTTTTATAGCATCTTTCCACCAAATCCAATTTGGCCGTCACCATATCAATGGCATCAATTACATAATCATAATCATCTGACAAAAGCTGATCGGCTGTTTCAGCAGTATACAACATTTTATAAACTTCCACTTTCGCCTCAGGATTAATGTCTAAAATCCTTGCCTTCATAACCTCCACCTTGGGCTTGCCCACAGTACTTCTTAAAGCATGAATTTGCCGGTTAATATTGGTAAGACATATGTCATCATCATCTACCAGAACAAAATTTCCTACACCTGTTCTTGCAAGACCTTCCACTGCAAAGGTACCAACACCTCCGATACCGAAAACGGCAATCTTGCTATTTTTTAGTTTTTCTAAATTCTCTGTGCCAATAATCAATTCACTCCGTGAAAATGCATGCAACCCCATTTTCTTCCTCCTCTGTGCAACGATTATCTCCTTTCATTTCTATGAACATCTTACTCCCAAAATTATATAATAGGCCCTTCCATAAAATCAACTATCCTTTATTACAATGAATCTTGCACTTTCCATCTCTCAAATTTTCTCCACACGGATCCAAATGCACAATAACATCCTTCACATTGGTTAATTTGGCCTTTACCAAATGTTCAATCTGTTCACCAATCGTATGCCCTGCATACACGGAGATTAAAGGATCTACACATATTTTTACATCTACATAGGCTTTGGATCCATGTTTTCTTCCCTTCATCTCATTAACGGCAATCACACCATCCATGGAACGGATTTCCTTTTGGATCTCTTCCATTTGCTCTTCATCGATGGCTCCATCCATTAATTCGTCAATTCCTGCTTTTAAAAGGGTCAGACCAATCTTCACAACAATCAATGAAACAACGGTACCGGCCAAAGGATCCAAAAATCCGAACCCTAACCTGGCACCCAAAATTCCTCCTAGGGCGGCAATGGATGATAGGGCATCAGACCGGTGATGCCAAGCATCCCCCATCATGGCATTACTATTCAATTCCTTTGCCGCCTTCATGGTAATTCGAAATTGATATTCCTTAATAATGATAGAAAAAAATGCAACCCATGCCGCAAAGATATGGGGTGTTTCATAACGATTATGGAACAGCATTTCGATAGACCCAAATCCAATTTTCAAGCCTGTAAGAGTAAGAATAATCGCCAGTAGGAACCCTGCTATGGATTCAGCCTTCTCATGGCCGTATTGATGACAATCATCCTCAGGTTTTGATGCCAGAAACATGCCGACAATTACTCCAACGGATGTGATCATATCTGAAGCAGAATGAAGGCCATCTGCGATAATCGCTGCACTGTTGCCGAATAAACCTACGCCGATTTTCAAAAGGGTTAGCATTACATTCAGTATAATCGTGAATAAAATGACCCTGTTCCCTACTTTGAACCTTTCCTGGTTGTTGGACTCCATCTCCTATCCCTCTCTTCCATTATCAATTGAAATAGATATAGTATATTATATTATATTTTTTTACTTTTGCAACCCTTATTTATCAATGTATTTAATTTTTGATCTTTTTATTATGTATTTTCAATTGATAATGATTTTAATATTCTTTCTATCCCATGGTATATATGCTATAGGTTTACAGCCTTAGAATTAAATTTATGCAAAGATTATATTTTTCTTAAACAGCCGACAGTTGCCAGTCACCAGAGCTGCCAGCCGCTAATAGCCGCTAGGCAATAGCCGATAACTGGTAACTAACAGCTAGTAACTAAGGACTATCAGCTATTCACGATTTCCCTGAATAAAAATAGAGCTGCAATAAAATACAGCTCTACTTTTATACAATATCCTATATAGATATGATCCTGCAAAAACAGTCATAAAAGGCTGCCTGCTCTCCTATGTCCGATATTGCATCCTCTGTAAGAAAATTAACAGATCCGCTTTTGTGCCACCAACCTTCATAGATCATAAGGAGATCATCCCCTATCCCCTCATCAATTTTTACCTTTGCCATTAATGTGCCCTGTTTCGATTCAATGCTTACCGGACGATCCCCTTTCAGGTGATTGGCTTTAAAGGTCTTTTCATTTATATATACCACAGGCAGTTCATCAGTAAAGGCAAAATGCTGAGAATGCAAGGATTTTTTGCAATGGGGGGTTATCAATCTTAAAGGATATTCCCGATCACCTGTTCGCGGTGGAAGATATACGGGTATAGGGCTCACGCCATCCTTCAAGGCCTCCTCAGAATATAGCTCAAATTTTCCGGAAGGCGTATGAAACTGTCTATCTTTCCAAGGAATTTCTTGATCCGGTATGGCAAAATACGTCTTTTTCAATTGGTCAAGAGTAACGCCGAATTTATCGGTGAGGGGCTGAATTGCCCTTCGTAAAAATTCTGTCTGAGCAATATCCGGGTACTCCTGCATATCCATTTTTTTTGCCAATGCCCTAAAGAATTCATATTCTCCCATGATTCCATCGGGAGGATTCACAACCCTATCAGAATAGTTCAGATAGGAGGTAAACATGGAGGAATACATGATATCCTCCTCTTCCATTACACTGGTACAGGGCAATACTATATCTGCCAGCTTTGCCGTATCCGTCATAAACATATCAATGACAACTTTCCATTCAACTTTTTTGAAGGCTTCCATGGTCCTATGAATATTGGGAACCTGCACAATCGGGTTGGCCTTCGTTACAAAGATGCATTTGATTGGCGGATCTTGAGCCGTCTCCAGAAATTCGCCCAGTTTCGTTCTGCTATAGCTTCTTTGATTTTTTACAAAGCCTAGACTTTTTTCTAGTTCTCCTTTGATATAATCAGCGATGCCTTTATTGGCATAATTGATTCCTCCTCCAGCAATCCCTATATTTCCGGTAATTGCTCCCAAGGCATCAATACAGCGTACGTTATTTCCTCCATTGCTGTACCTTTGCATTCCGTATCCTATAATAATGCAAGACGGTTTGTTGGCCCCATAGGCAATTGCCAGATTTTTGATGGTCTCCCGATCAATTCCCGTAATCCCCTCCACCTTCTCTGGTGTAAAGGAGGCCACATACTTTTTGAATTCCTGATAGCCCTTTACATGGTTGTCTATAAAAGATTGGTCTATGAGACCTTCTTCAATAATGACATGAGCCATCCCCAAGGCCAAGGCCCCGTCAGTGGATGGCTTGACAGCAATATGCTCCGATGCAATTTGAGCCGTCTTCGTTCGGATAGGATCTATCAATACAATATAGCTTCCCTGCTTTTTGGCCTGGGCTAGGTATTCCATCAGGTGAAGATTCGTATTATAAGGATTTCTGCCCCATAGGATGATCATCTTGGCATTCACATGATCTTTTGGATCATGTCCTTTACTGTCGCCGAAATCATATTTTTGTGCTTCAATGCCGGCACTCCAGCACAAACTCCCCCTAGGAACAGTAACGCCGCCATAATAATGAAAAAACATTTTATCTACAGATTTGCTCAATCCTCCATAACCCGAATCATAACAATGCATCACTGCCGTTGTCCCGTAATCCCTTTTGATTTTCTTCAGCTTCTGGCTGATTTCATCCAAAGCCTCTTCCCAAGAAATATCCACCCATCTATCCTTTACTCTTTTTTTAGGATACCTCAACCGCTCGGGATGATATAGCCTATGGAGATGCTGCTTTCCCTTTTCACAGACATAACCTTTCGTCAGGGGATGAGATTTATCCCCTTCTACTTTGATAATTTTTCCTTCACGAACCGTAGCAATCAATGCACATACATCGAAGCAGTCCAAAGGACAGGAAAATCTGACTCTTTTTTCATCCATGTTTTCTCACATCCTGTGTATTCATTCTAGAAAACCTATCCGATCTCATGAAGTTTTCCTATTTGTCCCTAATCAGGCGGTTGGAAGAATGGATCACATAATCTATATATTCTTTGTCTAAAACCTGTTCGGCAACCTTCGCCACCAGTTCGTGTAATTTCTTTTTATCTTCCTCTTCCAGATTATCAATGGCTGTCAGTATCTTGTAAGAATATCCTTCATCACAATCTCTCTGGGTCTCTTCTCTCAGATTTCTACCGGCTTCTGTAAGATATACCCTTGTAACCCTTCCGTCCTGCATGTCTTTTTCTTTTTTGACCAAACCTCTCTGGGCCATCCGATTGACAATATCTTGGGTAGTAGAAAGGTTCCACAATCCTCTTGCTGCCAAATCCGACAACTTGATGCCATCCTCCATATGAAGTATCCACAGCACATGCAATTGGGCACTAGTCACTCCATATTTTTGGGCATGCTCCTCCCATTCTTTTTCCACAGATTTATACAAACCCTTCATTACATTTAACATCCTATGGATTTTAATGGTATTTTTTTTAACCACTGCATACACCCGCCATCTTTTATATCACATCCTGCTTATATTTCCATTGCCTATGAAAAACTTCTTCATAGATCTGTAGAAAAATTAGAACCACCATCACTTTGTCATTATTTCTAATAGCTTTTCCTGTGCGGTTTTATCGTTTGATCGATTTAAAAATTCTATCTTTGTTCTTGTTAAATTTTCATACTGTTCCCTTGTGATTCTGCCTTCATGCAACAGAACGTCTGCAAATTTTATAAATTGTTTTACCAAATCTGTTAAATCCTCCTGAACATCTCTCAAAATCTCTGACCCCTCTTTGCACACCACGAACCACCTCTTAGAATGATATAATGTTTATATTATACATATTTCCTTAAAATCCTTCTTCCTATGTAAACTTTTGAACATCTTTCCCTTCTATTTTCCCTACATACAGCCAATATATTGTATAATAAATTTATACCAATCAATATTGCACAAAGGGGTGATGTATATGGACCACCAAGTCTATGAATTGCTAGAAAAGATCTATCGTGATTTTCATGATTTTAAGGATGCTATGAATATGAAACTGTCCATGCTTGAAAAATCACTACAGGAACATCGTGAAGAAATTGAAAATTTAAAAGATGATTTTCATGCCAAAGTTCCGTCGATCATAGAAACAATAGAAGAAATGGGAGAAAATTTAGGCGAAGAATTGGATCAACTTCGGGAATCATTGGATTATGGTTTGGATGGCCTTGCCTACATTGTCAATTCACAGATACAGTAAGCCAAATCTCCTACCATATCCATGGGAAAACCGGCCTTTGGACCAAAGGCCGGTTGAATGTCAAATATTATGCAGAGAGAATGTTTTGTGGGAAAGTAATTGTAAAAGTACTGCCCATGCCTGGGGTGCTTTCCGCTTTTATTTTACCTCCATGGGCTTCCACCAAGGTTTTTACAATGGCCAAGCCTATCCCTGCCCCTCCTGTTTCTCTGCTTCTTGAAACATCTCCCCTATAGAATCTTTCAAAAATATAGGGAAGATCTTTTTCCGAGATACCTATTCCGTTATCTTTTATGGTAAGGACGACCCCCTTATCCTCCTTCCTCAGCTTGATTTCAACCCGTCCGCCTTCATGGGTATATTTATAAGCATTAGAAAGCAAATTAAATAAGATTTGCTTTATTTTATCTCGATCCATCAATACCCGAAGTTCTTGTATCAAATCGAGCTCTATGGGAATATTTTTCTTTCGAAATTGAGGCTCCATCACTTCCGTAATTTTTATAATTTCCTGGGATAAATCAAATGGTTCTTTATTCAACTGCAAGGCGGCCTGTTCCAGTTTCGCCAGGTTTTGCAGGTTCCCTACCAACTTTGTCAATCGCTCTACCTCTTCATAACAGTCCGCAAACCTCTCCTCTGTAGGTTCCCATACGCCATCGATAAAAGCTTCCATATGGCTTTTCAAAGTAGTAAGGGGTGTTCTGAGCTCATGGGCCATATCCGTGGTCAGCCTTTTTCTCAACATCTCCTGCTGCTGCAATGTTTCTGCCAGATGGTTCATTGCCTTAGACAATTGATCAATCTCTAAGGTATTGGTATCAGCATCGGCCCGCACGGTCAAGTTGCCTTCCCTCATTTCATTGGCAATCCCCGTAAGCTTGATCAGAGGTGTCGTTAATTGTTTTGACAATAATATGCTCATCATCAACCCAAAGATTAATGCAGCCGTAATAGAAATCAAAAAAGCCCGATTTAATGTATCTTTAAACCCTACATCCCGTTCTGTCAAATTCCATTGTCCGAAATAGCCGATAATCAAGGTGCCTGTTGTTTTCCCGTCCTTTGTCAAAGAATAATTTTCTTCCATATACTGTCCTAGACTTTTCCTCCATCCCATGCCCATCATGGGTCGGGACATATGGCCCATCATCTTTTTGTGAAGCAGATGTTCCCGTCCCGATGAAAAAAAAACCTTTCCTTCAGGGTTTTTTATCTCAATATACAGGTCTTCCAAGATTGCCACCCTTGCCAACTCCCTATAGGAAGCAACACTTTGAAGGTCCATTTCTTGAACAAAAATCTCCTCTACTAAACTTATGACCTTAGTTATTTTTCTCTTGTGCTCATTAGACAAATATTCGTTGAATCTTTTGTCAATCATATCGTTGGATATTAGGCTGGTAATCAAAATAGAACCAATGACCGTAACAAAAAAACTGATCGATAATCTTCTGAACAATGGTACTTTCATTTTGTACCTCCAAATTTATAACCCATTCCGTAAACTGTAAGAATATACACCGGATTTTTGGGATCATCTTCAATTTTCTGTCGTATATTTTTAATGTGTACATCTACCGTTCTGTCAAATCCTTCATAGTCATAGCCAAAGGCTTTTTCAATGAGCTGTTCTCTGGTAAAAATTTGCCCCGGATTGATAAGAAAAACATATAGCAGTTTCAATTCATTGGGTGTAAAGTTTACCGGTTGTCCCTTCTTTTTCACCTGAAGCTTTTTTACATCTACTTCCAAATCTCCGCCGTTAAATATCAAATAATCCGCCAGGGGCTGGTCTTCTCGATAGCTCCTGCGCATCAACGCCCTAACCCGACTTACCAGCTCCCTTGGACTAAAGGGTTTTGTCAGATAGTCATCGGCCCCGAGGGCAAGGCCTTCCACCTTATCATTTTCTTCCGCTTTTGCCGTCAGCATGATTATAGGCACATCGGAACAACTCCTTATGCTGCTGCACACTTCCTCTCCAGAAAGCTTTGGCAACATCAGGTCTAGGACAATCAAATGGACCGTTTCTTTTTTCAATATGCCTAGGGCTTCTTCTCCGTCGGCTGCAGTTAATACGTGAAAACCTTCTTTGCTTAAATACGCCGCCACCACGTCTACAATTTTTTTCTCGTCATCGACAACCAGTACAGTCCTATTTTTCATTCCATCACCTCCAATCCTTCCCCATATCTGTCCCCTTATCCTTCTGTTTTCATTTTCTGCAATCCCTGCTGCCATATGGTCCTTTGTATTCTACCTCCGACTGCAATGCCACCTGCATAATCGTTCCTCCAAAATATCTATGGCAATAAACAAAGCCAATCCTATGATGCTCAACACTACAATGCCGGAATACATTTCCAGATAGTTTACCCGCATCCATGCATCCATGATAAAATAACCCATGCCATACTGGGTCCCAAAGGTCTCAGTGAAAAATAGCACGGATATGGCCGTAGCCATGGCAATGCGTAAAGATGTAAGCAACTTGGGCAAAGAGGCAGGAATGATAATTTCTTTAAAAATGTCCATATAGCCTGCTCCTAAGGAATATAAGGGATCATAGGCCTCTTTGGGAATACTCTTTACTCCATCCCTTATGGCCACAATCACTTGAAAAATAATAATCAGGATCATGATGACAATCTTTGATAAATCCCCTAAGCCAAAGAGCAGCATAATCATAGGCAGCAAAGCAATTTTGGGTATGGGATAAATTAAGTAGACAATAGGCGACAATATCCGATCCCATCTTTCAAAGTAACCCATGCACAGGCCAATGGGCATCCCAAAAACAGTAGATAGAAATACCCCTGCAAAGATCCTCCACAAACTATAGAATCCATGGACCATCATCTTTCCATAAAAAATCTGTACCAAGTTGCTCATAACGGCAAGGGGAGAAGGTATCACGGGAAGCTCTGCCAAGGCCGATATGCCGTACCATAAGACAAACAGCACAACCATGCCGTGGACATATTGGACGATCTTTTTTTTTCCTGTCATTTTGACCAATCCTCTTTGATGATTTTTCTCAGTTCAAGACACATCTGAAAATAATCCTCTTTATTTCTGAGATCATTTTCCCCGAATAACGGATTATCCAATATTTTCAATATTCTGCCCGGCGAATCTGACAAAATAACAATTTTTTTCCCCAGATATACGGCCTCTTCCACATGGTGGGTCACAAGAATTGTGGAAACGGGATTTTTCTTCCATACATACAAGAATACATCCTGTATTTCCTCCCTTGTAATAGCATCCAAAGCGGAAAAAGGCTCATCCATCAAAAGCAAGTCCGGCTTCAAAAGAAAAGCACGGGCCAAAGCAGCCCTTTGCTGCTGTCCTCCGCTTAATTCGTTAGGATACCTTTCTTCCAAGCCTTTCAGTCCCAATAGATCTAAAATATGGGCTATATCATTCCTATCTATCTTCTTTTTCCCGTCCTTAATCCTTAATCCTAGCGTAACATTTTGATATACATTTTTCCAGTCCAGCAAGCCATAATTCTGGGGAATAAAGCCGATTCTATGTCTTTTCGGCATCACAGGCTGATTTTTTATGGCTACCTGGCCTTCAAATTCCCTAATGATTCCCGCCAGTACCTTCAGCAAAGTTGACTTGCCACAGCCTGACGGACCGATCAAGGCACAGGTTTCCCCTTCAAGAATAGCCATAGTAATTTTATCCAAGGCAGTATAACAGCTATTTCGGGATTTATACACTACCGTAAGGTCTCTAGTTTCAATCATACCCATCTTACCTTACAAATTGATCATTTACCAGTTCTTCATAATCATAGGAATTTTTAATCAACTGTCTCTTATAGAGCCATGCAATCACGTCATGGACTTCTTCCTCCGAGGGAACCGCAGCCTTTGTATATTGCGGCAAAGTAATAGCCCCTTTCACAGTCTCAGGAAATCCTCCTTTTTCGATGAGCATGTCCATATAATTTTCCGGGGATTCCTTGGCCAAAAATTCCACTGCCTTATTATAAGCCCTATACATGGCTTGAATTGCTCCAGATTTTTCTTCGACAGCTTTGGCAGTAAAAATAAAAACCCCGGGGTTGATATCCAGATGGTCGGAGCTGTTCAACAGCTTGGCTCCCTCTTTGATAGCCACCGTCGCCAAAGGTTCCGGAAGGGTAGCGGCAACAACCTTTCCCTTTTGGAGCATTTCCAAGCGGATAGGAATTTTGGGAACAATCACCTTATGGATATCATCGGGAGTCAAGCCCCCTTCCATCATTATCTTGTCTGTCACATATTCTATGACGGTATTCTTGGAAATAGCCACATCTCTCCCGCTCAATCCTTGAATATCATCAATATTTTCATTCTGATTCACCAACAGTTTATAACTGCCATTGGTCATAGAAGTAATGACCATAGGAAAGCCATTGTCTTTGGCAAAGGCTGCAGCCAGAATATCCGAAACTGCTCCATCCAGACTACCGCTCTGAAGGGCACTGTCCCTATCGACTGCGCTTTTGAACTGTTCCAGGGTTACCCTTAGACCTTCTTCCTGAAAATATCCCTTTTCTTGGGCTATAATAAAGGGTATGGAATCCACATCCGGCAGGATACCAATGGTAATACTTTCCTGATAGACGTTATTTCCCTTCATGGCTTCCTTGCTATAGGAGCAGGCACCCAAAAAAAACAGCAAAACCATCATACACATGATGCAAATTGTCTTTTTCATTTTAAAATCCTCCATTCCACTGATATTGTAAACATTTTTTCTTATTATGTTTCTTTTGATAAACCATCTTATGCTTCAGACAATATTTCTATCATCTTATCTTTATAAACATATCCAAGGCCGTAAAAATCAACATAACGACACCGACAACCTGATTGATATTATATGAAGCAATTCTCATGGTTCTCAAGTTCTTCGGTGATACAATTATATGTTCCAGAAACAGCAATACAGCCGTTATGGCTATCCCTGTCAGATAGAACCATCCTGTTTCCATAAGAAAATGCAAATACATCAGCAGAGAAACGGCTCCAGCATGGAAGAAAGCCGATATATACAAGCCGTTTTGAATTCCAAACTTTGCAGGGATGGAAAACAATCCATGACTTCTGTCAAAATCAACGTCTTGGGTGGCATAGATGATATCAAAGCCCGCCACCCACAGGGTTACCATGGCACCAAGGACAATGGAAGGCCATCCGATTGCACCCGTTACAGCCATCCACGCTCCCACGGGGGCACCACCGCAGGCAATCCCCAATATGAGATGGCAAGCCCAGGTAAAACGCTTGGTATATGAGTAAATAATAAAAATGAAAATCGGCAGAGGAAGCAATTTTACACACAAGGGATTGAGCATGAAGGCTGCCAGCACCATCAGGGCAAAACAGAAAAATATCAACAAAATGACTTCCCATTCCTTTACCAATCCCTTGGGCAGATGCCTGTGGGCAGTCCTTGGATTCTTCGCATCAATCTCCCTGTCGATCAAGCGATTTAGGCCGTTAGCTCCGTTTCTAGCACCTGTCAAAGCAACCAGAATCCAAAAGATAATTCTCCCCGGTGGCAGTCCTTGGGCTGCCCAAAGCATGGAAATCAAGGCAAAAGGCAGAGAGAAAAGGGTATGGGAGAACATCACCAATTCTCCATAGGTTCTCACCCTGCTACATCCCATATTCTTCCCACCTTGCATCTACCAAATCCTTAATTTCCTTTGACATCTCAATGTCATCAGGCCATTCCCGGGTGTGTCCTTCACTGGGCCATTTTTTTGTGGCATCAATACCCATTTTATGTCCGTAATGGGGCAAGTTAGATGCATGGTCTAAGGCATCCAAAGGACCATCCACAATCACCACATCCCTAGCGGCATCAATATTATTGAATACCTTCCATGCTACAGTGGACAGATCCTTGGGGTCTACATGGGCGTCCACCACGATAATCATTTTCGTATACATCATTTGGCCCATGCCCCATAAAGCGTGCATCACCTTTTTGGCCTGTCCGGGATATGTTTTTTTGATAGAAACGATGACACAATTATGAAATACACCTTCTAAAGGAAAATTCATATCTACAATTTCAGGACATTGTATCCTCACCAAAGGCAAAAAGATTCTTTCCGTGGCTTTTCCCAGATAACAATCCTCCATAGGCGGTTTTCCCACTACCGTTGCAGGATAGATCGGCTCTTTGCGTCTCGTGATTTTCGTCAGGTGGAATACGGGATATAAATCACTCAGGGAGTAATATCCCGTATGATCTCCAAAGGGTCCTTCCATCCTGAGCTCATCCACATCTACATATCCCTCCAATACAAATTCGGCATGGGCAGGTACATAGACATCATGGGTAATACATTTTACAATTTCCAAAGGAGCTTTTCTCAAAAATCCTGCAAAAATCATTTCATCAATTTCCTTAGGCAATGGGGCAGTGGCTGCATAGATCGTGGCCGGATCACATCCCAATGCCACGGCAACAGGCATCCTTCCTCCCATTTTTTTATATTTCTCATAAATATGCCTGCCATCCTTATGAAGATGCCAATGCATTCCCGTTGTTCTTTTATCAAAAACTTGGAGCCTGTACATCCCCATATTCTGCATTCCCGTTTCCGGATCCTTTGTGATAACCAGAGGCAGCGTGATAAACCTCCCCCCATCCTTCGGCCAGCATTTTAATACAGGAAGCTTTGAAAGATCTGGTTCTTCTATAACCTCCTGACAAGGTGCTTTGGTCACCTTCTTCGGAAATACCTTGGCCAATCTCGCCAGCTTTGGAACCGATTTTAGTTTCCTCATCAAAGTGACATAATTGGACATATCCATCAGATTTACAATTTCATCGGCTATGTCATTGATATCCTCTACCTCCAAAGCCATATTCATTCTTTCATAGGTTCCAAAGGCATTGATCAGTACAGGATAGGGCGAACCCTTTACTTTTTCAAATAGCAGGGCGGGTCCCCATGCCTTGGATACCCGGTCTACAATTTCCGTTATTTCCAGATTACTATCTACCTCTACCTTAATTCTTTTTAGCAGATTTTTCTCTTCCAACCGTTTCACAAAGTCCTGAAGATCCTTATATGCCAAAATCTCATCCCCTTCCTCTTTCCCTTCTCCTTAAAATCCCTAAGACAAAAAAGTCCTTCTTACGGAAAACATCCTTGGAAACCTGTCGTATCATCTAATATTTCCCAAACAACAGACTATTTAAACTTCTACATTTGTCCATAAATTCCTCTTATGAAATCCAATCCCCTATTTTGCTTTATGAGCAATCCCAAAAACACTATCCATTTCTCTTTCGAGCATTTTCCCTTCCTTTTTAGAAAAGTCACCATTCCCCTGTGCCTGGAATATGATAAACTATACCCATTTTGCACCCTAGGGAGGAATGTTAATGACTGCTGAAAAGGTGGTTGAGGTACAAAATGTATCCATGAACTATCATACGTTGGACGGGGAAACCCATGCCATTCATCATCTAACCTTCGATGTATATCAGGGAGAAATCGTCGTCATTGTAGGACCAAGCGGATGTGGAAAATCAACAGCTTTGTCCATCATTTCAGGACTGATCAAACCTTCCTCCGGAAAAGTCATCGTCAATGGAAGGGAAGTCAATGGAACCAATAAATCTGTCGGATATATGTTTCAAAAAGATCATCTGTTTGAATGGAGAACCATTTTCAACAACGTATTGATCGGACTGGAAATCCAAGGCAAGCTCAATCATGAAGCAAAGATGAAGGCTGAGAAGTTATTGGAAATGTATGGGCTGGGTGAATTTAAACACTATTATCCTCGGCAGCTGTCGGGGGGCATGCGGCAGAGGGTAGCCCTCATCAGGACCCTTGCCGTGGAACCGGATATTTTATTGCTGGATGAGCCATTTTCCGCTTTAGATTACCAGACAAGACTAACCGTTGCAGATGAGATCGCCAGCATTCTAAAAAAAGAAAAGAAAACTGCTCTTATGGTAACCCATGACATCGCAGAAGCCATCTCCATGGCGGATCGGGTGATTGTGCTGACAAAAAGGCCTGCTGCCGTAAAAAGCATCCATGAAATCAAGCTCACCTTAGATATGGAAAGAACCCCCCTTACTTCCAGAGAAGCTCCTGAATTCAGACACTATTTCAACACCATATGGAAGGAGTTAGACATCTATGTTAA
>NZ_LOEE01000008.1 GCF_001562415.1 Thermotalea metallivorans | reverse complement strand
ACTTTGCCTCCGGCTTCCTTCAGATTCCACCTCACGATGGACACCCTTGCCTTTGGCTAATGGTTCCCACTGCCAAGCCCATAGCGGACTTTCACCACCAAGTTACTGCCCATGCCGGGCGCACATGAAAAAGGTATTTGGGTTTTACCTCCAAATACCTTTTCTCTATATCATCTGAAGAAAATACCGATAAAATGACATATCTTCTGTAAGTTCCGGATGAAAAGATGTGACCAGCATATTGTTTTGCCTTGCCGCGATAATCTTCCCTTCATGTTCCGCCAAAATTTCCACAGTTTTTCCAACCCGTTCAATATACGGTGCTCGAATAAATACCAGGGGAATAGGATTTTCTGAAACCATCGGTATCCTTTTCTCTATTCTAAAGCTGTCTATCTGCCTGCCATAAGCATTTCTTCTCACATCTATATCCATTACGCCCAAATGAACTGTTTCTTCCCCTATAATCTTCTTAGCCAACAGAATCATCCCGGCACAAGTTCCCCATACAGGCATTCCCTGTATCATTCGCTCTTTTAAAGATTGATATATTCCAAAATCTTTTATGAGCTTCCCGATCGCCGTACTTTCTCCCCCCGGAAGAATCAATCCATCAATTTCACCAATTTGATTCGGGTATTTTACTCTAATCGGTTGAATACCTTCTATATGTTGGAGCATCTCTACATGTTCAATGACAGACCCTTGCATATCCAATACGCCAACCCTTATCATTCTTACCATCCTCTTTCAGCAAATTTTGTATCCAGTTTATCAATTTCCAGACCTGACATCGGCTCTCCAAGGTCCTCGGACACCTCAGCCAAAATTTCTGGATGATTATAGTAAGTAGTCGCCTTTACAATGGCTTTTGCCCTTTTTTCCGGATCCCCGGACTTAAAGATTCCCGAGCCTACAAAGACACCATCGCAGCCCAATTGCATCATAAGGGCTGCATCGGCAGGCGTTGCGATTCCCCCTGCTGCAAAATTTACTACGGGAAGCTTTCCGTTTTCAGCCACATACTGCACCAGATGATAGGGCGCTCCCATTTCCTTTGCCGCTGTCATAAGCTCTTCTTTCGGCATCAATTTTAGTTTTCGTATCTCTGACAACATGGTTCTCATATGTCTTACAGCTTCTACCACGTTGCCGGTGCCTGCTTCTCCTTTTGTCCTAATCATAGAAGCGCCTTCCGCAATTCTTCTTAATGCTTCTCCAAGATTTCTGGCACCACATACAAAGGGAACTTTGAATTCATGTTTGTTGATATGATACAAATCATCTGCATGGGTTAATACTTCACTTTCGTCTATAAAATCAATCCCGATCGCCTCAAGGATTTGTGCTTCCACAAAATGACCTATTCTCACCTTTGCCATTACCGGTATGGATACTGCCCGCTGTATCTCCTTAATCATCTTGGGATCTGACATCCTAGCCACTCCCCCGTGCTTTCGAATATCCGATGGTACTCTTTCTAATGCCATCACTGCTACAGCACCTGCTGCTTCTGCGATTCTGGCTTGCTCCGGATTGACCACATCCATGATCACGCCGCCTTTTAACATTTGGGCCAGGTTTTTATTCAATTCATATCTTTCCTGCATATCCCCATTCCTCCTAGACATTTATTTTTACCTATATTGTATCTATTTTTGTGTATTGTATCTATTGTATCTCTATTTTAGATACAATTTGATTACAATTATATTATTATATAACAATTGTATCGTGTCAATGTTTTTTTGCGTTGCAGAAACCATCTGATCGATTCCCCCATGCATAGCAAAAGAAGCCATAGATGCAGGATAGCAAATACTGCTCCATCCATGACTGCAAAAAAAGAGCCTGAAAAGGCTCTCGATCTGTAGAAAAAGCAATGGGATAAGCAAGATCCCTTGAGATTTAGGCTTCGTCACCAATGGCTACTGGATGATAGCGAATAACCCATAGGATTGCATCGTTGGCAGTAGCTGACAGCTAGTAACTGGCCGCTGGTGATAAGAAAAAGTCTTTCTAAGGAGCTGTATGGCGTATTGCAAAATCACTTAACAATTTGCACTGTTTTTGTTGATGGAAACCATAATACATTTGCACCCAATTCTTCGGATACATAACGCAGCGGCACCAACGTACGGCCATTTACAATGGTCGGCGATGTGTCAAAGCCTTTTATTGGCATATCAATTGCCATACGTAAGGTTTTGCTATCCAGTTTCATTTCAACTGTTCTTGTATCTCCAAACCAGTTTACTTCTGCACCAAGATTTTCAGCGATGAATCTTACCGGAACCATGGTCCTATTGTTTACGATGGTTGGTGCTACATCGTTGTTCTTGCTCTGTCCATTTACCTTTGTAGTTGTTTTGCCGATTTCCAAATCTATTTTCATAAGCTTGGAAGCTTTTACAACACTGTATAAGCTGAATTGATCTGTATAGAATATAAATGTCTTTGTCTTAGAATCATAAGTACCACCTAGCTTTACTGGGATGATATTCCCCTGCTCATCCTTCACATAGCGAACGGCTGTCAGCTGTGCTATATCTTGTTCTGTTAACTTGAGTCCGGATAAATCTAATGTTACCGCTACGGGTTCAGTAAAATTAGCGATTTTCGTTGCAACAACAGCTCCGTTTGTATTCTTTGTTATAACTTGTGCAGTTAACTCTACTACCATGCCGCCAATCTCTAATAAACCGGTATTTCCACCGAGAGCAGCTTTTTGGATAACTTCTTGTTTTTCTTCATTGGTCAATGCTTTTGCACCAAGTTCTAACTTGGCATTCTTATCTTCTAAAGCCTTTGTTAACTCAGAAGTCATTAAGGATTGGGGAGCAAATTCAATCTTAATTCCCTTATTCTCCACTACCAAAGGTTTATTATCCTTTGCAAGGGTCTGAATGATACTTGGCGCTACTTGAGCTTTTCCATATTTTGCATTTTCCAAGAATAATGTCGCCGTATTTCCTCGAGTATTTATACTTGGTTCCAAAACCAATGTTGTACCGCCGCCACCATTGGAAGAAGTGACTTCTATCACTGTAATATCGATTGCATCCGTCAGATTGCCCACTTTTGCCGTAATCGTTGCAACCCCTTTGGCTTCAGCCTTCACTAAACCATTTTTAGGACCGACAGTAGCAATGGATGGATTGGAGCTTGACCAAATAGCATCATTCAGCTGACTGGCCGGTACTTTGCTTCCATCACTCATGGTGCCTTCTAACTGTAATTGAAGAGTTTTTCCCTTTTCTACTGTTTTTCCATTGGTGATAATCCTAATGCTTGCAAGCAGAGACTGAGACTCTTTGTTTTTTAATTCAAAGGCACTCTCTTTTTCCGCATCAAATGCTTTTCCCACAAGTTTATATGTTCCTATTGCTATATCTGCAGGCAGTTTAAAAGCAAATTGAAATCTTCCTTGTCCATCTGCGGTGCACTGTCCTATTTCATAAATCGAACTATCTGCAGCATCACAAATCTTCAAGGTCACCTGTGCCCCACTGACTCCTTTGCCATTCAACGCCACAATGCCAGACCCTGCCACATCCTCACCCTTACGAAAGGTGGATTTTGAAAGATTCAGTTCAAGACTGTACTGGGCAAGGGCCAGGGCTGGAGTGCTTAACAACATAGTAAATAACAGCCCAATGAGTAATACAGATATCGTTTTTTTATTCAAATTTTTCCCTCCTATTCATGATAACTTCCAAGTGAATTCTATTAAGAAAAAACAGCTTTGCCATACGCAAATTGATGAAAAGGGCAAAAGCCCTTTTCATCCTTTATTTTACTGTAAACTCAAAAGTTTTTACTAATGATAATGGCTCCATTGCTAATAAACCCTTCCACACATATACTTCCACCGTATGTGTTCCTTTTCCAACACCTTGCAGGTTGAAACCAAGAGAATATTCGTTTGTCCCTTCGGAAACCGGGACAAATCTTAAAGCATAGGGTTTCCCGTTGGCATCTTTTACTTGGACAATTGCAAATCCGGTCACATCTTTGTCAATTTTTTCAATCGTAGCCTTCACATATACAATGTTGTTTAATTGAAATTCCTTTTCTTCTTTTCCATCCACATCCAATGTTACAATGTTTTTTACCATTGTTGCTAAATTGTAAACTTCTACAGATTCCGTTGCCTTCGACACTTCTCCGTCAACAGTTGTTGCGGTAAATTCAAATGTGTATGTTCCTGAAGGATCATTTTTGGAGGGCGTCCATAATTGCTCAAATGTATTGCTTAATTTGCCTATCAAAGTCTTTACAGCAACGCCATTGACATCCTTGATCGTTACTTCCCAAACAGCCGGCTTATCTGCTGTGGCATAAATGGAAGCCGGATTGTTGTATCGAATGATTCCTTCATAGAAAGCTTTCACTTGCTTCCGAATATTCAGAGGATTCATATTTCCCTCAACCACAGTTATGTTTACCGGCAGTTGCGCCAACATTTTATCTGCATCAGAATCCTTGATGAAGATAAACCCGCCATAACTTCCTGTATTTTCTAATTTATCCGTAACTATGCAAGTAGCCATCTTTGTCCATGATGCTTTCGCATGCACATGCTCAGATGCTTCAGAATCAAATTTGACCGTAGCCTCAGGATTCCCGGCACTGATGTTTACCACTTGTTTTGTATATCTGATAGTCGTTGGATCACCGGCTGCCGCATATTTCATTACTTCTACCGTATAGGTATCTGCAGGCAACCCGGCGATGCTGATGGATTCTTGCGCATCACCGCTTTCATCCTTTGCCACCACATTTCCTTTGCTGTCATACAAATACAAATCAAAATCATCCCCGTCCGGGTATGTCAATGATTCCGTTGTAAGATTCAGCAGATAGTTGGGATCTTCTTCTGTAATAACAATTGTATCCGTAAACGAAGACTCGTATTCTGAATTGCTGCCAAATACCAAGTCCATAGCTGCCGGCGCCGGCAGGTTTCCTAAATCAATGAGATTTGAACCCTGAACAAGAATATTTTTATCTTCACCTGTCAAATTTGTAAAGGTAAATTCTTTTGATACTTCACTGCCTTTTTCAACTTCTGCAGTAAAGTTATCAGGGTTTCCGACAATTCCTTCAAAAATGACGGTCATCTCATATGCTGCAGTATTCGATGCCTCACCATATGCTTCTTTTTGGAGATTTCCCGTATCAAAGTTTGCATAGGTATTGATTTCCCAGACCCCTGGCACAGGATTTTCAATTGAATACTCCACTGGGGCAGTCGGATCGGGCGCACCAAGTCCCACATACCCACCGTTGGGTTTCTTACTATTATATGTATCAAATGCCAACATTCCGTTGGGATAAGATGCAATGGATCTTAACTTACCGAGCTGCCCCTCGGCATTCTCTATGGGTTGGAGTCTTACTGTCATTTTGTCAATGCCGGAAGGAACTTTGATAAAGTTTCTATCATAGTGGGCAGAAGCTATTTCCCCACGGACAACATAATCATCTGTTATACTTTGACCCCTTGCAATAGTAATGGGGAGTACGCCGTCAATCCATTCTGTGTCGGGGCTATCAATTCTTACAATATCACTGTACAATCCATGGCCAATGGTTGTATCAAAGTACACTCTGAATTGGGCTGACCCGTTGGCCGGTACATTCAATGTGCCGTTCATCAATGTATACCATCTTGCATCTCCTGACTTTGTTAAATTCAAGGTAATATCCTTATTTTCATAATTTGTTACCTCTATCACAACTTTTTCCGGTATTTCATAATTTCGGATATAAATCCCCGTTGAATAATTGAGCCTTTCATTGTAGTTTGTGTTTACCTTGATGTTATATTTCTTGCCGCTAGCCTTCTCTTTCATATAGTCATAGGCTTTTACTACGTCTACAAGCCCTCCGCCCTGTTCCACCACCTGCAAATCCTCAAGCTTTCTGGCTGTTTCCTGCAGCGCTTCCCGCAATAAGTAAAAATCCAGCTTATCTGCAATATTTTCTTTTCTGGCCGCCTCATATAATAATGCTACCAAGCCTGCTGTATGGGGTGACGCCATGCTTGTTCCTTGATATACATCATAACCAGGCTCGTATCTTGTGACATAATCATCCCATACAGGCACAGAAGAATAGGCAGATCCCGGTGAAATGATGTCAGGTTTGATTGCTCCATCTTCCCTGGGTCCTATGGATGAGAAACGCCAAAGCCCTTCACCCGGTACTTCGCTGCCATAATCTTCCCTCCATGTATCATGCTCTATATATGCACCTGATGCAATGGCCTTATCCGCATCTCCGGGTGAGCCGGGCGTATTGATTCCAGGTCCATTGTTGCCTGCAGATATACAGAAAATTGTTCCATATTTTTCTGTAAGTTCATTTGCCAACTCGGCTTCCGGATGGGAGCCGTCATTAATATCCGAGAATGAACCTAAGCTCATGTTTACGATATCTGCTCCATTTTCAGCAGCATACTCCATGGCTGCCATGATGCCTGACATTCCGCCTCCACCATGGGAACCCAATACTTTCAGCGCCATAATCTTGGCCCCTGGGGCGATACCCTTCAATGTACCGTTGCCTGCGGCAATACCAGCAACGTGGGTACCATGCTCTCCACCGTCATAGCCTAAATTGACAAAGACACCGTCTTCCCCCTCTTTGATAGCAGTAAGCACAAAGTGCACTTCCCTACCGTCCTTTGGATCTTCTTCTGTTGCATCAAGTCTTGGGAATTTTGCAACATATCTTTTTCCTTCGCCTATACCTTTGTCATATTGTATTAATTGCACCTCATCACTAAAGTCATTGTTACGGTTTGTATCAACATAGACAATATTGTATTCTCCTCTACTATCCTTTACAGCCAGGATGGGGAAACTGTCTCTTATATTGCCGTTAAAATCGAATTCTACCAAATCCGGATAACGTCCATATGCTGCATATCTGTATAATGTATCATACTCATTAATTGTACCGAGGTAAACCGTTTCCCCTATAGTAATTTCTGTAGGTACGATATATTTTGTATCCCCTGCATATACCGAATGATATACCGTTCCGTATACAGTTCCTGCCACTGTATCAGAAAACACTTCCCCCTCGGAAGATAGCAGAACATCGCCTTCTCCTGTAAAGTCTTTCCAGTCAATAATTTTTATATCTCCATCTGTTGTATACTGCAGCATCTCATGCCCCACGTCAACGCCGGTATCCAATATTGCAATCACCACATCTGAACCGTCATATCCATAAAGAGATCGAAAAGCATCGGCCTTTGTATCATCATGGGTTGTTTCCAGATCAGGCTCGAATTCCTTTAGAGGCCTGTCCACTTCTGTCCTTTCAATGGGATCCAGCATATAATATTTTTCCAATGCTATTTTCTTGATCCCTTCAATTCTCAATAATTTTTTTGCATTTTCCTCATGAATCTCAACGGCATACATGTCTGTTGAGATTTCTCTGGTAATTTTTGCCCCTGCGCTCATCAGTGCCTTGGAAATATCTCTTCCGTCGCTTTTGATCACAAACCTTACTTTGTCATCCCCTACCAGAGGATTGCCTTCAGATGTCTTTTTTTCCTCCAGAATATTCATAATTCTCATTAACTGAATTCTGGGACTTGTGTTGTCTTCCTTATAAATTTTTACTTTTTTCAAATCTTCAGGGCCATTGTTGCCAGCACCATAGGCCATTCCCGGAAACAGGATGCTGAAAATCATGGCCAGTGCTACCAAAAGTGATAAACCTTTTTTCCTTTTCAATTCCATCCTTCCTTTCGTCTAATAAATAAAACGGCATATAAAAAAATAAGAATCCGGCTGCTTCTTTCTTCACCTCTCTTTCCCAATATCATAAAAATATTTCTATATATATATTTTTTTCCCTCTGAATTTTCATAATTTTCGTTCTTCTTTTTCCGACATAATTCGTGTTTACCCATTCCATAAAAATATCAAAGTCTTCCATTGGAAGATTTAAAGGAAAACTTTGTTGAAACACATGACGTAAATTATGACTTATCCACAATTTATGAAAGTACATAATTTCCTATGCATTACAAAAAAGCCATGGATTGAACAACCAATCCATGGCCTTTCTGGACGACCGATGTATCTATAAAATATTTACACCAATTTTTTCAATTTCTTCGCAAATTTTTTCATCGGGTTTCTCATCCACAATGATGGTATCAATATCAAATAGATTCGCAAATTTATAAACTCCATCCATATAAAACTTTCCGCTTTCCATGATCAAGTACACCTGTTTTCCCGCATTGATAATGGCCCTTTTAGTATTGCCGTCTTCCACATCAAAGGTGGTAACACTCTTGTCAAATACATTCACCCCTACACTTCCTATCAAGACTCTATCCAAATTGTATTTTTCGATTGTCTCAATGGCAGTGGAACCCGCGAATCCATTCAATTCCCTATAGAATACGCCTCCCGTTCCGATGACTTTCACATGATCACTATTTGCCAATGCATTGATCACATCCATCATGTTGGTCACAACGGTAACCTTTTTGTTCCCGGCAGCAAGCTTTTCTGCAATCAGTATATTGATTGTAGAGATATCCAAAAAAATGGTTTCCTTTGGTTCGATGATTGCAAAAGCCTTTTCTGCAATCATTCTCTTCGCTTCCAAATTTATATTTTTGCGATGCAATACACTGCTGTTTTGAGCAGATTGACGGTTTGCGACGGCTCCGCCATAAGTTCTCTTGATAAATCCATTCCTCTCCAAAATTTTCAAATCTTTTCTTATGCAGTCCTCTGTTACACCAAATCTTTGGCTCAATTCTTTCACCACGATTTTACCCGTTTCATTTAATATGGCAAGCATTTGTTCTAACCTTTCTTCCGCAAACAAAAAATCCTCTCCTTCTTGAGACTTCCTATTTCCTTCACCTACAGGATAAATTTTTCAATGACATGGGCAACACCATTTTCCTGGTTCGATAGAGTCACATAATCGGCGGCTTTCTTAAGTTCTGGACTTGCATTGCCCATGGCAATCCCTAGTCCTGCATATTCTATCATATGTCGGTCATTCCCGGAATCTCCTATGCAAATAATCTCCTCCGGTTTTATATCAAAAATATCGGCGACTCTTTGGACACCTGCCCCCTTGTTGGTTTCTTTGCTTAGTACTTCTATATGATAAGGAGTTGTCTTTAACAGGGTAAACTTTTCTGAAAATGCTCCCAAAAATTTCTTTGCATCCGCAAACAATCTTTTATCAAATTTATCTCTTGTCGGCAGATCTATATCTGAAACAGGGATATTGGGATAAACGGACAAAAGCTCTTCTTTAATACTGGCATCCTCATTGATCAGCGTCATTTTCATAATCTTTACGTCTTTATCAAGGTTATGAAAATCTACAATTTCCATTGGCAGACGATTCGCAGCGGAATCAATCCTTGTTGAATAATTATCCCAATGGACCAAAATACGATTTTCAGTATATATGTTCAAATAAATATTATATTTCCGGGCCACCTCAAAAACGTATTGAAATTCATCATAGCTTATATATTTTTCTTCCAGAATTTTTGTCTGGGCATTGTTTATGACACAGGCACCACTGCAAGTGACGCTGTAATCCTCCTCGCCCAGCAATCCCAGTTCTTCTATGTATCTTTCAATGCCTGTTATGGCTCTTCCTGAGGAAATAACAATCTTCACTCCCTTTTCCATCGCTCTCTGAATGGCCCGCTTGTTTTCCTCTGATATCTCCTGTTTGTGATCCAACAACGTTCCATCCATATCTACAGCTAACAATTTATACATTTTTGCTTCCCCCCATAATCTTTCTCTATTTTTTATCTCTTATTTTTTTATGATCTCTTTCTAGTTCTAATGGTCGAATAGATTTTTTCCTATAGATCCTTTAAAATTTAACGAGAAATTTTCTAAAATCATTATAAAACAATACAAAACAATATTCAATAATAATAATAAATAGTAAACAATATTTTTACTAATCCTTGCAATTTGCTTTTTGTTTTGTCCAAAAAAAAAGCCCTAAGGCCAACAATTTTTTATAGAAGATTCGTAAAAGAAAAAATCTGATTTGTCCAATCAAGCGCATCCACATAGAATTTTGGTAAAAGCTTCTCCTCTATCTTCAATTTTTCCGCCAAAGAAAACACATCTTTCCAGTTGCCCTTTTCATATGCCTTGATTAATTGATACAAATGGTGGAACTCTCCCCCATAACCCAGCAGGGCATCGACAATTTCTTGAGATAGCGGCAAATGTTTTAATATTTCCCCTAAAGGTCTTTCTAATAAAACATCGATATAGGAAAACATTCCCATGAGAAAAACTTCCGACCTCCGATTCCCATGGCCGATTTTTTCTGCCAGCAGTTCACCAAATCTCGCTCGAATCAGGGCACTTCGCATCAGTTCATCGGGTTTATCTCTTGCCAAATCACGCATCATCATCAACCCGATCCATTTCTTCATTTCTTTTAGACCTAAGCGGGCAATGGCAAGCTTTATAGATGTGATTTTGCTTGCAGGATGAAAGGCAGCAGAATGGACTAAACGAAGCAATTCATAAGACATGGAAATATCCGTTTCAATGATTTGGGTAATCTTATCAAAATCCGGATCCTCCCTATGGATTTCTTCTAATACGCGAATATAATTTGTCTTGTATACAGGAACTTCCTTGCCCGAGATAACGATAGGCTTGCTGAAAAAATACCCTTGAAAATAAGTATAGCCAGCTTGGAGTGCCTCCTCAAATTCTTCTTTTGTTTCTACTTTTTCCGCCAAAAACTTAATTTTCTTATTGCTTATTTTTTTAGGAATGCTTTTCCTGTCTTCCACAGTATTCGATAAAAAATCAACTTTAATGATATCCACCAAAGCAAACAGTTCTTGATAGTCATAAGGGCTATGGAATATATAGTCATCCAAGGCCAAAACATATCCCTTCTTTTTTAAGTGTAGACAAGCTTGAATTACATTTTGATCTGGTACAATATTTTCCAATATTTCCACCACAATTAACTCTTTTGGAAAAATCGTAGGGATTTCCTCTTTAATCAACTTTTCCGTAAAGTTAATGAAAGCCTTTTTTCCGCCTGTCAATTTTTCAATACCGATCCTCAAAAAACTATTGGTTACCACACGGGAAGTTGCCCGATCTCCATCCTCATCGCCATAGCGATTTTCTTCTCCTTCTCGATATAACAACTCATAGGCTACTACTTTTAATGATTTATCAAATATGGGTTGACGCGCCACAAAAACATCCATCTTCATTCCCCCACAAAGCTTTTCATCTTTCCTATACCGATGTGGCTTTGCCTTTTCTTATCCCTTACAACACATACTGAATAAACAGTTCCACTAAATCCGGATCAAATTGGGAACCTGCGTTCTTTCTAAGCTCTTCAATGGCTTCCTCCATGGCAAAAGGTCTTTGATAGCCAATTTCATTCGTCATGGCATCATAGGCATCGGCAATGGCTATCATTCTTGCCTCTAAGGGAATCTCCGCTCCTTTCATACCTTTCGGGTACCCCTTTCCATCCCATCGTTCATGATGATGCAATACATAAGTAGCAATATCCGTCAGCTCATTTACAGCCCGCAATATTTGGTATCCCGTTTCGGGATGCGCTTTTACAATTTTCCATTCATCTTCGGAAAGTTCTTCTTTTTTATTTAAAATTCTATCTTCGATGGCAATCCTGCCGATATCATGGAGCTCCCCGGCCTTTTTCAACTCCCTTATTTTTTCATCGGAAAATCCAAAAATAGCCCCCATTTTTTGGCACAATTCTCCAACTCTTCTAGAATGTTCCCTTTCCCTCATATTTCTAAGGTATAGGGTTTGGACAATCATCTCCACCGTCTTGCTGCGCATGCTTTGGCTTTCAAACAGCTTTTTTCTATACATTTCATCTTCCGCTTTTTTCATAATCTCTTCTGTTTTTTGTCTTGGATGTTTTTTGGTTGCCAATCCGAAAGAAATAGATACTTCTACGGAAGCTACTCTTTGTTTTTTCATGTTATTTTCCATCCGCTTTACAATTTCCTCCGCTGCGTCACTGTCTGTTTTAGGCAACAAGATGACATATTCGTCTCCCCCCAGTCGAGCAATAATATCGTTCCTTCGGCAGCTTTTTTTCATAACTCTTGCTGCCTTTTTTAATAGCTGATCCCCCATTTTATGACCAAAGGCATCATTGACCAGTTTCAAGCCGTTCACATCTGCCATCACAATGGTCAAGGGCAAATTTCTTTCATGATCCAAACGCCTTAATTCCTCTTCAAAAAACCTTCGGTTGTAAAGTCCCGTCAACTGATCATGAAAACTTAAATAGGTCAGTTTTTCTTCTAATGCCTTTCGATCGGAAATATCCGTATAAATTCCGTACCCTCCCATGATTTCTCCGTCAACTTTCACCAAAATCCCTCGTATATCCACATAAAAGTGTTCCCCCGTCTTTTTATACCGTATAGCCTCTGCAAAAATCTTTCCCTTTTGAAAAAGCTCCATGGTATACTTGACTGCGTCCTCTTTTTTGTCGAGAGGTACGACAATGTCATCCAGATCTTTTCCCAGACATTCTGTCTTTGTATATCCAAACATCTCTGTAAATGCATGATTCACGTCCAATACGCGGTGGTCCTTGTCAAAATATGCTATGGCATCTGGGCTGTATTCAAAAAGAATCTTGTACCGGGTATGGAGTTGATAAATTTGTTTTTTAATTTCCTCCTTGTCTTTCCCATCTTTCGATACTGGAATCTCCTCTGCTATAAAGCTATAATTATCGCAAATAAAAACGTCCCTCTTCCCATGCCAAACATCATTCGGTAAAAATTCAAAAACGGGATCATAAAACCTTTTCTTTGCCATCAGAGACCACCACCCCAGTGAAAAATAAATACTTTTTATAAATTTACCCCCATTGCCCTGTTGTGTAACATTTTTTGTCCACTGACCACGGTGATCCTTTATAAAATATCATTTTCTCTGAGGTTATGAGGAATCCTTTTTCTTCACTTTTAGAAGGGCTAATCATGAAAATTAAAATTTGGGAAAACATTTTGTGGGATGGATACCTTGCAATCCTAATAGAAATGTTCTCAAAAAAAAGAAAAATTGCCAATCACCATAACGGCAAGGCAAAGGATATGAGTATATTTGTTATTCTCATTATTTTATCCATAGAATTGCTAATATGATGGATCCACCGATGATAAAAGGCAACAGGAGAAAGATTAGCCCTGTGGTGAGAAAGCTGAGATTCCATATGATCGGCGCCTGGGCTTGATGATGGCTGTGCATCTGTGCCATCTGCTCCTTTCCTTCTTCATCCCTGAAAAGATCATATAGCGTTATATTCGATACATGCATGCCCTGAGCCATATTTCCCATACGAGTAGTCATCATCTCAGCTTTCCTGGCTTCAGGGGCACTCCAAAGAAAAAACAGCGTAATGATGGTCAAGGCACCAAATATAAATGTCAATCTCCAAAAATGAAGCTTTTTAGGGTTTAACATGATCATTCCTCCGCTGTACATACCTGATAACAAATCCTGCTGCCGTACTTATGAGAATAAGTGGAATCATGAATTTTGTAGATAGTACAATCACTTCTTGAAGTACACCATGATGTTCAATATTCATAGCTACACCCATCATCGATTGGTCCATTGCGGCCATCATGCCCATCATAAATTGCATAACTTCACTTTCTGTTGGTCCTGGCTTAAATATTGAAATGATAACCCCCGATGCAAGGAAGAAGAAAAATGTTGCCATAAACCAAATAAATATTTTAATCCATGGCTTTTGCAACATCTGCCTTTCCTCCCCTGCCTTTTTGCTCTGATTGCCTATCCACCTTTTTAGGCCAAATCAAGGCATGACACTTTACATAAATGTGCCAAATTACACCTGCCAAGGCAAGATAGGATACGTATTCATGCACAAGCAATGCAAACCCCATACCTGTCATACCAATGCCATTATGCACCCATATCAAAACTCCCGTGATAATCAAAATGAGGGTGGTAATAAAGGTGAACAACTGATAGCCACTTTTTCCGAAAACAGACCAAGCCAGATATCTTTTATCATTTTTGATATTTCGATATACTTCATAAACGATAGAGATAAAGGTGATCAATACGAATACAGCGGCCATTAAGCGGTGGACATAGTCAGCCGTTGCATAATCGAAATTCAACAGCCATCCATATTTAGCACCAACCATTGCGAAACCGCTTATGCCCAACAAAGCCCATACAATTGCGTAAACCCAATGCATGATGAAGTCGAAGCGAATATTCATGGACCTTTACTCCTTTATTTTTCCCTTGTTTTTTTCATGTGTTTTTTGATGTTTGCTATCATTTTCTAAAGATACGGATGTTTCTTTTTTATCAGCCATCCCATTCGCAACATCTTTTGCTTCTGCAATTTCTATAGAAAAATGATTTTTATCTGCATCTTCACCCGCTTTTTCTACCGTTGCTTGGACTATTTCATTTTCCATTATATTTGTTTCGCTGTCTATTCTGTTTATTTCTGCTCCACAATTGGGACAGCATTTCCATCCATCTTTCAATGCAGCTTCACAGTAAACACATTCTTGAATTCTCTGATTCCCACAGGAAGGACAAAACTTGTATTCCCGATCCGTAACGAAGTTGCATGTCTCGCACTGAACCGTTGTATCGGGGGTACCTTTCGGCAGAATCAGTTTTTTCATACCTGTCGAAATATTTTCCTGCCTTGCATAGGCGATAAAGCTAACGATCAATCCGATGACGGATACAAAAAGCAATAATTTACTGAAAATCACAGCAGCGTTTTCCATGGGTAAAAAATAGCCATTTGCCGCCATACCATAATAATTTCTACCCATAGCGCCATAACCATTATATGGTGAGTTAGAAATTATTGCGATAAAGCTTAGTACAAGTATTACAGCCACTGCAATCAGTCCTGTTTTCAATACAGGATCCTTTTTTATCTTATCAATCTTAATGGATTCAAACATTTTGAGTTCAGTCCCCTCTATCAAATACTTCTTTATCAGTTTCACCAATAAAATTATCGATGCAATGACAAGGCCGATCAGCAGAAGTTTTATAGAGATAGAAAGGATATATGCCAGCGTATTCTCTAGGGAATATCTGCCATCCATGTCCATTCCACCCGTATTTCTTCCAAACATAATGTTAAAGGCCAAACCGAAGCTTAAAACCCCTAAAACCAGAATGGTTATGCTTTTTAACACAGGATCATTCTTAATTGCCTCCCACATATATATTTCCCTCCTCCGTCATTTTTCCCAGACCTCATTTTGCCGATGCCTCTTTGGGGTCTTTTTGCGCAAGGGGCTTCAACAAGCTAAAGATTGAGCCTAAAATTCCCAGAATAAATGCAATTGCAAATAACACCAGCATGGCATTTACAACTGTAGGAATACTTATATTATTCAATATTCCGTTAAACAGGTTAGAGATTGCAGGTGTATTATGATTCATTTGCGGCAAATTCTGGTTATTGATATAGTTCTGCATCATGTTTGCCATATAACCCGCCTGCTTTGTAAAGTCATCTCCTAACTTATTCAGTTCACCTACTCCTTGAGCCAACTTAAATACACTTTGATGGATTTGCTGCATCTTATCCTTGTCAAACACCAATCCGCTGGCTGATATATAAGGATTGATATTCACAAGATTTGCCGCTTCATTCACATAGCTTAATGCTTGGTTTAACTTATTTTTATTTTGCAGCGCCATGCTGTATTGATTTGAATAGTATTGGACGGGATTTTGCATATTTTGATTTGCCTGCGCCGCTTGAGATGCCAGTTCATTATTTAACTGCTCCAATAATTGCATACCGACGGACAACTTATATAAACCAGCGTGGAGCTGTTCCATTTTATTTGGATCATACGTAATGCCCATATCTTTCATTTTGGGGAAGGTATTCGTCTGCATATTGCTAGCAGCACTGCTTGGAGGATAAATATTGATCGTTGTATTCCCCTGGGTGTTTGTTTCCGGTATATTGTTTGGCTGGACATTATCAATGACAGGGCTGTTATTTGTTTGAGGCGCCATATTCCCCATATTCATCTCCACTTTTTCCCTAGGGGCATAGGGATCTAGGGTCATGAGGCGAATCGATTCATTTATAAGGTATATGGCTTTATTTAAACTATCTTTATTTTGGAACGCTAAATTGATATCTCCCATGGCTCCCTGCGTACCTGCACCTCTTTGTCCATTGTTATTTTGAGGGACTTGGTTATTTGCTATTCCATGCTGCATGTCCTTCTGCCTGCTGGCATCGGTACTATTTGTGCCTGTAGAACCACTGTTTTGCTGATTTTGCACACCCGGCATATTCATGGAACCATGATTCATATACAAATAGTTATATCCAATGTATCCCACGCCACCAACAATAACGATTAACAAGAACACCGTGAATAGACCGTTAAGAAACTTTTTCATTTTTTGTGATTCCTCCTTTTCCATGGGTATCCCTCGAAGAAATGCTCAGTTTCCTCGAGGGATACCCAAAATAAGTTTTCTACATTGGCATGTTTGTTGGATAAAACATATGATGTATACCGTATGCCGCCGCAGCAACGGCTACAACAATGGCCATAACAAGCAATATCTTGGTTGTCTTATTCACAAAATATCCCCCTTTCCATTAGTCATCATTTTCAAATTTTATGAATATATTATATTAAATCAATATGGAGATTTTATGGAGGGGCGGCACGTTTTGCTATTTTTTATTCCAGAATGGGCCATCCTTCTCTTCGTGGTGCCATGAAAAGACATGATGCTTCAATTTTTTACTCCGGTTTATTATACGTATTTTGGGGATTGGGCATATATTTGGACAAAAAATCTTCGTATACAATGTCCTGCATCATACCTGCAGCGGCATGGTGCAATTCATGGCAATGCTGCACCCATCTGCCAGGATTATTCGCCTCAAAGGCTACCACATATTTCTCTCCGGGTTTCACGAGTAGAGTATCTTTCATAATGGCTGCCCCGGAAACAGGAAGGTCATTTTTTGAAAGCACCTGGAAAAAATGGCCATGCAAATGCATTGGATGGTCCACTTTGCTATTATTAAAATAAGTGAATTTTACTATATTTCCTGTTTTCAGCTTAAGTGCCGGCAATTGGCGGAAGGTTTTACCATTGATTGTATATCGCAACTCCCCCTTGTCTCCGAAAGCATCTAACTGAACCATATAATCAATATCGTAGGGTTGATCTAATGTAAATCTTCCTGTTCCGGGTTGCCCGTAGTTTTCTAATCGAAACCAAGGATATTCTGCCAGTTCTTCTGTCCTTGTCCTTCCATTTCCATCAGCAACAATTACAGGTATTTGCAATTGATCATTGTATGGGTTATTGTCATGAAAATCAATGGAAAAGTTTTCATCTGCCATTATTGTAAACTCTACATCATATCTCTCTCCCGGTGCTATTTGAATTATCTGATCCTTAATCAAGGCTGCTCCATGGATATCCTGTCCATCTGTACTTACAATCTTAATATCTTGTCCAGGAATATGAATTCCATGGGATCTATATCCGGCATTGATAAATCTAAGCCTTACCACATCACCCTTCTTTACATCGATTGGCCTTATTCCTTTTCCTGATTTGCCATTCACAGTATAGATATTATAGGAATAAGCCATCATCTCTTCTTCTTCCATCACAGGGTCCGTCCCTTTGGAATTTGACATATTCATACCGCCATGGCCACCGCTATCCCCCGTCCCCATCTCCATTCCTTCCATTTCCTCCATGGGATTCTCCATCCATTCATCAAGAATCAATGTGTAATCTTTATCTATTTTCCCTTTATTCTTAGGTTCTACAATCAATGCCCCGTACAATCCTTTATCCACCTGCTTTGATCCTTCTTGATGAGAGTGATACCAATAGGTCCCAGGCACATCGGCAGAGAATTCATAAACAAAGGTTTCACCAGGTCTTACGGCATCTTGATTCAAACCGGGTACACCATCCATGGCCGAATTGAGTGGATATCCATGCCAATGAATTGTCACCGGTTCCGTCAGCATGTTCTTTAGTTCCACCTGAACATAATTCCCTTCTGTTACCCGAATTTCTTCCCCCGGAACTGTTCCATTATATGTCCAGACAGGAATCACAAAACCTTCTTTTATTTCTAATTCTGCTTCTTGCGCTACCAGTGTAAATCTTTTCACCGGCTGCCCATCCCGCGGTTTCACTGTGCCTTTTGCATAATCATGACTGTTAAAAGCAGAAGATGCAGTCATATTTTCATGATTTTGATTATCATTTTGATTCGTATTGCTATTTGTCTGCGTATTATTTTGCCTTGTCATCATGCTTGCCATAAAAGCCTGATTGCGCTGAAAAGTAATAACGGAAAAAACCATAACAACCGATGCTATGATTGCTAATACCATATTCAACTTACTTTGCATTTTCACTCCCCCAATTGCTGATTTTTGACATCCCATTCGATGCTTCTTCTCTCTTATTCATTTTGCTAGCCCTCCCATAGCTTTGTTTGTTAAATATTATAGTAAAAATATATGGAGATTCTATGGAGATACTCTATCTTCATCATTTGCTTGAAAACTATCCATAAGAAGAATACAAACTTGTTATATCCATAGCAAATATGGGAGATACTTAAAAGATAAGAGGTGTCGATTTTCAACGGAAAGGAGTGCCATCGTTACGAAAGCCTTTGTGGATAAGAATTCTTGTATTTCTTGCGGTCTATGTGGAGGACTATGCCCTGATGTCTTTCAAGCAGGTCTTGATGGGAAAGCTATATCCTTGGATAAAGAACTCTCGGGCGAGCTGCTCGTCATGGCAAAACATGCGGAGTCCATTTGTCCTACGTGGTCAATTTCTTTGCAAACATCTTTTCCTAATCTTTGAAAAACTATAAGGCTATCTTTTAGAAGAAAAACAAACCCGTACTGTCATCTTAGCACAGTACGGGTTTATCCCCATGGGGAAGTCAGCCTCCTTTGGGCCTATTTCTTATTTGTCTTTTATACTTCTTCAACCTTTACTGCTTGATAACCGGCTTCATCAATAGCGGCAATTAGCTTGCTGTCTTCTACTGCATGGGCCAATTCTACAACTGCATTTTTCCCATCCAAGTCTACTTCAACATTTTTTACACCGCATACTTCTTTGAGGGCCTCTGCAACATGACCTACACAGTGGTTACAACTCATCCCTTCAATGGTAATTTTCTTTTTCATAATCAATCCCTCCATCTGTTTTATTTTCAAGAAGAAAGATTTCTCCCCATCTACTTTTTAATCACAGGCTGAAAGCCTTTCAATCTAAGGGCATTCATCAATACCGATACAGAGCTGAATGCCATAGCTCCTGCAGCAAAAATAGGATTTAACTTAGGCCCGCCAAAGGCATATAGCACACCTGCTGCAATCGGTATACCTGCTGTATTGTAGGCAAAAGCCCAGAATAGATTTTGTTTGATGTTTCTGATGGTTTTTTTGCTTAGCTGCAGTGCCGTCACAACATCCAACAGATCACTCTTCATCAGGACAATGTCTGCTGATTCCATAGCAACATCTGTTCCTGAGCCGATGGCAATTCCTACATCTGCTTGGGCCAAAGCCGGAGCATCATTGATGCCATCTCCCACCATTGCTACAATATCCCCTTGCTCCTGCAGTTTCTTCACTTCGTTTGCTTTGTCTTGGGGAAGCACTTCCGCCAACACAATATCGATTCCCACCTGCTTTGCAATAGCTTCTGCCGTTCTTCTGTTATCGCCGGTAATCATGGCAACTTTGATGCCCATTTCATGAAGCTTTTTAATAGCAAAGGCACTGCTTTCCTTCGTTACGTCTGCAACTGCAATAATTCCCGCCAGCTTGTTGTCTATTGCCATAAACATCGGTGTCTTTCCTTCACTGGCAAGTCTATCGGATTCATCTTGCAAAGTGATCGTGATCTGATGATCATTCATGAGCTTTTTATTTCCAAGCAATATTTCTTTTCCTTCGATGCTGACTTCTATGCCATGGCCCGGGATAGCACGGAATTTATCCACTTTCAGCATGCTTAGGCCCTTTTCTTCTGCACTTTTTACGATGGCTTCACCCAATGGATGCTCGGAACCTTTTTCTGCCGATGCTGCAATTTGCAACAATTCATCTTGTTGGTATCCCTCTATGGCAATAACATCTGTTACTTTTGGTTTTCCTTCGGTGATAGTACCTGTTTTGTCAAATACAATGGTTTTTATTTTATGGGCGGTCTCTAAGGGTTCTCCCCCTTTAATGAGCACACCATATTCCGCGCCCTTTCCAGTCCCCACCATGATCGCCGTAGGTGTTGCCAAACCCAGGGCACAAGGACAAGCAATCACCAGTACGGCAATAAAGATGGTTAAGGAGAATATCACCGATTGACCTGTCAAATACCATGCAAGTCCTGCCACGATGGCAATCACAATAACAATTGGAACAAAATAGCCTGATATGACATCGGCAAGTTTGGCAATGGGTGCCTTGGAGCCTTGTGCATCTTCAACCAGCTTGATAATTTGTGCCAATGCCGTATCTTTCCCTACCTTTGTAGCCTTAAATTTGATGAGACCATTTTTGTTGATACTTGCTCCGATAACTTTATCGCCAATATTTTTCTCTACGGGAATGCTTTCCCCTGTCAACATGGATTCATCTACAGATGTATGTCCTTCAATCACGACACCATCTACAGGAATTTTTTCACCGGGCTTTACCAGTACAATATCGCCCACTTCTACTTCCTCAATAGGTATAATCACTTCTTCTCCTCCATGGACAACGGTAGCGGTTTTCGGTGCAAGTCCCATCAATTTTTTAATTGCTTCTGAGGTTTTTCCCTTGGTGACAGATTCCAGATATTTCCCTAACAGGATTAAGGTGATAATGACTGCAGCCGTTTCAAAATACAAATCTTGAGCATAGATGATGTTACCATTTGCTATCTGTATAGCAGCAAAAATACCATATATGATCGCAGCACTAGTTCCTAATGCGATAAGGGAATCCATATTGGGATTTTTTCTGAACAGTGCCTTAAATCCCACAGAATAAAATTTATTTCCTGCGATTGCCACCGGTATCGTCAGCACCAATTGAATAAGGGCAAAGTTCAACGGATACATCATAGGGTCTATAATTTCCGGAAGTTCAATTCCAAGCATGTGCCCCATGGCAATATATAGCAATGGTATGGTAAATATGGCTGATACAATAAATTTTTTCCAGAGGGTCTTCACTTCTTTTTCTCTTCTTTGCTTTTCTTCGTCTGCCTGTTCACCGGCTTCAATCTCTAAGGCTTGGTATCCTGATTTTTTTATGGCCTGTTTAATTTCTGATATCCTGGTCTGATTGGTGTCGTAGACAACGGTTGCCCTTTCTGTGGCGAAATTTACACTAACATTTTGTACGCCCTGAAGCTTTTTGATAGATCGTTCAATGCTCGCAGCACAGGAAGCACAGGTCATCCCTGCAATAGGGATGGTTACCTCCCTAAGACTGCTTTCTCCCTCTGCCGTATACCCGGCATTTTTCACAGCCTGTTTGATATCATCAAGAGAAGCCTTTGTATCGTCAAATTGCACATCCAGCTTTTCTGTAGCAAAATTTACCGACGCCTTTGCCACACCATTCACTTTGCTAACGCTTCTTTCGACGGCTTTTGCACAGGAAGCGCAAGTCATCCCGATAATATTGAAGGTTTCATTTTTTACTGCCATAAAACACGCTCCTTTCTTTCCTATATCATTTATTATACCCCTAGGGGGTATAAAAGTCAAAAATTTTTTTAGTGAAAAAATATGAACAATAGTAGTATACCCTTTCCTTTCATCTTAAAACCTTTTATCCAGAATTTCTAACATAATGTAGAGTTAGCTTTCTAGATATTCATCTTTGCAAGCTCATCTCCAAGATATCTGGCAATAGCTTTCATTCCGTAAATCCCTGCCACCTTCTCTGCGTCTGAGTTATAGTTAGTATTCGTATTTACATCATAAGTAAAGATTTGTCCATTTTTATCCATGATAAATTCAATGCCTGCAATATGAATACCATTGGCTTCAAGGAATTTTTCATATTTTTCAAGAATGGGATTCGTAAAACCGTCAATAATTTCAAACTTAGATTTCTTCGCCTCTCCTACCGGGCAAAAAGCATCCTCTATTTGACAGGCATCTGCGGGACACAATTGAAACCCTTGGCTGGTATCTACTTTTACGGCATACAAAAATTTTCTGCCGATAAACTCACATCGCGTAATAAACGGTTCAGCAGACACAATATATTCCTGTATGAGTGTAATTCCATCAATTGGCTCATCGAAGTCAGGTCCTTCCACATAGTTCCTCAAAACATCGATATTTTGAAACAATTGAACTCCAAGTCCCTTTCCTGCACGGTTATGCTTGGTGATAAAAGGTCCATTAAACTTTTTTGCCGCTTCTATTATCTGTTCCTTCCCAACAACCGCAACTGTTTTTGGCGTACGAATTCCATGGGCATTCAGCGCAGCATATTGTGCAACTTTGCTGATTTCCAATTGCAGGGCACGACTTGAATTGATTACTTTTCGGCCATGTCCTTCCAACCAGGCAAGCACTGCTCCCGTATATTCTGGAGCATAGCGATGATTCCGGGTATGGGATGATGCACTCATTCGATTGTAAAACACCCCTTGAGGCGGCTCAGCAGATAGATCTAAAATACCTTTATCGAGAAACCAATCCTCATAGGGAAGATTAAGCTCCTCCAACCATTTCAATAATGGAGCTGTCCATTCGTTATTTTCATGAATAATATAAATCTTTTTCATCAAATACCATATCCTCCTTGACGCTATCACTATAATATTTTAATCAATTCATACTAAGCATATCGATTTAGTATATTTTTATTATATATCTTCTTTCTATACAAAGCAACGAATATATTTTTATTTCCCTACACGCTTTAGAAAGCTAATATTCTTTTCTGGAAAATAATACAAAAACCTTCCTTGTTTTTTTGAAAAACAGGAAGGTTTTGTGTAATAATTTTGTATTTGCACAACATATTTACGTTGTTTTAGGCAAATATTGTATCTTGGAACAGCATTTTCTATGTTTTTTCACACCACTCCGTATTAAAAAGCAACCTCTTCTTTTTTACTTTTGAAAGAGATCTCTTTTCTTTCTTTGCGTCTTTTTCTAAATTCAGCTGCAGCAGTAAAGAGTACGTCTGTAGATGAGTTAAGAGCTGTTTCACAAGAATCTTGGATAACGCCCACAATAAAACCTACACCGACTACCTTCATGGCAATATCATTTGGAATTCCAAATAAACTACATGCCAAAGGAATTAACAATAGGGAACCCCCAGCTACTCCGGAAGCACCACAAGCACTGATTGCAGACAGCACACTAAGGATGAATGCCGTAGCTATGTCCACTTCAATTCCAAGGGTATGGACTGCTGCAAGCGTTAAAACAGAAATTGTAACAGATGCACCCGCCATGTTGATAGTAGCTCCTAACGGAATAGATACGGAATAAGTATCCTTATCTAAGCCTAATTTTTCACATAAACTCATATTTACAGGAATATTTGCTGCCGAACTGCGTGTAAAGAATGCTGTAATGCCGCTTTCCTTTAAACACTTGAACACAAGGGGATATGGATTTTTACGAATACTTGCAAAAACAATGATTGGATTCACAACAAGTGCTACGAATAACATTGTACCCACTAGAAGTACAAGTAATCGTCCATAACTCAATAAAGACTCAATTCCGTTTGTAGCAATAGATTCAAATACAAGCCCCATGATTCCTAACGGTGCAAAGTTGATAACCCATTTAACGATTTGGGATAAAGCATCTGAGAAATTTGCAATCATCGTTTTTGTTGAGTCAGGCGCATTTCTCAATGCAAAGCCTAGAAGTACCGCCCAAGACAGTATACCGATGTAGTTAGCATTAAACAATGCTTTGATTGGATTGTCAACCAGATTCAGCAGTAATGCTCGAATAACCTCTACTACCCCTCCCGGAGGTGTCATGTTCTCTACTGCAGCTCCTCCTGCAAGCGTTAAACTTACAGGGAATATAAAGCTTGCAACCACCGCTGCAAGACCCGCAAGGAACGTTCCCAGCAGATAAAGAACGATAATGGATTTCATGTTGGTTTCATGACCGCTCTTATGCTGAGAGATAGCAGACATTACCAAGAAAAGTACCAACATAGGTGCAACTGCTTTTAGCGCCCCTACAAATAAAGAACCAAAGATAACGACTGGTTTTGCTGTTTCCGGAATCGCCAGGGCCAGAATAATACCGATAATTAAACCTACAATTATTCGTTTCACCAAGCTCAGTTGATTCCATTTTTGCACTAGATTTTTCATATTTTCCGTCTCCCTCCTATGATGAGTTATAATTGCGGTGTGTACAGCTTCCTGTTAAGTAAATACATTCACAAGCCATACAACAAACACAATTGTATCATAGATTCCAGACTATGAAAAGCAGAAAATTTTGGGATTGTGTCACAATTCGAAATTAAGGAACAAAAATATGTCACTTTTGAATTTTGAAGGGGATGGTATCCATGGACACTGTAGTGGAAGTTGAAACCTTCACCTTCTTGCCTACCATAGGTGTTCAGCAAGGTGGGATCGATATCTAAAAGCACCATTTCAGGTTTTTTGATTTTATAGACAAGTTTTCTAAATTCCTTGATAATTTCTGTATACACATAAAAAACTCATGTCACCATCTCATCCCCCTTATCCCTTATCCCTTCTCGCCTCAACCTTATTCCCCTAGTTCATTCCAGACAAAAAAGTCATGTCATAAATCACCCATTCTATTCATTTTCATCTTCTAATATTTTCCTATCTTACTCTCGTTTTCGATGGAAAAGTCGTGTCAAAAATGGGATAATTTTCAAGAAAAAAATAAAAAAATTCTCATCTTTAATATCTTTCATCAATATACCCTTCAAATCCAATAAAATCAATAAATCAACTTTCGCAGGAAGCAACTGATAGCTTTAGCTTGATATAATCAGGCAAAGTCGAGACAAAGTAGTCCAAAAATTCATTAATCGTCTCTTTTGTCAGGAACAGTTTTTCCTGTAGAGCAGTTTTTAAAGCCTCTATTATAAGCTGCAGAGCTTCAAGGAATTTAATATCTTCGAGCTCATCACAGCAGTAGTAGAATAAAGCACCAATGGTGCGTAAATCAGTGTTATTGCGGTTTTCAACC
>NZ_LOEE01000007.1 GCF_001562415.1 Thermotalea metallivorans | reverse complement strand
GGTTGAAAACCGCAATAACACTGATTTACGCACCATTGGTGCTTTATTCTACTACTGCTGTGATGAGCTCGAAGATATTAAATTCCTTGAAGCTCTGCAGCTTATAATAGAGGCTTTAAAAACTGCTCTACAGGAAAAACTGTTCCTGACAAAAGAGACGATTAATGAATTTTTGGACTACTTTGTCTCGACTTTGCCTGATTATATCAAGCTAAAGCTATCAGTTGCTTCCTGCGAAAGTTGATTTAATAACTTAAACTTCGCACTTTAATTTGACCTTATGGTCCTTGAAAATTCAATAGTTTTTGACAATAAAAAAGCATGAAACCTCACAGTTTTGGTATAATTGAATTACGACAAACAAATCTACCAAACGGAGGTTCATGCTATGAAAAGTATAACACAAAACTACGTCAGTGATAAGAATGTGAATTCATCCATAATAAATTTCTTTAAGAACTACAAGGTAGCATCTGTTTTGAAAAGCTCAAACGCATATAAACAGAAGGGTGTACCTGCTGTAGCCCTCTTCCAGTATATTTTCAAGCTGTTTTCCTGAATCGAAGTATGTATATGAGCATGCTTACAGGAAAACATTCAGAGGGCTTTACGAAGGACACGATGTACAGATTTCTAAACTCTGTCTCTGCCAATTGGATGAGGTTCACTTCCTTGCTTTCTGCCAGGATCGTCGCAACAACAATAGAAAAACTCACAAACGAAGATAGAGTGAATGTACTGATCCTTGATGATACTATTTTTGAACGCAACAGTTCCAAGAAGGTGGAACTGCTGTCCAAAATGTATGACCATGCCAAGAAATCATATAAATTGGGTTTCCGTCTTTTAACTCTCGGTTGGTCTGATGGAAATACATTCCTTCCTGTTAACAGTTGTCTCTTGTCCTCAGAGAATAGGAAAAACAGAATCGTCGATGCTAAATCTCTTGATAAAAGAACTGCTGGTTATTGCAGAAGGCGTCTAGCCCAGACAAAAGCAACTTCTGTCATGCTTGAGTTGATAGATCAGGCAATGTCAGCGGGTTTGCAAGTCATATCTCAAGCTTGGTAAAGAATGTAACTCCCTATCCTATGATGCAATGACTGCTCATGTAGCAGTTGTTTTTACCAGATACATGATGCTAGCTGTTGAAAACAGACAGGCTTTGGATAACCGTACCTTGGGCGAAATCTTTTACCTTCTCACAGATGAACTTGCTGATATCACATGGATTCAAGCATTTCAGATGCTTATGCAGGCATTTATCGACGCAATTTCAGACAAGTTGTCATTATCGGCAGACCAAATAGAGGAATTAATGGATGCATTTTAAACAACTTTGCCAAACGGGTTAAAAGAAAGGTTTGCTTTGTGTGCATAGAGCCAATTATATTATTGTCATATATTGAATTTTCAAGGTTCATAGAGCTATTTTTATATGCGAAGTTTCAGTTAATAATTTTAATTTGCAATATACGGTTTATACAATTATTATGCATGAATTTCGCATAAAAATTTATTAACAAAATAGATCTGTTTACGGGTGTGAGCAAGTGCAAAAATGCAAAAAAATAGCTGCTTTAACAGCAGCCAGCAAATAAAAGTGCTATTCAACGAGCCTTAAAGTTCAAGCGTGTATCATGTCCTTATAGAACTGAATAAACTACCTGCTGACCGGGTAGTTTTGATTAAAATACATTACCTGCTTTACTAATATCAAGGGTAGAATTTATATTACGAGCACCGGAGGTATGAATACTACATACAGAATCAACAAGATAACTATAATTTTTACCAGAAGGATAATCAGTATCACAGTTTTTTATTACCCGGTAAGATGCACCTGTATAGTCTGTTCCATCCCTATTTACTGGATAAGCATTATTAAAACTTCCATATTTTATATAGGAATGTCGATTATTATTAAAGTTAGTCCAATTATTTTCTGCGGGAACTATATTAATCTCAGCAGATGTTACTGCTATTACATCTTCATAAATGCTTTTGATATACTTGCCACTAAAATCTTGAATACTAAGTTTTCGTGTGCCATTTAAAAACAAATCTAGATCATAGTATGTGGTTGATGATATCGTATATTTCCTTGCTAACAACTTAATATCTACTGTTTGTCCATCCATATTTGAAATTTCTACAGCGTTCCATCCTGGATTGCCATTTCCTTTGATAAAGGCATGCCATTTACCATCTTGCTTGTAAATACCACCATCATAGTTGCCATAATAAGTTGCATTAGCATTGACATTTAGAAGAAAATAAAGAACATTTCCGGCATCATACAGATTGGGACTTGTTGGAATGGTAAAAGTTGCTCTTGCTCCTGCTATTGTGTTAGGTAGGCTACCTCTACTTACATATCTTTGTATTGCAGTTCTAAATCCTGCCATAAAATCCATCTCCTTTTATTTTTTTTATACTAAGATACCACATAATACTGATTTGGGAATAAAGAAAATATTTTTTTCTTTCACCCGTTACATGATATTTACCTTGTCCCTTATTTGTTACCCATATTTTGCCTAAATATGTAACTTTTGCATAAAGACCTAATCACGAATTGGATAAGTTGTCCATGGAAATATATACAAAAAATAACAAAAGGCAATATCTGGTGTCTGTCGAAGTAGTATACCACTTTACAAGTTTGACTAAGCTACCTGATCTTTGTCAAGGAAGCTCTGCACAGCTTCTTTAACGGTTGAATAAATTTTGGCACTTTCGAAGCTGGATACGAAAGTATCAAATATTAATTCTTTAGTAATTTGTTCACCTACAGCCCTTTTCACTAGTTGAGGACTTTTAAACTGATACTCAGCATATTTCTTATCGATAAAAGGCAACAGACAGGTAAAAGTATAGGCAATAGCCAATAGGTTAACGTATCTTTCGATTGCATCCTTGTTTCTGACCATATAGTTGCCGAAGGACCAAAAGAATTTGTGTTGATAGAACATTACTTCAATATTCCATCTTATTCGATAAATTCGTAATGCTTTGCTCGTATCTTCATTGTCACTATTTGACGATTCATTTGTTGTCAGGACCTTAATTTTAGTATGGTCAAAATGCTTAGCATAACAGTCAAACTTATCGACGTACTTTGCTTGAAGCGTATCATCAATTGTTATAAATAATGTATTACCTCTCAATTCCTCTGGTATTAAGGATAAGAGAATGGAAACTGTAGTGGTGGCTAAAATTTCTATCGGAAATTTGACATAGGATAGAAAATAATATATTGAATTTAACACCTTGTGGGTGTATTTCTTGATAAAGCCATGGTAAAGGAATTGTATAGATCGTAACTCTTCTGTACAGAGGATAGACATAATGAACCAGTAGAAAATATCAAAGCTCCGCTTCTTGAAAATCGATCTATACTGCATTAAATATTGCAGCAATGTTTGATTCATTGAATTATGGGATATACTAATCATATCAGACGCCTCCTAGGGTGTTGGTTTGTCATAAGATTAGTATTCCTAGGATTTAGGTGTCTGATTTTGTTATTTTATGGAATTGTTTTTAAATCACTACATTACTTGTAAAGTGGTGAATTAACTAAAAAGGAAAATAATTAAATATATCACCTGATGTTTGCTGGAAAACTAATTCCAATTATATTGAATCATTTTGTACAAATTCTAGGTAGTTATGCAATTTCCTCAAATGATAATAAATTTAACTCAAAAAAAAAAAAAAAAAAAAACGGGTTCATTCTTATTTGTGCTTCAAGTATATTGAAAGGAATGATTGTAACCATGGTGAATAAAATGCATGGGAAAAATTTGTAGCGACTTTATCAAAGGAGGGCAGTGTGAAAAAATGTCAAATTACTTCTTCCCATGGAAGTGAAAATTGATCAAGTTGCATAGATTCATATAATAACAAAGTCTTTCATTGGAAGATTTAAAGGAAGACTTTATTGAAACACATGACGGAAATTATGACTTATCCACAATTTATGAAAGTACATAATTTCCTATGTGTTATAAGATCAGTGCCTTCTCCTGATGGAGAAGGCACTTTTGTCAGAGAGGTTATACAGATAAATGTTCATCTCCGGGATGCCAGTCGATGGGGCATAATCCACCGGATTGCAATGCTTCTAATACTCTGATGGTTTCATCTACACTTCTGCCCACATTTAAGTCGTGAATCACGGAGTATCGGACGATGCCATCGGGATCGATGATGAACAAGCCCCTTAAAGCAATGCCCTCTTCTTCAATCAATACGCCGTAATCCCTGGCTACTTTTTGCGTCATATCAGAAGCCAAGGGAAATTCCAATTTGCCAATTCCTCCTTGGGCAGTAGGTGCGTTGATCCATGCTTTATGGGAGTGTTCGCTGTCTGTGCTGACGCCTAAAACTTCTGCATTTAGTTTTTTAAAGGCGTCCATCCTTTTGTTAAATCCTGTGATTTCTGTGGGGCAAACGAAGGTGAAATCCAGTGGGTAGAAAAACATCACCAGCCATTTTCCCTTATAGTCGTCCAGAGTTACCTTTCCAAAACCCTGGCCATCACCATGGGCAGTTTTCATTTCAAAATAAGGTGCTTTTTTTCCAACAAGTCTTTCAGTCATGCAATTCTTACCTCCTATCATATTTTTGATCCAATTATTATATTCCCCACAAATAAATAAATTAAACAAAAAATAATAAAAATTATTAATGGATAATATATATCCGTCATTAAAAATTTGGACAATCGTTTGCACAAAAACTATTTATCGTATATAATAAATGCAAATAGATATAGTAAAAACATCTATACAATCATATAGTTGTGCAAACTTTTGAGAGAGAGGGAATCAACCATGAAGGCAACAATTAAAGAAGTGGCCAAAAAGGCAAATGTTTCACCGTCCACAGTTTCCAGGGTTATTGCAGACAGCCCCAGAATCAGTGAAGAAACAAAGACAAAGGTCAGGAAAGTGATGAAAGAATTAGGGTATCATCCCAATGCCATCGCCAGAAGTCTGGTGAATCGATCAACCAATACCATCGGTGTGATTATGCCCAAGTCAGCCCATTTGTCCTTGGCCAATCCATTCTTTCCCGAGGCCCTTCGGGGAATTTCCGCCAGTGCCAATGCCCATGGGTTTTATGTCCTGCTATCCATCGAAGAAGATGAGCATGAAAAACACAATGGCATCGAGAACATCGTAAGAGCAGGAATGGTTGACGGTATGATCATGCTTTATTCAAAACTGGAAGACAAAACCTTTAATATGCTGAGAGACTGCCAATTTCCCTTTGTGCTGGTAGGAAAGCCGGTGAAGGGCAATCGGGTGAACTATGTAGATAATGACAATGTCTATGCTGCCTGTGAAGCTGCGAGCTATTTATTGGAAAAGGGCAGAAAGAATATTGCTATGATTACAGGTCCTTTGGATCTGGTGGTCTCCTTAGACCGTCTGGCCGGTTATAAAAGTGCTTTAGAAGCCCATGGCATTGCCTACCGGGGAGAGCTGATCCGTTCTGTGGAATTCTCACGGGAAAACGGGTACAAAGCCATAGAAAGTATTTTCAAAGATGGAATACAACCCGATGGCGTCCTTGTAACGGATGACCTTCTAGCGTTGGGGGCCATGAATGCCATAAAGGATGCAGGATTGAAAATACCAGAGGATATTGCCATGATTAGCTTCAACAATATTCCTACGGCAGAATTTCTGACGCCTTCTCTTTCATCTGTGGATATCCATCCCTTTGATTTGGGATATGAAGCCACAGAGTTGTTATTTAAATCCTTAGGCAATAAAAATGCCCTGCCCCAAGCAAGAATTATTCCTACGCAGCTGATTATCCGACAGTCCTGTTAACTGTTGGAATTTTTAAGCTTAAAATTTACTGAAAAAAATGACTATTGACACTTTCCATAATAGCCTATATAATTTTATTAAAACAATGCAAACGTTTGCTCAAAATATACAAGACACCTGTAAAAAGTATGTAAAGGGGGATAATTAATCATGAAAAAGGTAAAAAAACTGTTCAGCATCATCCTGGCTATGGTGCTGCTCTTGGGGATGCTGGCCGGCTGCGGAAAATCCGATGATACGGCAGTCCAGCCCCAATCCACGGAGACAAAGGAAGTCAAATTAACGATTTGGCATTCTTGGACCGGTGCGGAGGAGGAGGCACTACAGGAAGCAATCAACAGATATAAGGAAAAACATCCGAATGTTGCTTTTGAATTGCTTTATACACCCAATGACAACTTTAAAGATAAGGTGATTGCATCGCTGCAAACAGGAGATGGACCGGATTTGTTTTTTGGTGCCCATGACTGGGTTGGCGTTATGGCAACGGGAGATTTGATTGAGCCCATTGATGCATATGTGGCCGATGTAAAGGATAGCTATATTGAAAGTACATATAATATTGCATCTTTGAATGGAAAGCATTACGGATTCCCATTATCTATGGAGGCCGTTGTATTGATCTATAACAAAAATCTAGTGGACACACCGCCGAAAACCATCAGTGAAATGGTGGAAATCGCCAAAGCCAATACTAAGGATGGAAAATGGGGATTGGTAGTGGATCTGAACAATACTTTCTATAATACCTATGGATTTATTGAAAGTTTTGGGGGAAGCGCCTTTCAGGAGGATGGGGTGACACCCAATTTAGATAGCCAAGGCTTTATTGATTATCTGAACTTCTGGAGCAAGCTGATCAACGAAGACAAAATTATACCGAAGGAATTGGATTACGGCACAGCCCAAGCCCTGTTCCTGGAAGGAAAAGCGGCCTTTTGGATTAACGGGCCCTGGTGCTTTGGCGATATTGAAAAGGCGGGCATCAACTGGGGAGCCGTGGTACTGCCGAAGAATGATATGACAGGTAGGGATGCAAAACCCTTTGTGGGCGGCAAAATGGCATTTCTTCCAAAATCATCAAAGAATAAAGAGGAAGCAGCAAAATTTGCAAAATTCTTGACCAGTGGGGAAATTGAGCAAATGTTTAATGAAAAGGTTGGCACCGTTCCGGCAAGTAAAGATGTGAAATTAGAGAAGTGGACAGATCAATTGATCAGCGAGGCAGCAGCTTTGGGGACGCCGATGCCCGTTGTACCGGAAATGAATCAAGTATGGCAGCCGGCAAAGGATGCCATCGCTGCAGTGGTAAATTCAGGAAGACCTGCGGTAGAGGAAGCCAAAAAGGCAAATGCAGTGATCATTGAGAATATCAAATCTATGAAAGGCGAATAAGGGAACAACGCATCTGATCCTATAGGATCAAATTGGGTCTGAGGAAAAACCTCAGGCCTAATTTTTGAAATACCGGATGGGATTTTGAAAAAGTGGCGAGAGGAAGTGAAAAGTTTGAGCATCAAGATATTACATGAAGAGAAACAGATGCCGCCTTTATTGGAAAAGACTTCCTTGATTCAAAGAATCAAAAAAAATAAAGTGGCCTATTTCTATGTACTGCCGGCCTTGGTGGTGGTATTTACCGTATCTCTTTTTCCTATTGCTTACGGTATCGGACTTTCTTTTTTCAATCTGAATTTATATACCATGGGAAGCGGCAGAGTAAAATTCGTAGGGCTTAAAAATTATGTAAAGGCCCTAGGCAGCTTGGATGCGGAATTTTTTGCGGTATTGATGAGAACTTTTATTTGGACGGTTGTCAATGTATTTTTCCATGTGGTGCTGGGATTAATCATTGCTTTGGCCCTGAATCGGCCGAAGTTGAAATGGAAGGGCATTTACCGGACTTTTATCATTTTGCCATGGGCGGTGCCTCAATTTGTGACGGCCTTGGTTTGGAAAATGATGTATCATGAGCAATTTGGCTTTTTCAATCAATTTCTGAAATTATTAGGGTTGCCCCCTGTCCAGTGGCTGACAAATGGAAAGATTGCCTTTATAGCGGTGATTATCGTAAATATCTGGTTAGGTTTTCCCTTTATGACCATGGTGGCGACGGGAGCCCTCCAGAGCATCTCCAGAGAATACTATGAGGCGGCAGATATGGACGGTGCTTCCCCTTGGCAGAAATTCAGGTATATTACCTTGCCCTTGTTGAAGCCGGCTATGCTTCCGGCTGCGATTCTGGGCACCATATGGACTTTTACCAACTTTAATGTTATTTATATGATCACCGGTGGGGGGCCGGCGAAGGCCACGGAGATTGTCTCTACCTACCAATTCAATGTACTGACGAGGCAAAATGCCTATTCCATGGCTGCCACCTATTCCGTGATCGTATCTATTATTCTCATCATCATTACTTTGATCAACATGAAGGTGACAAAGGCACTGCATGCAGAGGAGGTGGACTAAATGGTTGCAAAGACGAAGGAAAAAATAGGTTATCTGCTGACCCATGGTTTTCTGATTTTCACATGTCTGTTGACCTTTATTCCCATATGGTGGGTACTGCTGACGGCCTTTGACAAAAGGGTATCTCTGGTGAGTACGGAGTTTATGATACTTCCGAAAAATCCTACATTTGATAATTTCGTAGAGGTATTATCCCATCCAAAGTTTTTGATGTGGTTAAAAAACAGTTTTATTTTTGCAGGGGGTACCACCCTCTTTGCACTGACTTTGGCAACCTTGTCTGCCTATGCCTATTCCAGATTTGATTTTCCGGGGAAGAAGGCAGGGCTGGCTTCCTATGTGATTTACATGATGCTGCCCACCACGGCGGCCTTGGTACCCCAGCTTTTGATTATCAAATATTTAGGCATCAAAAATTCATATTTCAGTTTGATCTTGATTTGGTCTGCCGCCAATATGGCTTTTGCCGTGTGGAACTTGAAAGGGTATTTTGATACGATTCCAAAATCCATTGAGGAAGCTGCTATCATAGACGGGGCCTCCAGATTCCAGATATTTACCATGATCATGCTGCCCTTGGCCAGGCCGGCCTTGGCCATTACGGCAATTTTTATCTTCACAGCCCCATGGACCGATTATGCCACTTCTTATCTGTTTCTGACGGACGGGTCAAAATTCACCCTGGCCCAAGGATTATTCGGATGGGCAGCCGATTTTAAAACTGTTTCATGGGGCGTATTTTGTGCGGGTTCAATCATTATGGCTTTGCCATTGACCATACTATACCTGGTATTCCAAAAATATATCATCGGAGGACTGACTGTGGGCGGTGTGAAAGGTTAATCTATTTTGAAGGAGGAGATCAATATGGCCAATTTATCACTGCGTAATGTCCATAAAATCTATGCCGGAAACGTGATGGCAGTAAAGGACTTCAATCTGGAAATAGAAGACAGGGAATTTATTGTATTGGTAGGGCCGTCGGGCTGCGGTAAATCTACTACCTTAAGGATGATTGCAGGACTGGAAGATATCTCCCAGGGAGAAATCTATATCGGAGATAGGCTGGTCAATGACGTGGCACCAAAGGATAGGGACATTGCCATGGTTTTTCAAAATTATGCCCTGTATCCCCATATGACGGTATATGACAATATGGCCTTCGGACTAAAACTGCGCAAGGTGCCGAAGGATGAAATTGATAAAAAGGTGAAGGAAGCAGCAGAGATTTTGGATATAGGCCACTTGTTGGACAGAAAACCCAGGGCATTGTCTGGGGGACAAAGGCAGCGGGTAGCCTTGGGAAGGGCGATCGTCAGGGAGCCCAAGGTGTTTTTAATGGATGAGCCCCTGTCCAATTTGGATGCAAAGTTAAGGGTGCAGATGCGGGCAGAAATATCAAAGCTTCATCATCGCCTGAATACAACTTTTATCTATGTTACCCACGATCAGACGGAAGCCATGACCATGGGTACCCGGATTGTTGTCATGAAGGATGGAATTATTCAACAGGCAGATACACCGAAAAAACTGTATGATATGCCCTCCAACATGTTTGTGGCCGGGTTTATCGGCAGCCCTCCAATGAATTTTATCCGAGCAGAGGTAAAAGGGGAAAATGATCAATTGTACTTGGTTCTGGATGACGGTTTGAAACTGGCCTTATCGGAACAGCAGCAAAAGCTGCTGAAAGAAAAAAATTATAGGAACAAAAAGATTGCGATGGGCATTCGCCCGGAACACTTGCATGACGCAACCCTGGAACCCCTGTCCAAAGGGTACAATGAAGTGAAGACCACCGTAGAAGTCATGGAGATGATGGGGGCAGAGATTTATCTCCATGTGAAGATCGCCGGTATTCCTGCGGTTGCTAGGGTCAGTTCTAAGGCCGAGGTGAAAATCAATCAACAAGTGACTTTCCATTTTCATTATGATAAAATGCACCTGTTTGATCAGGAGACAGAGCAGGTGATCCGGTAGGGATTGGGATGATGAGCCTGATCAAAGGAAAATGGGTGCATCCTCATGGAAAGATTGCGGTGCAAAGGGGAGGGATGGGGTTTTACCAGATTTCACAAGATTTTTAAAATGTCGGCATCCTGCTTCTTTGATGGTGGCAGAGGGCAAAGTTGTGTTTGTAAAATCAATACTGGAGGGGGAGTATGAAATGAAAAAATCGAAAAGAATCTTTGTGTTGGCCATGATGATGATTTTTGTGCTGTCTACTTTTTTATTGAGCGCTTGCTCGTCCAAAGCGCCCCAGCAATCGGCAAGCAATGAAAATCAAGCTGCGATGGAAAACAAGGAGCCTGTTACCTTGGATGTTTTCCAATTCAAGGTAGAGATTGCCAAGGAATTGGAAGAAGCGGCAAGGGCATATGAAAAGGAACATCCCAATGTGAAAATCAATATTCAAACCGTAGGGGGCGGGGATGATTACGGTGCTGCCCTCAGGGCCAAGATTCAGTCGGGAGAAGAACCGGACATATTCAATATCGGGGGACCTCAAGATGTGGAAGATTGGATGTCCAGACTGGAGGATTTATCGGATCAGCCTTGGGTAGATCAAGCCCTGGAAGGCGTATTGTCGGGGGTTACGGTAGATGGCAAAGTCTATGCATTGCCTTTTAACGTGGAAGGTTATGGATTCATATATCATAAGGGGATTTTTGAAACGGCAGGAATTGATGCTTCTGAGATCGTTGATTTTACAAGCTTGGAACAAGCAGTAAAAACTTTGGATGCCAAGATTCGATCAGGAGAACTAAAAGAGAAATATCCCAACTTAGAGGCAGTATTTGAATTGCCGGCGAAGGAAACTTGGGTAACGGGCCTCCACGCTTCCAATGCCGCCCTCTCCCAAGAATTTGCCAGTTCATTGGATGCATTTGCCGCGAAAAAAGTGACCTTCAAGTATGGGGATGCATTCAAAGCCCTATTGGATTTGCAAGCCAATTACTCACCCAATGGAAAAGCCAAAGCAAAGCTGAATGCCGTTGACTATGCTACGCAGGTAGATGAAGGAATTGTCATTGAACGGGTTGCCATCGTGCAACAGGGCAACTGGATCTACAATGGTGTGAAAAATATAGATGAAGCCGTTGCCAACAACTTGGATATTTTGCCAATGCCGGTGAAGGGGGCCAAGGAAGATGCTATCCCTGTGGGGGTGCCAATGTATTGGGCCATAAATAATAAGGGCTCCGATGGGGAAAAGGCAGCAGCCAAAGATTTCTTAAACTGGTTATATACATCGGATAAGGGAAAGGATTTCATTGTAAATAAATTCTTCTTCATACCGCCTTTGAAAGAATATGAAAACTATGAGCCAAAGGATGCCCTTGGCCGCGCTGTGAAGAGATATGCGGAAGCGGGAAAGACAATGCCATGGGTATTCATGGGATATCCTACAGGATGGGGTATGAACATTCTTGGAACGGAGATTCAGAAATATCTGTCTGGAGAAATCAAGTGGGAAGATGTAATCAAGAATTCCCAAGCCCAGTGGGAAGAAATGAGAAAATAAGAAATTAGAGAAGGCTGAGGGGGGTGACGGCCCTCCTCAACTTTCTATGATGAAGCGGAAGGATCCATGGGATAGGAGGATACTATGAAATACTCTAGGCTTTGGTTTGGATTTTTTGTTGGACCCGTATTGATTGCCTTCTTGATGGTGGTGATTGTACCGGCGCTGCTGGGAATTTACTATTCCTTTACCGATTGGAACGGCATTGTGAATGATGCCAACTGGGTCGGGATAAAAAACTATGTGGAAATCTTTACAAGGGATAAAGATTTTTTGGGGGCATTTCTATTTACTGCCAAATTTGCTTTTGTGTCTGTCATTACCATCAACTTGATTGGTTTCGGATTGGCCCTTCTGGTAACAAGGGAGATGAAAGGCAGCAATATCTTGCGGAGCATATTCTTTATGCCCAACCTGATTGGTGGGCTTATCCTGGGTTTTGTCTGGCAGTTTATATTTACAAAGGCCTTTGACGCCGTAGGAATGAAGTTGGGATGGAGCTTTTTGGAAGGGTGGTTGTCTACCCCCGCAACGGGCTTCTGGGGACTGGTCATCCTCATGTCCTGGCAGCTTTCGGGGTACATGATGGTAATCTATATTGCAGCTATCCAAAGTATACCGGAATCTATGAAGGAAGCAGCCCAGATTGATGGAGCCAGTGCTTTTCAAAGACTTATTCATGTCATTATGCCATTGGTTGCCCCGGCATTCACCGTAGGCGTATTTCTCACCTTGTCCAATTCTTTTAAATTATTTGATCAAAACCTGTCTCTTACCAATGGGGGACCTTTTAATTCAACGCAAATGTTGGCCTTAAATATATACAATTCGGCGTTTACCTTTAACAAACTGGGACTCGCCCAAGCGAAAGCCGTTATATTTTTAATTACTGTTGCCGTGATTACTTTGACACAGCTCAGCTACAGTAAGAAAAGGGAGGTGGAGATGTGATGAAGCAGAGGCCCGTGAAAAACTTAGGATGGATTCTCTTGGGAAGCCTATTGGCAATGTTGTTTTTAGCGCCATTTTATATTGTTTTTATCAATTCCTTCAAAACGCCAAAAGGAATTTTTATGAATGCCATGGGACTTCCTTCCCGTCCATATTTTACTTTCAACAATTATGTAGAAGCATTTATTGAATTGGATTTTGTTCGATCTTTTCTGAATTCCCTTTTCATTACCGTATTCAGCACGGCCATCATTGTGGTATTTACTTCCATGGCGGCATGGATGCTGGTGAGGACAAAAACAAAATGGAGTACCTTCTTGTTCTTTCTGTTTGCGGCGGCGATGCTCATTCCTTTCCAATCCGTCATGCTTCCCTTGGTGAATATCATGGGCAAGCTGGGATTGCTGAACCCTGTGGGGCTTGTATTCATGTATCTGGGCTTTGGATCCAGCCTGTCTGTCATGCTGTACCACGGGTTTATAAAAAATATACCGGCGGAATTGGAAGAGGCGGCCATTATCGATGGATGCAATAGGCTGCAAGTATTTTGGTACATTATATTTCCTTTGTTAAAGCCCATCACAGTAACGGTATGGATCTTGAACACCATGTGGATCTGGAATGACTTTTTGCTTCCCCAACTGGTCATCAACAAACCGGGGTGGCATACCATTCCGTTAAAAATGTTTTATTTCTTCGGGCAATATTCGAAAAAGTGGAATTTGGCATTGGCCGGCTTGGTAATTGCCATGGTCCCCATTATCATCTTCTATTTTATAGCCCAAAAACATATTGTGAAGGGTGTTACCCAAGGTTCTATAAAGTAAATGGGATTGCAGGTGATTACAATGAAGGTTTATAGAATCCATGAAAAGATTACAAAATACCGTTTTGGAAATCCCTTCCCCACCGATGGTGTTCTAGTGAAGGGAGATCCGTGGGAGAAAGAGGGAATGGATTATTTTCAGGTGGAACAGGGAACAGAAATAAGGTTAACCTATAAAATGGATTCCAAGGATATGGTATGGGGATTGGGAGAAAATCAGCGGGGCATGAACAAAAGGGGCGGGATCTATGTGTCCTACTGTTCCGATGATCCAAGACATACGCCGGATAAAAAATCATTGTATGGCGCCCACAATTTTATGATTGTGGATGGGCGGGAACGATTTGGCCTATTTATTGACTATCCGGGGCAAGTGGCATTTGATGTTGGTTTTTCCCACACGGATGTCATAGAGATCATCATTGACGGGACCGATGCGGATATCTATATCATAGACGGAGAAGGATTACGGGAGATTGTCAGAAAATTTTTCCATATCATTGGGGAAGGTTATGCACCCCCCAAGTGGGCCTTTGGCTATCAGCAGTCCCGCTGGAGTTATCCTGATGCAAAAACCATTGAAGGGGTTGCGGAGGCTTTCATCGACCATGATATTCCTTGTGATGCCATCTATCTGGATATTGATTACATGGAAGGCTTTAAGGATTTTACTGTCAGCGAGGACCGTTTCCCCGATTTTCCTCGTTTTGTTGAAAAAATGAGGGAAAAAGGATTTCGCCTTGTGCCCATTATTGATGCGGGGGTAAAAATTGAAAAGGGTTATGGGGTTTATGAAGAGGGAATCCAAGGGGGATATTTTTGTACCGATGGGGAAGGAAAACCCTTTGTAGCGGCAGTGTGGCCGGGAAAAGTTCATTTTCCTGATTTTCTCAATCCGGAGGCAAGAAGATGGTTTGGGTTAAAGTATAAAGGTTTGATCGATTGGGGTATTGAGGGATTTTGGAATGATATGAATGAACCAGCCATCTTTTATACGGAACGGGGTTTGAAGAAAGGAATTGAACTGGCGAAACAGTCTGAAAATGAAAATTTGGATATGGATTCTTTTTTTGCATTGAAGGATGCCTTTATCCATATGTCCAATCACCGGGAAGACTATCAAAGCATGTATCATCATGTGGATGGGAAGCAGGTCAATCATCATGAAGTGCACAATCTGTATGGGTATTATATGACCCGGGCGGCGGCAGAAGGATTTGAAGAGATTGCACCCAACAAACGGTTTTTGCTGTTTTCCAGGGCTTCCTACATAGGCATGCATCGATTCGGAGGAATTTGGACGGGAGACAACCATTCCTGGTGGGAGCATATTTTATTGAATTTGAAAATGATGCCGTCATTGAATATGTGTGGCTTTTTATATGCAGGGGCAGATACCGGTGGCTTTGGTGGGGATGCCAATGCCCAATTGCTCATCCGGTGGACTCAGTTTAGCCTATTTACACCCCTATTTCGAAATCATTCGGCCATAGGAGGTAGGAGACAGGAACCCTTCTCCTTCGATCAAGAGACCACGGAGATGATAAGAAAGGCCATTCAATTCAGGTATGCCTTGATACCGTATATTTATTCGGAATACATGAAGGCCCTCTTGCATAGGGATATGTACATGTTGCCCTTGGCCTTTGCATACGAAGATGAGATATCCCGCCGGGTGGAAAACCAACTGCTGGTGGGTGATGGATTGATGATTGCCCCGATTTATGAAGAAAATGCTTTGGGCAGGTATGTATGGCTGCCAGAGGATATGCTTCTTTGGAAGGTGGATGATTACAGGGAAAGAAGCTATGAAATAAAAAGAAAGGGGCACCTGTATCTGGAGGTGGGGCTTCACGAAATCCCCGTATTTATCAGAAAAAATAAGATGCTGATTTTCGGAAACCATGGGAGGAATACGGAAGTCTTGGATCATCGTGAACTTTATGTGGTGGCCTTCATAGAGGATAGGGCACAATACGTTTATTACGATGACGACGGCTTGACGAAAGATTACAAGAAGGAAAAATATACGGAAATCAGGATATCCATCGAAAGAAGGGAAGAAGATTTTGAAATAAAAATAGAAAACCGGGAAAATCGCCAGGTGAAGAGGATTCATTTTGAAATGGTGGATATCCATGGAAATATAGCAAAGAAAACCGTAGTATTGGCAGCACAATAAAAGTTTTGGATAGAAGGGGAAATAGGAAGATGAAAAGAAGCAGCGGAATTTTAATGCATATCACTTCCCTGCCGGGTCCCTATGGGATCGGAAGTTTTGGGAAGGAAGCCTATAGATTTGTAGATTTTTTAGAGAAAGCAGGTCAAAAATACTGGCAGCTGCTGCCTTTGGGGCCCACAGGCTTTGGAGATTCCCCCTATCAGTCTTTTTCCTCCTTCGCAGGGAATCCATATCTGATCGATTTTGAATCTTTAGTCGTAGATGGTTTGCTGGAGGAAGAAGATTTTCAGGGATTGGACTTTGGAGAAAATCCGGAAAAGGTGGATTATGAAAAAATCTATCGCAATAAATTTTTTGTTCTAAGAAAAGCCTATGCAAAGGGAAAAAAAAGGTTTGCCGGTGTTGTAGAAAAATTCAAGGGAAAACACAGGGAGTGGATAGAAGATTATGCCTTGTACATGGCGGTAAAGGAACAATTTGATATGAAGCCGTGGAAGGATTGGGACGAGGATATCAAGCTTAGGGAAGAAAAAGCATTGCTTTATTATAAAAAAGAGCTGAAAGAAGAAATAAAATATTGGATATTTCTTCAATATCTATTCTTCAAACAATGGATGGCATTGAAAAAATACGCCAACGGCAAAGGTATTCGAATTATTGGAGATATCCCTATTTACGTGGCGGAAGACAGTGCAGATGCATGGGCCAACAGTGAAATATTCCGTTTGGATGGAAAAAAGACACCTATTACCATAGCAGGATGTCCCCCGGATTCTTTTTCAGAAATCGGACAGTTATGGGGAAATCCCATTTACAGGTGGGATGTCTTGGAAGAAAGAGGTTTTGACTGGTGGATCCATAGAATTCAAGGGAACTTAAAACTTTATGATGTGATTCGAATCGATCACTTCAGAGGTTTTGAATCTTACTGGGAAATTCCCTACGGCAGCAAAACGGCTGCCACCGGCCGTTGGGTGAAGGGCCCCGGCATGAAATTATTCAAAGCTGTTCAAAAGCACCTGGGAGATATTGAGATCATTGCTGAGGATCTGGGATTTCTGACGAAGCAGGTCATTCAGTTCAGAAACCGATCGGGCTATCCCGGGATGAAGGTACTGCAGTTTGCCTTTGATACAAGGGAAGAAAGCGATTATTTGCCCCACAATTATGAAAAGCATTGTGTGGTTTATACGGGCACCCATGATAATGACACGATCATGGGATGGATGAAAACAGCCAATCAGGAGGATGTGGAGTATGCCATACGGTATTTGCATCTTTCGGAACAGGAGGGCTATCACTGGGGATTCATACGGGGGGCATGGAGCTCCGTGGGAAATTTGGCCATAGCCCCTATGCAGGATTTTCTTGGACTGGGCAGCGAGGCCAGGATGAATATCCCTTCGACCATTGGAGGCAATTGGCAGTGGAGGATGAAAAAAGAAGATTTGACAAAAACCTTGGCAGAAAAGATTTTTCAAATAACCAAATTGTATGGAAGGTAGGGTGAAGAAGGGTTGAAGGATCGAGAAAATTTCAAGGACAGCATCATTAAGATTCTGAAGGCAGACTGGGGTAAGGGTCTGGAGCAGGCTGAAATCCATGAAAAATATCATTCCCTTTCCAAGGCTATTATGGAGCGAATCACAGATGATTGGAATAAAACCCAGCAGGAATATGGGAAGGGAAAACAGGCCTATTATTTTTCTGCAGAGTTTCTGATGGGAAGGGCCTTGGGAAATAATTTGATGAATCTGGGAATTTATGAAGAAGTCAAGGAAGTATTGGAGGAAATGGGGATGGATTTCAATCTCCTGGAAGAAGCTGAGGAGGATGCGGGGCTGGGCAACGGCGGACTGGGAAGGCTGGCGGCATGTTTTCTGGACTCCTGCGCCACCATGAATTTGCCTGTAACAGGTTATGGCATCCGCTACCGCTACGGGCTTTTCAAACAGAAGTTTGTGGATGGCTTCCAAGTAGAAGAGGGGGATCATTGGATGAAATACGGAGATCCCTGGTCTGTTCGACGGAATGAAGACGAAATAACGGTGGAATTCAGTGATGGAAAGGTGAAGGCTGTTCCCTACGATATGCCTATTATCGGCTACGGAACGGGGAATGTCAACAGGCTTAGACTATGGCAGGCAGAACCTGTCCAAGAGTTTGATTTTGGCCTGTTCAATGAGCAAAGGTATGATGAGGCCGTAAAAGAGAAAAACCGTGCAGAAGATATATCCAGGGTGCTTTATCCCAATGATTCCAAAAAGGATGGAAAAATTTTGAGATTGAAACAGCAGTATTTCTTCGTGTCGGCATCCCTGCAGGATTTGGTAAAGAAATTCAAGGAAAAACACGGTAAAGATTTTGAGCAATTTCCCCAATACCATGCCATCCAGTTGAATGATACCCATCCTGTGGTGGCCATACCGGAGCTGATGCGAATTTTAATAGATCAGGAAGGTATCGATTGGGATCGGGCTTGGGAGATCGCCGTCCATACCTTTGCCTATACAAATCATACCATTCTTGCGGAAGCATTGGAGCAGTGGCACAGCCGTCTTTATAAAAAGCTGCTTCCGAGAATTTATCAAATTATTCAGCAAATTGATAAGGAGTTTGTTGCCACATTGAAAGAAAAGGGGTATCCTTCTTCAAAGATAAAAGCCATGCGTATCCTATCGGACAATCGAATCAAAATGGCATGGTTGGCAATCCATGGCTCCCATACCACCAATGGTGTTGCCGAACTGCACACGGAGATTCTAAAGCATCAGGAATTGAAGGATTGGTACGAACTGTATCCCCATCGATTCCAGAACAAGACCAACGGCATTACACCAAGAAGATGGCTGGCCCTGTGCAATCCGGAGCTGGCAGCCATGATTACGGAGCTGCTGGGAACAAAGGACTGGATTACTGATCTGGCAAAGCTGAAGGAACTGGAAAAGTATTTGGATGATAAGGCAATATTGGAGCGTTTTTTGGATATCAAAGTCCAGAAGAAGAAGCAACTGGCTTTCTACATTGAAAAACACGAGGGCATTGTCATCAACCCCGAATCCATATTTGATATTCAGATCAAAAGGCTCCATGAATACAAAAGACAGCTTCTCAATGGATTTCATATACTGGATCTCTATTTCAGAATAAAGGAAAATCCTGATATGGATATTCTCCCGAGGACTTTTATTTTCGGAGCAAAGGCGGCTCCGGGTTATTTCCGGGCCAAGGCTATTATTAAGTTTATCCATGAAATCGCCGATCTGGTAAACCATGATCCTGATATCAAGGACAAAATCAAGGTCGTATTTGTGCAGAACTATCGGGTATCCTATGCTGAAAAACTATTTCCTGCTGCGGATGTATCAGAGCAAATCTCCACCGCAGGAAAAGAGGCGTCGGGCACCGGCAATATGAAATTCATGCTCAACGGAACGCCCACCCTGGGCACCTATGACGGGGCCAATGTGGAAATTGTTGAAGAGGCAGGGGAAGAAAACAACTTTATCTTTGGCGCCAGGGTGGAAGAATTGGAAGCCATCAAGGACAGCTATGATCCTAAAGTATATTATGAAAAGGTACCCGGTTTAAAGCGCGTTGTGGATACATTGATAGACGGGACTTTCAACGACGGAGGGACGGGCATGTTCCGAGAGTTGTATCAGGCGCTGCTGGAGGGAGCAAGTTGGCATAAGCCTGATCATTACTTTGTATTGAAGGATTTTGAAGAGTACAGAAAGGCCCATGAAAAGATCGATGAAGCCTATAGGGATCGGTTGGGATGGGCAAGAAAATGTATGAAAAATCTGGCCAATGCCGGGAAATTCAGCACCGATCGCACCATCGGGGAATATGCCCGTCAGATATGGCACATTGAGCCGAGAAAAATCAAATAAAAATGATGATGAAGAAAGGGCCCGACCATGGAATTTATGCCGATGGTCGGGCCTAAAGTCATCTTATTATTTTAAAATACAAATTTTAATACAAACTTTCCTTTACATATTATATAGGAGCATAAAGAACCAGCATTGTATTAGCAAAAAACAATTTTAAACTCCAAGAATCGACAAATTATTTTCTAATTTATCTATATAATAGTTATATAAGCACACAATATGGAATAATATATAAATATTTGCCATATTCTCGGGAGAACGAAGAAATACACATCCTGCTTGGGCACCTGATGTGTATGGAGTGAGTGGTGCAACCGGCCCGGTATTCAGAAACCCTGGCAAAGTTTCTGAATACCGGGTCATTTTTGGATAATGGAGTCGGCGAAGTTTGTTGGACAAAATAAACATCTTTTCGATGACAAAGCAGTAATTGCTACAATAAAAGGAAAACCAATCTATAGAGGAGAATTTGAATTTGTTAAGAAAAATTATGAGTTTAGTGGAAATCTATCTGGTAAAGATGCAGATAGAAGGGCTTTTGAACAATTAGCATTGAATAAGTATGAAGAATATGTGACAGAAGAGCTGGGTATTTCAGTAACTCAAGAAGAAATCCAAAAAACTCTAATCGATGAAAGGGATCTTATTTATAAAGATGAGGAATCACTTAATTTTTTTGAAGATTAAATGTATCCTGATATTGCACCGGTGGCCACGGATTTTTCTGTGATTGATCGGGATGTGCTGGAACCGGTGGATGAATATTTGACAAGGGAGGAATTGGAGGATTATAAAGTTCAGGCCCTCAATGCCGTTCGCTATAAGGGAAAGATATGGTGGTTTCCTTGGATGATGACCACCTATACCATGCTTTTGAATTTAGATCTGTTCCATGAAAAGGGGGTGGATCCCCCGAAGGATGGCAACTGGACCTATGATGAATTTATGGAGACGATAGAACATTTACATTTGAAATTAATTGGATTTATGAAAATTCAAAATTACAATTTTTTATTTATAAATATAAAAATATTATTTTTTAAATTGTATTTATATAATACAAAAAACAAAAACATATTTACAAATATTTATATTATGGTATACTATATTATAGTATCGCGATACAAAAAACGACTATAATGATTGGTTGTGTCAAAAGATTTGTAAAAAATGTTTGTGTAAATGATTTTCGTTCTCTAGTAAAAGTGTAATCTGTATTCTTGAATTTTTGTCAAGGCTGAAATGAACATGTTTCCACTCTAGTATTGACAAAAACTCAGACGCACATTGAGGTGGGTTTTAAAAGAATGGAACTAAGAAATCTTACAAAATCAGGAAGAACAGGATCAAAACTATTAAAACATTGATAATAAAGCGTTTCAAGTATTTTAAGAGTAAAAACTTTTGACACAAACCCAATACGAGGAGGAATTTAAATGAATAAATCAACTTTCGCAGGAAGCAACTGATAGCTTTAGCTTGATATAATCAGGCAAAGTCGAGACAAAGTAGTCCAAAAATTCATTAATCGTCTCTTTTGTCAGGAACAGTTTTTCCTGTAAAGCAGTT
>NZ_LOEE01000006.1 GCF_001562415.1 Thermotalea metallivorans | reverse complement strand
TTATTGAGCATAGTCACCACCCTGTATTTGTTTTTTGGGATAATTAATATTATACAGGATGATTGTGCTCCAGGCTACCCTAAACCGGTAGCCTATTTTATTTGCCAACTATAATTTTACTCTAAGAATAATTTCTAGTTTTTTCTGTAAACCTATTGATTTTTTACGTAGATATGCTATAATAATATTAGGAGGTGAGGGAAATGGATAAATTGCAAATCGTCCTTGCAATCCTAGGAATTATCTACTTAGCACTTCAAATAGTAGATAAAGTCTTAGAAATCCGAAAGAAGTTGTGAGGTTGGGGTAACCCCCCAAACCTTACCTCCTAAAAATAATAAGAAGATAGGATGGTGATTGTTATGTCAAAGCAGTTATTAATCCATCAAATTTCCCTTGCCACAGGTACGGTATTTCTTATTCTTGCAGCACTAGCAAAGAATTTTTGGTTAGTTATGCTAGGAATCGGCATGATTGTTTATAGCAATAACAGAATCAAAAAGTCGAAAGGTTGATATTATGACTAGGGAAGAACTTATTAAATTGATCCAAGAAGAAACTATGGATAGCAATGAAGTATGTGAATATCTTGGAATCAGCAAACAAAGGCTTTCAGATATGAATCGGACTGGAAAACTAGAGGCTGTAAAGAAAGGTATCTACCTAAAACAAGACGTTGTAGCTCGGAAGGAAATCCAACATGATCTCAGAAATAAGTATTATAGGCCAAAATGCTAAAACCTACCAAATATCCGGTAGGTTTTTTGTGGTGGTGGGTAAAAACTAAAAACTCATGCTCTATTGCATGAGTTCTGCACCGTATTTATTTAATTTAATTCCAATGATTCCAATTGTTTGAAATCAATTTTACAAGGCAGATTTAGCTCATTAAGACTATCAGTATCTACTCTTTTTTTAAAATCAAAAATAGTAAAGCCAGTTATCTCATCAGTTTCTATGTCTTTCAAAACAACTAGCCCTGGTGTTTCTTCTTCTCCATATGAAGGCCGTGGTTCTCCAATGCTTAAATACAAAATATCAAATTTCCTATCGTAGTTTATTTTTAACATACACTATTCCTCCTGAATCTATCCCTCCAGAAATATCTTTTTGTGGCCATGCACTTACTACTTCTCCGGTCATATTTCCATCATCAATTTGAACTACCACTTTAGTATACATTTTGGGATAAGAAGATGTAGGTACTTTTGAGAAATAAACATCTCTTATTGGCGATTGACTACTTTTATAAATTACTTCTGGTTCCTCAATTGTGCTCTTTATTGCATTAAGGTTATCTCTCATTATTACGTGTCCTGAGACAATATGCTCATTGAATCTTTCGGTAGAGCATGATATTATATAACCACGAGGATCTGTGGTAGTAAACATCTAACCACCTCTATTTCTCACTACTATTATTATTCATCTGTGAAAATTTTATTTCCCCAAAATTTTCTTCGTATATACGTACTTGCTCTGTTAATAACATTGCTAATGCTTTGGCAAGCTGTGGGCTCATATATATTTCAGCTTTATCAACAACATTTTCTCCAACTATTATATTTTTTTCATCTCTTAATGGCGACATAGTGTAAAACGTACATAATACATCATATACGGATGTATTAATATCAACCCTATTAGCATAAACACGCTTTTCACTCATAAACACATCCTCCTTTTAAAAATAACGCTCCATCTTATCTCTAACAATATCAAAATTCCTTTCAAAATACAAGGTTTGTCGAACGTTTTTTTGTTTTATTTGAGCATTCTTGCCATTTCTTATATTTGTCTATACATCGCCTATCTATATTTCATATATACTAACATCAATATTTTATTTGATACCACTAAAAGATAGTACAAAACATTTCTCAAAAACAAAAAAAGCCAGGGCCTAAGCCCCGGCTAATTTTACATTTTTATTCAATTCCAAAACTGCAGATTCAATGAGTATATCCAACTGCTCCATAGTAATTTTGATTCCTTGTTTTTGCAAGAAATTAATGACATATTGTTTTTTCTTTTCTCCCAACCCGGGCTGCCTGTAAATCTGTTCTGCTGCACTTACAGCTATTTTAACCCAAAATTCTGCGTTTTTCTGTTGTTCAATAGTTGTTTTACTTTTGATATAAGGAATCACAATATAAGTAATAATAGCTCCAATAAGGGCTATCACTGCCGTTCCTATTTTTACAATAACATCTCCATCCATTATTCTTCAACCACCTTTCTACCGGTTATTTTTTCATACAATCTTACCATTAGCACCGCTGCCTGTTCCCGTGTGAGCGGGCTCGTAGGATGAAACGTGCCGTCGGTATTTCCACTGATTAGATCCAGATTTTTGGCAGCTTCAATATATTTGGCACTCCAACGGCCATCTTCTACATCTTTAAATACTTTCCCCATAGCCAATACCTCCTTCATGAATTCTTTTTTGTCTAGCAAGGATCCAGGACATGTTTTTTTCACTCCAGGACCTTCATTGTGAAATTTGATGGACTCTGGACCAAATCGTTCTGCAAAATATCTGGCCAATTTAATTAAACTTTCCTTTTGTTTGCCTTCAAGTTTATCACACCCAATATCGAAGTTTCCTAGCATTTCTACTGCAAAAGCCCCGGTATTCCAACCCTGGATACTTACAGGATCCTTAGAAAAATTCCTGCCGGTTACGAAAGTCCCATCTGGCATTAGGGTAACGTGCTGTGCAATATCCTGCCACTTATTTGTTTTTGTATGATAAATGTACATTCCTTCCTGTAGCTGAATATGATTCTTCCCGTTAAAATTTGAATGATCTGGTTTCCATGTATGATGAATATGCAGTTGCCTGTAACTGTATTTTTCAAGACGCTTTAGTAATTCCTCAATGGTTACAATCTCAAATCTGCTCAATTTTATCACTTCCTTTTTGGATCTCACTCTCCAGGATCTGCTCCTGCTTTCGCTTCGTCCATATGAGCAACCATTTTAGATCCGCTCCAGCATCACAAAGATTCTCTAGTATAGATTGCGCTTCCCTTAGAAATACTACAGAATATACAACTGTGGCCAAGAACACACTAACCTGAGTAAGCATCGTAACCCTGTAAGAAAGCCCTGCCAGGATTGCCACAACTAAATAAGATATTAGTTTAATTTTCGTGCCTTCCCACAATGTCTTTGACCATATTACCTTTGTTTTGACAGCATTTCGATAGCTGCCAGCCTGTTTGCTAAGGGCAATATATTTCGTAATGATATCCAAAAGAATGGTGATTCCTACCGCCATGGTTGCAGTTTGATACGCTTGATCAGGGAATAATATGTAGTTGATACAGGCCAATATTATCCCCAAAAAAGGTTTTGCCCCTGAAATAACCTTTTCACCATAGTGCTGCCATTGCTCCATTGACATTCCTCCAATCAAAAAGGAGAGTCATAACTCTCCTGTGTTATTGTATAAGATGCTTCCTGTATTCATGTTGTACGTTTTCGTCTGAATATTGGGCATAGATTTGCGTTGTTGACGGATCCTCGTGGCCCAATATCTTTTGTACAGTCACTAGATCAGCACCATTATTGAGCATTAGCGTGGCAGTTGTATGCCTCAAGAGATGTGGGTATACATTCTTTTCAATACCGGACATCTTTCCTATTTTGGCCACTTCCCTCTCTATACTCCTACGACCTAACCTTTGAATGGGCTGTCGCTCGGTTACAAATAGTGCTTCGCAAGTATCTTTTCTACTTGATAGATACTTCTGGATATGGACCTTTGATTTTGGGCTTACATATACGATACGTTCTTTGTTGCCCTTTCCCACTACCCGTACAGACATATTGCCCCAGTCAATATCATACCGATTCAGCTTAACAACCTCGTCTAATCTGCAGCCAGTGCTATAAAAGAATTCTAACATGGCCCTTTGTCTTAGAGTCTTGCAGGCTTCCCTCATGAGTTCAAGTTCTTCAATGGTGAGTGCTTTACATAGCCGTTTTTCGATCTTTATTTGCTTGATTTTCCTCATTGGACTCTTGTTGATATATTCTTCATTCTCAAGCCAATTGAAGAAGCTTCGCAAGATAGATATTTCGGTGGATAAAGTAGTGTTCTTGACGCCAGTTTTGCCGTATGCCGCCAAGTACATACGGATATCCATGGCCGTTATGTCCTCAATATTTTTCTGGATGAACAATGAGAATCGGCTAAGGTGCCTCTTGTAGTTTTCCAATGTCAAATTGCTAAGGCCGTCTATTTTCTTTGACGCCAAGTACAAAACCAATTTGTCCGTGATATCGTTTCTGACGGCCAATGCCCTCTCTACAGGGGTAACATCATAGTCGTACAGCACTTCTTCTAGGACTGCTCGCAGCTTATGCTGATCAATGGATGGATCCTCTAACATCATCCTGCCAAGGACCTTAACCACAACTTCTTCTCTGCTCATATGTTCCCCCTTTTTAATTTGTTCGAAGGAGATCTATTTAAGAAAAAATTTTTTCTATTTTACGTCGCAATAGTATCCTATTGTGTAATCAAATCTTCTCTACCTTTTTCAATCAGATATGCGTCTATCCCTTCCTTTAGGTCTGGTCGTTTAGATATGACGTAGTCGTAAGTGTAAGCCCCGTCGATAATTCGCTGTGCTAGATATGCCGCCATATTACATACCTCCTAACAGTAAATCATCTAATGCTTGTTGCAATAATTCTATTCTTTCTTGTAGTAATTCTATTTCATTTAATTTTTGTTTCATTAAATCTTCTTGCGACAATGGCCTACTTTCTAATTCAAAGAACACTTCTTTTGTCTCTAAATTTAAAAATGGAACATAAACATGTCCAATCGGTGCGTGTGCAGGTGGCTCCGGCATACTTTCTATAAAATATCCTCCTATTTTTTCTTCTTCTGTCAATGTTTCTGGCATATGATGTACTAATATGATTTTTATTTTATTTTCGTTTATTTTTTCCCCTTTAATAAATATCACAAATAATCCCTCCTTATTGTGGTGTTACATTGGTGATAAATTCATAATAAAAGTAATTATAATTTGCACTCGTATAATATGGTATAATAATATTTTTTCTATGATTTATAAAGGGCGAACATGGTGGCGTTATCGAGAGGTTTAGTGTCTTTTTTGCCAGCAAAACCCCGGATTCATTGTAAATTCCAACTCCAGAATTTCCAACAGCATATAATTTCCCATTGATCCAAAACAACGAATGTCCTGCTAAAATGTTGAATAAAGTAGCGACCACACTACCATTTAAAGAAGATAATTTTTTTGCTGTTGAACCATCATAGACCCAAACATTATCGTTATCGTCTATGGAAACACTTTTCACAAAAGTTGAATTAAATGGAGAAACTTCCCATATTCGTGTTCCAGAAGAATTATAAAGTCTAACTTTTCCATTGCTTGATACTACTCCATCTCCTGTTGCTATTGCCCCAGATGAACCACTAGCAATCTTGTCTGATGCAGGCGATTCAGACGCAGACCATATAATTGAACCATTTGATAAATTTAATTTTCGGAGAATCCCAGAAGATGTTACCATTGCCACATTATTGTCACTTGTAAAACAGAAATCATTGACGCCTCCTGTGGGTGTTGTATTCCAAATATAACTCGTCCCATTGTATCTGTATAAATTATTATTTATATGCAATATTACGTTTTGAGAATTAGGAATTACTTTAATAACGCCAGAATACCCAGAATTAATTTGAAAAACAGTATTGCTTGCTTTATCTTGTTTTACATATTCAGGATCGTAATTACTCCCACGTTTTATAAAATAATATCTATTGCCTAAATTGTCTATATCTAACCCCATCGGAATGCTATAAGAACCAGACGCTCCCACAATTAGGTCAAGAATTATTTCTGAAGCACTTATTCTGCTTGCTGGAATGTTGTTGCCAACCAAAGGCTCCAACATTCCAGTTACACCAAATATATTTACTCCTTGCTTTATATTGCTTGCAGTCAAATTGGCAGACCCGTACACCACTCCAGACCCACTATGGTATCCTTGCGGAATGGTTTGATTTGTTGTGCCTGGAGTAATATTTACAGTCCCTCTATTTGGCATTGTACCAACAATTTCTCCTGCGTCAGTAGTTGCAGTTTTACCAGAGAGAAGGTCTGACGCAGTCGCATTACCACTCGCCCCTTCACCCTGTAATATAAAATTTGTGCCATTATACCTCAAGGTGTAAATACTTCCAGCTTTTAAGCCTCCAGATGTTACGTCATTGCCATTAGGCTTTTTGATACTTTTTGCACCTAGACCATTTACATTGATTGTACTTGCCCCAGTATTATCAATATTTATTTTTACAACAACACACATGCCTTCTGTATATGCAGTTGGAGCTGGGGTAAGTGTTACGGCATAAGTATTGGCACTTCCTGTCGCTACTGCATAATTGCTATGTTTCACATTATCAGCCAAATGCGACGCTTGTTCATCGGCTAATTCTTGCAAAGATTTCGTTGGCGCATCCCACCAGTTTGGTTTGCCGGTTATAGCTTTTATCCGGTTTGCGAACCAAGATACCCACTGCACAAGCTTTCCTGGGCCATTACCAGTCGGTACTTGGGCAGGATCTGCCTCTGGTGTCAAAGCTTCGTCTATCTTGTCCATATTACTATTATCATCTTCAATGTTATAAAAATCGTCTTGCCCTGGCTTTTTCAAATTATAATTCTGTGTAAGTTCGGCCATTATACAATCACCTCATTTCTTATATTTTTGTGGGTGTACATCTGCAATTGACCATGGGTAAGCTGCCCTACTCTACTGTGTTGATTATATCGAAGTTCTACAGATAGCACTAGGTTAGTAGGAGCCATTTGCTTGACCAACTTCTCTACCTCATCGAACATTCTCTTTTTCGTGAGCTCAATCTTTATTCCCAGGCTATAGGCACCTAAAGTCATCTCATAACCATCTTCTCCGCAAAGCTGATCTAATTTACTTTGTAATGTTCTATAAGTATAGGGAAGTTTATCATTCCAGCGTGCTTGAATTCTGAAACGTCTAGTTTCCAGTGTATCATCGGCAAATGGAGTGATTTTTAGTATTTTTTCTCGTCTTGCTATCCCACGTTCTGTAGCTGTTTCAATAAATTGATCATCTATCAGATCTTCTACTGTTTGCCATACTGCTTCCAATTCTGAATTTTCAGCCTTTGCAATTTCCTTCATCTCTCGTATCTCTTGCAGAATCAGAGGCCAATACGCTTCTACCGGTTTCATATCGCTGTCACCTCACCCAAGATGGGTATCTCTACATTATTCAGCACTAGATTTTGAGCTACTCCATTGATTTTAGTATTCTGGATATCCATCACACCTGGCACATTCAAGATACGGGTTTCCAGTTGACTGATTCTCACGACTATGTTTTCTACATCTGCCCATTCTTGCTTTAGTTCTGCAAAATATTCATTGATCACGTTCTCCACTCCAAGCTTCACGTCTGCCCATACATACCCACTCTGAAAGGTTATATTTGATTCAATATCTATGATTATTTCCGTCGCACCTTCAACTGTTACAACGTGGCCAATGGGAGCGAATCCGTATCCTTCTCCTTGATTTTCCACTGGATCCACTGCAGTCTGCACTTCATCGATGAGGACTTGGGAAGGCTTGTTATAGGTACTATCAATGATCACTAACTTCACAGTTCCTCCACCATTCCACACAGGAAATACCTTTACTCCACCAACTCCATTCAGACTATTTACCTTTTGCTTGTAGTCGGCTATATTACCACCAAAGGCTTGACTATCCAGGTTATCAAAATATCTTTTTCTCAAACTTTCATCTGATTCTTCATCTTCTCCAGGAATGAGAATATCCGCTAATGTTGCCGATACTAATCCGCTGATATATTCTATCGGAAGCAATTGGCCAATATAGCTATTTCCTACCTCCCCAGCAGTTTCACATTCTAACTTAAATTCCCCATCTGTAATTTTCTCGATAACCATATAATTTAAATCGTCTCCACTAAATCTACTGCCTATTGGAACATTAAAAGATACATCATTATTTCCTATAAATATTCCTTTTCTAATAGCCTTTGTGGCTGATTTTCTGTTAATTCCTCTCTCGGCCGCTCTCCGTGTCAAATCCTCCCCTGTAGCGGTATCTGCATAGATCCTATCTTCTAAGAAATATAAATCTACGTACATTTGTGCCAATTCTGCAGCCGCAGGGGCAAGGGCATCATAGATCATACTTCCTTCTCTTTTGTCTATATTATTTGGAACTCTAGAGAGCATTCTTTGCAATATATATTCAAATGTCATGTCTTCAAACACTATATGCTCACCTCCCTAGATGCTTCTACATCTCCAAAGATTGTATGGACAGTAAAACTCACAACAACACTTCCTTTGTGTGACGTGAAAGAAAAACCGTCTACCCTGATAATCCTATCATCCTGAAGCAAGGCCTCTGTGATTCTTCTTTTTAACTCAGGATATACAAAGGATTTAGGCTTTCCAAATAAATCCTCTAGCTCTATACCATAGTTCCAGCTATATATTTCATGTTGATATCTTTCTGTAAAAAGTATCTTGTGTATGGCCTGCTTCATAGCTTCAATACCATCTGTATACCCTGCCACCCTGCCTTTTTCAAAATTTAGTTGATAGGTATGGGTAGGTTGTTTGATAATTTCAAAATCGCTGTCAGCATCATAGTTTATTTTCGGGATCATGCCTTCACCACCCTATTTAGCACAATAAACTTCTGTCCGCCTTGAACGCGAAGAAGCACCACCTGTTCACCAACCTTTAACCCGTTATAGATAGTTATTTCATTGATGGCTGCATCCTGAAATGTTATTTTATAATTAGTCCCCGGTATATCCTGCATATCATAGGGCTTTACGATATTCTTTATGTCTGGGTTATCAAAGCTTACCTTAGTCTTATAATCCCGTACCTGATCTGTCAGGAACAGAAACTCGGCGGGAATATCTAGTCTTTGTTCAACATTAATTACTAGTGGATTCACTGACTTAACTATACCTAAGAAAATAGCAACAGGAGCCGTTTGTTCTACAGCTTGTATCCCTGCCTTTTTAAGTAACTTTAACATATCCACTATAATCGCCCCCTTAATTTCAGATCCATGAAGTGTTCATTATCTGCAAAATAGTGTACAACCCTTTCCACTTGCATATAGTTTTGAATACTAGTATCGCCAATCCCGGGCAAATATACGATTACACTTGTCCCCGCTCTCACTCGTTTATCTCCTATGGCCTTTTTTATCTCAAGAGAGCGAGATTTTTTATTGTAGATTTCTAATAAGGTATTTGCCTTTACTTGAACATTGGTCTTCTCATTGATCTTTTCAAAATATTGTAGAAGCCCCCAATTGTTGATGCTATTACTATCCTTTGCGATATAAATATCCCTTTTCCCGGTAGATTCATTATCATAGGACAGTTTGATTTGGTTATATACTCCATCTAAACTCGTTACATATTCAAAATTCTCTGCAGCATTTTCCCCTACAACGAGATCAAGCATCATGGACTCCGCATTCCTTAACGCAAGTCTGCCATAATCGTCATAGAGTACATAGAGCTTCTTCGTGTTGTCAAATGTAAGACTCAAGGCGTCATAAATGATATCAAAGAAGGTTTCATTATCTCGCAGTCGTTGTTGAATAACATATCCGGTATCTTCAATCTCCCCTACTTCTAATTTCTGATCTGCGGCAATCATCTTGATTACATCTGAAGCCTTCTTATTAGTATATAGGTAGGTATCCTTGTATTTCAGGTATCGAAGCTGATCATAGGCGATCACGCTAATTAGCTGGTCCTTATCTCTTCGTTTATCCCATACAAAGCCAAAGAATACATTCTGTCCATCAACACGAAAGCGCACTGGATTTCCTTCTTGAAAATTGATTAAATCATCCTTTAATACTTTAAACTCAAGCTTTCCGGGAGCTCCTTGCCTTTCAGTGGTCCAGGTAATTCCGTCTTCTACTAAAGGCCTATAAACCTTACCTTGATTCTCAATGAGAAGTTCATACACCTTTATCACCCCAATCTTAATACTTGACCTACTCGGATTAAGCTCGGATTCTTGATACCATTTAACCCTGCTACTGACTTATACTGATTCCCATCTCCAAGCTCCCTTTTACAAATAGACCATAAGCTATCTCCAGCCTTTACCGTGTAACTCTTTGCAGGCTCCTTTGATGGTCTTTGGATTTCCACACTCATTATGATCTTCTCCTGCTGGGGTGTTGTTACCACATTTAATATCTCTGTTGCATAGGGCCTGTATTGTTTCAAGTCGATAGAAACCATAATATCTGACCCATTCTCAGCAGATTCTGTAATTTCGTAGGATTCCATACTCACAAGTATATTTGTATCAAAGAGTAGTTCTCCTGCGGGAGATAGTCTGGACACGATAAAACGAAAAGGCTTCTTTTCTACCTTCAACTTTTCAAAATGGCCTAAATAAAAAGATGGCTCCTTAAAGCCATTCTCATATACAGAAAAAGGATACCTTCTGCTTGGCAATAGTACAGTAAAACTAATATCTGTTAAGCCTTCTTTTTTCAAAATATTGATTTCTCCTAAATTCATCAGATCAAGAGTTTTGTTATTATTTTTAACTTTTAGGGTGAGTTTTGAAGGGGCCACCGGCAGCAATATGTCTTTCATATAAAAGCTATACACGATGATCCCCCTCTCCTTCTGACTCAATAGCTTCCGCTAGTCGTCTTTCAAACTCAGAGATAATGCCATCAACGTCTGCCGTCTCCCTGATATCACCAAAAGTATTTGTCAGCGTGACAGTCACATCCCTAAGGACCGTCCTGTCAATCACTTCCCTCTCTGCTAGATCCCTTAAATACTTTAGGTCTTCCTCAGAAATATTTAGACTATCCTTCATAGCTCCTGTATTCTCCGCTATTTCAGATATACCATCAAAAGCATTTTTTATGTCGTTCCATTTACTTCCTAAATTATCTCCTAAGTTATTTCCGAAACTGTAGCCCTTATTATATGCATTTGCATAACTGAATCTATCAAGATATAGCTTGCTTGAATCCATTCTAGGAATTTTGATTTTTGCCTCTCCTGCTATATCTCTTACAGCCCCACCTAGGGAAGATCTCAATCCTCCTACTAAGCTTGCAAGATTAAAACCAAAGATTGCATCAATGGCCTTAGCAATGCCTTGGAGTATTCCAAGAATGGTGTCAGCCATACTAGCAAACAACCGAACAACCGAACCAATCGGGTCATTGAAAACATTGGCAAGAAATTCTGCAACTGATGCAATTACATTCCAAATAGCAGCCACCACATCAATAACCAAGTTAGAAAATCCAACAAGCAAGTTTCCAATGAAAGCTATCGCAACCATGAAAGCTGCTGCAATAACACCTGTTGCACTAATCGACTTCCCTGTGAGCTTATTTACTGCTGCCACTACCGCATAGATTAGTGCAATAAAAAGAACAATAGCAATAGCCCATATTGCGATAGGATTTAATGCCATTACAGCGTTAAAGGCTGCTTGCGCCGCAGTCCATGCCTTTGTAGCCAATTCCGCTCCTTTTGTAATTGTCAAATAAATCAAAGTAGCCGCCGCTATACCCAGTATGATTGGTTCGATAATTGACCAATTATTCGCAAGAATATTTATAAACTGTAATAGTGGTTGTGAATACATTAGCACTCTATTTACAATAGACGTCCATACTTGCCCCCATGTCATGGGTAGTTTGGCAAATCGTTCATTTGTTTCATCTGCCACAGCAAACATAGCATTTTTTATGATATCAGACGTTATGGCCCCTTCCCTAGACATTTCCCTTAACTCACCTGTGGTCATGCCCATATATTCTGCAATGGATTTTGCAAGCATTGGGGCGTTCTCCATGATAGACCTAAATTCGTCCCCCTGGAGCCTTCCTGCAGCCATAGCCTGTGTGAGCTGATACATGGCAGAGGTTTGTTCTTGGATAGAAGCCCCGCCGATTTTAAATTGCTTATTCATAAGTTCAGCAAATGCCACCATTTCTTGATTACTAGAAAAAGCTTCTCCGGCAAGGATCCCAAGCTTTGCCACTACATTGGCTGTATCAATGTAGGAGCTTCTAGACTTTTGGGCAGATTGGAAGATCATCTGCTGAAGCTCTTCGGTGGTTTGCAACCCATCATTCATTAAATCAAGCCTTGCCGTTGTAGAAACCATTTGGTCAGAGGCATTAATAATTTTCTTGAAACTGAATGCAGCCCCCATTGACATAGCTATATTCTTGAATCTACTTAATAATCCATTGGCAGCAGCCTCTCCATTTCGGATATCATTATTAAATCTTTGTTGTGCATTGCTGGACTCACGAATTTCTTTCTCTATTTCATTAAAAGCTATTTCAGCTTTGTTCAGTTCTGCCCTTGCGGCTTGTATCGAAGATATGTCTACGACATTGCTGGATGCTCTTTGTACTGCTTCAAAGCTAGATAATACCATGTTTAATGCACTATTCATATTCTTTAAGGCTGGGGTCATGCCATTATATAATTGAATAGATGTTCTAATTGTTGCCAAAATATCACCACCCAATAAAAAACACCTATCAAATTGATAAGTGCTTTTTGCCTATTAATCTAAGTAGGTTAAATCAAAAGTTACTTTTATTTCGTCAATCGTTTTATTTTTTCCGTCCATTAAACTACACCAAACATCGGCTACTTTATCCGATACTGGCTGAAATCTCAAAGAAACACCTGTATCGGCAACTAATTTTGTCCGGTTAGGGTCATATTTAATGTTTAACATTTTAAGTATAGACTTTTTTGTGGAAAATTTAATGCTTTCTGCATTGTCATCAAAATATTTGTCTGAGCGAATATTCATTCTTACTACCATATCATTGATCACTAAAAATTCATAATTGTCATAATAATAACTTGTTGTTGGGAATTTTCCTTTGCTGGTTGTGAAATTCCATTCTTCTTTGCTTATAGGTTCCCCCATAATCGCTATAAGTTCTTCAGGAGTTATTTTTGCAAACTGATTTACATCTATAAGTATCTCTGTTTCTTTTTGGACTGTGGTTAATACGCCAGACTTTCCTACAAAAGTTATAACCGCTCCTAAAAATAATAGAACTACAATAATTTTCATAGCCCGTCCTTTTTTCTTTTTCATACTTAATCCCCCTCCTTTTTCCAACATTATACAATAAATTCAAGAGGGGTTTCAACCTCATTTCTTAGTTCTTACCCTTTTCTTTATCTCTTTTGCTTCTTTTTCATCTCGTTCAGTCTTAATCTGTATAAAAGCAATGATAGCAGACTTCTCTTTTCTTTCTAGACCTAAATACTGGGAGGGGAGCATCCTTAGCTTATGAAAGCAATAATAAGCATAATTCGCATCAGCATCCCCACCCAAAACTAGTTTTTTACTTCATCAACCAAATCTTCCATTGAAGTTTCAAAGCCATTAATCTCTTGAATCTTTTTCAAATAATCAGCATACTCTCCTGGCAGCAACATCTTTTTAAGCAGGTTATCCGCTCCCATTACTTTATAACTATCTTGTAAAGATGCATCATTAAGATTTGGATATACAGTACATGCAACCGCAAGCATTCCCAAGTATTTATTGAAATCTATCTCTTGAGTAAATACATTTTTCTTACCAGGTACCGGTACCTTTCTAGTACATAATTTTCGTATCGCTTCGTCTTCATCACTGGTTATAGCTTTTATTTCCCATTCAATAGGTTTCCCATTCTCCGTAAACCTTTTAGATACAACATATTTGATAGTTTCATTTTGGGCTATATTTTCAGCAAAAAATGCACTCAATCCACTCATTTTTTTCATCCTCTCCTAAAATATTAGGAGCCTCCACAATGGGGCTCCTGTTCTTATGCCTGCATTCCTTCAAGCATTTTAAATTTCTCAGGAATTTCAAAATCATCGAAGGTAAAATCGAAATCTTCTTCTAAATAATCTGCATCGGCATCTAGTTTTGTCAATATACCTCCATCAATATTGCAATTCTTCAAAATTACTGTTTGTCTCCCAATAGTAGACGTAGGATCTTCATTGGTAACCTGAATATCAAAATAAAAATCCTGTCCAGTTTTAGCATAGCGATATAATAACTCTCTAAAGATAGATGTATTATAGTGAAAAGTGGCAGAACCAGAACCACTCCAACCAGTAGCCTTATTCCCCTTACCTGTTTTCCCCAGTATGGGGACTTCGACTTTGTTCTTTTCAATAACGGCCTCTAAATTGATGGCTTGCATAAAATTGTACCGATTACCTTCTATAATGATAAAACATTCAGCTAGGGAACCGCTGATGGCATCCCTTGAACTCATTATTTCAGCCATGCCCTACACTCCTTTCTTATTGAACTACCACAGTCATATAAAGTTTAGTCATTACACTTACCGGTGTGATATAGTCTGTGACCACCACAGACTTTTTATCCATTCCCTTCTCGACCACGATATCCTCGGCCTTGAAGTTTTCAATGGCGGCGATTTTTTGCATTTCATTGTGGTAATTCACCAAGTCATTCCAGAAGGCTATCCTTCCAGCTTCATTGTTCTGAACCTTTCCTAGGTATTTGATGTTAAAAAGCACCGCAATGTCATTACCTATCTGGTCTAACACCCTAATGACTTGATTATTGTTAAAATCTTCATTCTTATCTGCTGTATAGGATACAAAGGTATTAATATCATCTAAGACATTCACCTTATCTCCTACTCTGTGAAACATAAATTTTCCAGCTTTTAAGCCTTCTACCAGTGCAGACTGCTTATAGCCCACGTCTATAGTAAGTTCTCCATCATAGGTTTTATTGGTCAAAGACCGATTCACAGGGCACCCAGCTTCTTGCCCTGCTACCCAGTATACAAGAGATGCTTCGCTCTTCCCGTCGTCTAGCACCTTATTTTCCACAGAGATGATACCTTCAAAATCAGCTGCACTTTTCCTATACAGTACTGTTTGAAACTTTACGCCATGTTCATCGCGCATTCGCTTTGTAAACTGTACAAAGAGATCCTTAATTAAATCATCTGTACCCATATAAGCGAGAATATTGTAGCTATAGGATTCAATTTTATCCAAAAAGGTAGCATAAGCTTCTCCGTTGACTATTCCATTAGTTCCTCCAGTAAGATTCACCCCTGCAGTAGTTGTAAGAGCGCCGGTACCGCTAAAGGTTACAAAACCATTAGCTTGTAGATCCGCAATGGTAGCTACAGTCTGAGTATCTACTTTCTTAGTACCTACATAGGTACTCACATCAAATTTGCTGCTATCATCTACATTGGTTTCAATGACAATTTTAATGTCATTTCCTCTAACACCACCATACTTAGCAGTAGCTGTAAGATTCCCAGATGTGATTGTGGCTTTATCGCCACCCGAATTAATTCTGTAGATATGGGCTGTCTTAGCGCCTTTAAATAATTCTCTTAAGGGTTGCATCTGTGGGTCTGTATAAGCATATCCAAATAGATCAAAACTGTTCTTTTGGATATCTGCTCCTTCTATGGTCATCACTTCATTTTCTTGCCCCCAGTCTAGTTCTAGGGGTATGGCAACGTACCCTCTATCGCTCAGGGCAGCCGATGCTCTTGCGGCTGAAACGAAATTTATATAACTACCAGGCAATACCTTGTTTTGCACAAGCCATGTTCCGCCTCCTAATGCCATCCTACTTCACCCTCTTTTCTTTAAATTTTTGTACGGCTTTATCTACTTCCGATAAACTATATCTCATGTCATCTTTTAAGACCACATTAAGAATATCTCTTGAATGTGGTATCGTCTTACTTCTTAAGATTTGCTCTTTACTAAAGGTTACTTCTGACTTCTCTATAGCTTCTGAATTCCCGTTTTTCTTTTTTGCCAAATATATCACCTCTTTATATAACTACTTTGAGTTATATCATCCATGTATTCCTGTGGAGTTTCAGGTTTTAAAACATAGCTGTTATATTGTATAAAGAAATGTAGTACTCCATTAACAACTTCAGCATTCATACCTGTTCCCCTAGTCAAGTTTCCATCTACTGTAATATACTCCAACTCGGAGAATAATTGATCTGTGATGCTTTCACATTGTTCTGCTTCTGCTCCATTCTCTGAAGGGAAAAAATGAATATCGAATGGATATGTTCTTTGATATCTCCTGCCTAATATCTGTGTTTGGGAAGGGTTTAAGGTCTTAATAAAAAAAGCAGGCGGTTTTAATCCCTGCTTGATTTCTTCGGTATAAATTCTATATTCATCTCCAAATAAGACATTAAGCTTTTGACTAATACCAACTTTTATCTTATCAATCACCTTTAAACACCTCCCCTAGATACTTCATGAGCGCCTTTTCAATGATCTTTGGTGCCTCTCTCTCCAGTTCCTGCTCTGATATAGTCATCATAAACCTACCGGGGACCCATCCTTGGTGGTTGGCTGTTCTATGGCCAAATTCTACATAAGCAGCATAGTACACAGGATTGAATACCTCAATTTCGTACACATCACCTATTTTAGTGACATTACCTACTGTCCACTCCCGCCTAAGCGTTCCTCCAACTTTTCCCGTATTTGAAGGATACTGGCCTACTGGAGTTCTTCTTATAACCCTCGCCAGCATCCTGGCGGCCAGTTCCTTTACCATCTTCTCATTAAACTGGTCCATCTCTGCTTTCTCAAACCTCTCCAATCTCTTTTGAAGGTTTTGGAGTTGTCTAAAATCTACCTTTCCCCACCTAGCCACTATGCCCACCCCTTAAATAGTTTTAGATTAATCTCTTGATGGGTTGGATATATGGCCGGCTCTCCCGAACATTCATAGGCTTTGGTAGTGCCATTTTGATTGATTACCAGCTTACTGCCCGCCTTAATCTCCACTTCCGAGGCAATAAAAAGCTTGATGGTTTGAGAAACTTCATGGGCTGACTCAGTGGATTTGGTAGTTGAAATATTGTCATAGGATAGTCTACAAGGTTGATTTTCAAGGACGATTACCTCTTCATGCTTGGTAATTTTGCTGACGGGATCTTTCACTTCTTTATATTCCACAATACTGCAGTGCCCCGTATAAGTGGATTCTATACTCTTTCTGGCCAATGCAAAGACATTCATACTACCACTTTACCTTTCTAAAAGGAGCAAGATCGGTCTCAAATCCATTTAACAATTCCCTGGTCCTATCTTTACTGGCATTAGACTCAAAGGAAGTAGTGGTATCCCCCACAGTAATGGATTTAACAGTAGATCCGTGTTCTTCACTCCCCAGATTTTCAATTCTGTACAACTTAATGGCAATGGCCAATATCACATCATTGAGTCCTGATGGGATCTCAATAATATTGCAATAGTTTTTCACGGCACTTTCTGCCCTATCTAGGACAAATTGTAGTATGGCATCTTTTAAACTATCTGTAATACCAAGTAGTAACTTCAATTGATCTAGCTGCGACATTTGCTCTCACCTACTTTTTATTATTCGGTGTAGGTTTCTTACTCTTTTCCTCTGTACCTTCAACTTGCGCAAAGTCAACTTCTGGCTTTTTAGTGTTCTTTTCATTTACCAACACATGTTTTCTCAATTTCTCTACCCTTCTTTCAAAAGCCGTCTTCATAATTTTACCTCCTTAAAAATTAGAAGGGCCCCCTAAGGCCCTTCCACTAACCAATTTTGAACATGAATTTCACAATACGAATAGCCTTTGGCTCATACACTCTTGTCCAGTTGGCCCCATTCTCCAACTCAGAAAAAGTTGGGAAAGTACCAGCCACATTAGTCTCAGTCCATTTTACACCCCTAGGATGCAGAATAGACAATCTTCTGTTTACTAGGATGTCCTCACCAGCAAGTGATAATCCTTTTCTTACCACTTCTGTTTGTTGAATATCTGGATGACTACCATTCCCCCAAGCAATAGCCCCTTGCCCGAATAGATAAGCTTCTGCGGCACCTGTTACGGTATCAAAGGTCATGGCATCGTCAACAATGACTCTCTTGCCCATAAATATTGGAATTCTAATCTTCCCTGTAGAGTCTTCCTTGTATTCAATTAAATCGTTCTTTGCAAGGTAGGCCTCTACAGCACTATGCATCATCACACCAGTGAGCAGATCCTTGGCATCCCCCATTTTTTGAGTTGCATCAATAAAAGTTCTCCCGCTAATCAAAGATGCATCTCCCGTTTGGCCTGTAATATCATGGACCTTATCCACCATATTAGCGGCTCCAAACACCCCATCCAGTATAGAAAGTAACATCTGTTGATATTGCCTACTCCAGTATGCACTGAACAAATCAGCTATAGCTTTCATGGGATCGTCCCCGGACAACATAGCCGATAGTGCATTGGCTCCATAAGACTTAACCCATGCCATCTTCCTAGCCACATCTTTGTTAGCTGTTATTTTCCCCGGGGTCGTTTCTCCAGTGTCTTCCATTACTTCTGGCTCCCCGGTTAAATCATCCCAAAATGGCATATTAATTAAGGTGTTGGGCCCTCCTGCTAATTTGTCAAATTCGCTATTGTTTTCAGCAATGCCGCTCTGGATAAGAGCTGATAATTCCATAGTTCTTTGAATAGTATAGGGAGTGAAAATTTCTGGTTGAATAACATCTTGAATTCTTGTAGTCATAATCTACTCTCTCCTTTAATTTTTATTTTCCAGCAACAGCCTTCAACTTCGCCGCTAATTCTGGATTTTCTCTCAAGATTTTGCCCTGCTCGGTTAGATTAAAATGTTCCTTGGACCAAGGATTGTTCCTATAATCCGAATCCGAAGGATCATGCTTTTTATTTGGATCTCTACCCTTTAGAGTATCTTCGCCAAATAAATAAGACTCCTTTTCTTTAAGAGCCTTTAACTGTTCATCCAATCCGATTAAATTATCTCCATCTAGATTAACCTTATCTAAATCCAGCAGTGCTCTTACCGCCTTTACATTCTTAGCTTTTTCATCCTTTAGCTTAAGCTCAATAGCTGTCTCTTTTTTAAGCGCTGCCATCTTTGCTTCATACTCTTCTTTTGTTTGCTTGTTCAAATTCTCAAGCTCAACAATCTTAGCTGTTAGTTCCTCATTCCCCTGAACCTTTACTTTTAATTCTTTGAGCTGTTTATCCCTTTCCTCTAGTTGGGATTTAAGTTCTTTCCTTTCTTCGTTTATCTCATCAAATTTGGCTTTTGGGAAATAGCTTCCATCGTTTATCACAGCCACTTCTAAGTCCTTGCCATCTGGGCCTTTACCCTTTAAAGCCGCTGCAATCTGGTTATATAGTTCTTCTCCCAATAATTCTTTCAAATTCATTCTTATTACCTCCTGCTTAGTTTTTTTAAGGTGTCACCCTCCACCCTTGCGGTCTTGTTTCTTTTTACCCTAACAATGCTAAAAAAGGGCAATATAAAAAGCCTGCTTTCACGGCATAATAAAAGCACCTACCGTTTGACAAGGTGCTTTTATTAATTGTAGTTCCAGTTTTTGGTTATTTCTAATGCCTGTTCTTCCGTTATCTCATCATATTCCCAATCTTCGCCAATAAAAATTCGGCACTGTTCGGGATCTGGCTTCCAATCTCTACTTATAGGGTCATACCGTTCAAAATTTCCACCAATAAAGCGGTAGAGTCTCGTAGCCGTACGGTTTTGTTCGTTATACCCATATGCGAAATAAAAATTTTCAGGCAATGTTATCACATCCTCACTTAATTTTTTCAATATCCTTCGGCTTTGTCAACTTTGACGACAAAGTGAACATCTCTTTGACTAGCTCGAATTTTCGTTCCGGTGTTGTACTATCTAACCGGTATTCTTCGTAAAGCTTGTGCAACTTTCCGTTTTTCAGTTCGAAACTCTCCGGTGTGTGGAACTGCACTTCAAACTTCTGCCCCTCTGGACTAACAAATATACCGTTAATTCCTTTATATGGATTGCGTTTGTCACTCCAAGTATTTTTAAGCTTGTGCCTCAAATATCCTTTAGCCTCCATCTCTCGGGTCACGGCAGTAAAAGCATCCACCAACTTATCACCGTCTGCCTGATATGTGTATCGAATCACGTCATTCGTGTTTGCGATTGTATCATCGATAATTTTTGAGTCCAAACTATTCTTACTGTCGGAATTAACCTTTCGCATATATGACTCTTTGCTCTTAAGTCGATACTCTAGCCCAACCATTTCAACTTCGGTAGACTTAGATATATCCTGCAAGTCAGCTGTAATTTTCGGCTCGTGGGCGACAATCTTTTCATAGGCATTCAACTTTTGGTAATCGCCCTTAATTTTATTCCATCTTTCAATATTATTATACTTTAGCTCCTGGAATTTATCAAATGACTTTGGAACATCATCCCCTAGAATTCTCCTATATTTCTTATGTTGTTTCCTATCGGTTGCTTCATTTCGGATTTTCTTTTGCATCATTTGAGCTTCTTTCTGCCCATATCTCTCCACAACATATTTTTTGTACCACTCTTTATAAGTCATGTTAGCAGGTACCGAATATGTTGTCCCATCTACACCTCTTGCAAATCTTTCAGTATAATTATCCTCAAAGTAAGGTACTGTTACCGTCCTGCACCAGGGATGAAAGGGTGGTGCCGTTTCTCCCGAGGCATAATGTTTCATATCAAGAATTTTTCCATCAAGTTCTTGGCAGATTTCAGATGTGCGATTATCAAGCATTGCCACAATTTCATATTTTTCAATACCAAGCTCCTCATAAGCCCTTCTTTGCCCCTCTGCCGCAAAATACGCTGATTCAGTCATCACAAGCCTTCCTGCCTGCTTTCTGGACACATCAAACTTTTTGCTGATATGGGCTATAGCCCTATCAGGAGCATCCCCACGGATAAAAGATTGTGCCAAACTAGTATGCAGCTCTGATATTAGTTGTTGTCTATTGTCCCATATTCTATCAGAAAAATTTTTCCCATCAATAGTCCAAGGTTTTGATAATATCATATCGATAGTTCTTTCATTAAGAGTTGCAAAAGACATTTCGACACCAAAGCCTGTCTGCGCTTCATAGATGGTATGATAATATCCATCTGTTACAATTTCCTTTGCCAGATTCTGCATGCCTTTATCTTGTTTAGTAGCCAGCAATTCAACTCTATGCCTCATTTGTAGCATCATTGCCTCTAGCCTAGTAATATGGGCCCTAGCAGAAGCATTCTCGAGTTCTTTTAACCATTGCTGACCAATAGCATTCTTTCTGCCCATTTGGATATACTTCTGGACTGTCCACTTAAATTCTTCCAGCTCCAAATTTTTCAAAAGCCGCTTAGCCTCAGAGAGTGAAATTTGATTATTGGCTGCCAATCGCCTAAGCCACAACTCAATTTCTTTTTCAATTTCTTTTATGGCCCTACGATATTCCCTATCCATATCAGCGATATAAGCCTCACCTTTGCTTAAGAGGGCAACATTTAACTGAACAAAACGCTCTCGCCAATATTTATCAGTTGGTTTACTCATTTACGCCACCATCTTTTGCTTTTCCTAGGCTATCATATCCACCCAACAGATCCATAGCATCTTTTTCTTGCTTCTTAATTCTGTCTAATTCTTCAGCCACATCTTCTACCCATGGATGATTCGCAACAATGGTCTTATCGGATATAACTCCCTTAGATTGAGATGCTATTTGCACATCCTCAAGGTCATTTGTGATCATAGTACGTCTAAAAGTCACCTGTACCGTGGCACTGTCATACTTTTTCCTGTCCAATATATTTATGTACTCCGTGGTAAACCACAGTAACCTTTTAATGGCCTTTCTAAACTTCCTTTCCATGATAGACGCCTTAAAATCCAACAATGAATACATAAACTTTAAGGCCACGCCACTGGGGTTATTCCCGAATTTATCGGTTTTCATGTTCACACCCTGACCGAAAAGGAAGATGTTCTCTTCTGTTCGGTCCAACATCTCCTTCTTGGCCTCAATAGGAATGTTAAGTTCCAGCTTATCCACTCCGCTACCTGGCTCTCCACTAACTTTGATTACTTTATAAAATCTTAGATTTTCGCTAAACTCTTCAAGGCGGGTACCCTCATACCCTTTCAGTATGGTAATGATCTCCTGCACTTCTGATAGATTATTGGCTAAATCAGATACATTCAGATCATAATTGTCTATGAGTTCTTTATAATACTTTAGATCGCTATTTCTTTCTTCGTTGTTTGGAAACTCTATAAAAGGCACCTTTCCCCAGCCATAGCCTTTGTCATTGTAGTAAAAATGGCTATCTGGATTATTACTTTCTGTGTCATCCAGAACAAATACACCATTCTCATCCTCAATATAGAAAGTTACATTTTCCCTAGTCCACCATTCTACTCTAATTCTATTTTTCCCATTGACCTCTACCGGATAGTATCTAAGTATGGCCTCGAGATTCTCTTGAAGGCTGGTATCATAGATTGGTATAATTTCCTCGGCTGGGATGATAATAAATTTAAACTTACCTTCTGGATTGATATACACATGAAGCCATTCTGTACCTTTATTGGAACTATTCTTGGCTAGCTCAGCAAGGCTATCGTCCCATTCCTCCCCTAACAGCAAATTAATTTTTTTCTCGTACAATTTGTCTTCAGCCTGAAAAACAACAGGTTTTCCAACTAAATAAGATACCTTCTGGTCAACCAGCATTTTATGCCAGTTATGAGGTATCTTGTAATTTGGTTTTGTATAATCCTCTAGTTTATAGCCATCTTTATAGTAATACTGTTTTCTGTTTCGTATATCATTTCCATTATGATAATATCGGTGGCCCTCTATCATTTCTTTCGTATCATGGTTATTGATCAAATCTCTTATAATGTTTGAATCATTTATGTTAGATTCGTTTATGAGTTTTTGGTTAATGAGTTCTGCCCATGTTATCAAATGTATTCACCTGCCTTTACTTCAAAAATTCTATCGATTCCTTGCCAAAGACTATGGTATTTACAAAATAGCGATCACTGTCCATGCAGTGGTCATTCTGTTTGACCGGTTTGTCCTCTCCGCGCTCCGCAGCCTTAGAATCCCAAATATATGAAAAAAATTCGCGAAACGTATTAACGCAACAGTCGTTGAAAAATATTAATCCGTTACTTAGTGCCGTAGCAACATTCCTTATTCCATCTATTACATCATTTTTAGCTTGTTTTACCTTAAACTTACCATGTTTCTTAATACACGCAATAAAAGAAGCCGCGCTCGGATCCACGATTACAGCTTTAACTTTTATATCTCCTATGAATTTTTTAAGCTCAGCATAAAATTCTTCATCCGTCTTCTGCCTTGACTGCTCTCGGCCAGAATAATAATACTCCTTAATCTTGTACCATTTGCCTTGATATTTTCCCCATAAGCCAAATGTGGTTGGGTTTTGGGTGCCGTAATCAACTGACACATAATACTCGGTATATGATCGTTCAATAGTTGGCACCTTATGGATATCCTCATTGAACATATCATAAATAAGTCCTTCGGCCATTACCCAAAGGCCAAGGATATAGCGTTTAAAAAACACACCAGAGAACATTTTTCTATACCTTTCTTTTACCGCCTCAGATAAACTTAAATTGTCATCCATGGTAAAATGAAGGTATATAATGTCCTTTTCTTTTCTTTTGTCAATCCAGTTTAATTTGAACCAATGATAAGGTCCTGCCGGATTGCAGTTGAACCAATACTTTGAGCCTTCAACCGAACAGCGACCTGTCGCTTGATTCACAAATGATTCCGGCATTAAAGCTACTTCATCGAAGAATACTCCCGCAAGGGTAATTCCTTGGATAAGATCCTGGGATCTTTCATCTTTCCCGCCGAAAATATAAAAATAATTAACCTTACCATTTCTTTTAACAATGACAAGGTTATCACTTCGTTTGTCTTCAACTTTATAGCCTCTAGCTTTCAGCATGAGTTTCAACCAAAACAGAACATTTCGCCTAAAGGATCCTATAGTTTTACCGCACATTCCAAAATTTTTTTGATCAAAGATTTCCATGGCCCACAGTACAAAAGATAATGACATTGAAAGAGTCTTTCCTGATCTTATAGCTCCATCTGCTATAATGCCATTTTTATCTTTTACAGGAGAGTTAGGAAGCCACCATGTAAGAATTTTCTTTTGTTTTTTTGAAAAAGGCTTAAATTTGAAAGGTGCTTTATTCTGCTTCATCGTCCCACACCTCTCCTATTTCTCCCTTTAATGCATCCATGAAACCATCGTCTTCACTATAGCCATCTTCCCCATGGACTTTAAGTTTTTCAAGTTCAAGCCTTTCTCTCTTCAATTGTAATTCGATGTCTGTTTTATATTTGTAAAACTCTAATTTTTCCTTTTCAATCTGTATCTTTTCTGTTTCTGTTGCGATAGAAGCTTTTGTTTCTATCAGTCGCCTTAATTGATCCATACAGGCTAATATCCCTGCTTCTCTTTCCTGCTCTGTTATCTCTCTTTCTATTCTTGTACCAAAGACATTGTATACAATTAATCTGTCCCTATTGAGCAGCCTGGCAATCTTCAACCTCAAAAGTCTTATTTCCTCGTCTATATTTGCCGATGCAGTCATTTGTTCATATATCGCCTTTTCCTCATCAGATAAAAATCCTGCATATATGCTCTGATATGCCCCATGTTTTAAAGCATTTAAATTTCCTGCTGGTGCGGCTCCTCCTGAATTGCCAACTGCATTTTTGTTACCTTTTGGAGCTCCTCTTTTTTTGTGCGCACACTTTTTATTTTTCTCTTCTTTTGTGTGCACACTTTTTCTGTCCCAATTATATCTTTGTTTCCACGATTTTATCGTGTTGAGTGTCACGCCATACTTTTCTGCTAAGTCTTTATATTTCATGCCTTTTAGATAATCGGCTTTGGCCAGTTCTTTTGTATCCGGGGCTCTTATATCTGCCACTCTCACCACCTCGACGCCATATGCTTTTGAGTTTGTTTTGGGAATGAAAAAAGAGCCGTTTGGCTCTCTGAACTAGTTTTTACTCTTCTATATATTGTTCTTCTTTTCCTATTATATTCAACGTACTAGCAACCGCATTGACAGAAAAGCATTGATATAAGTTATACAAAAAACATTTCATCTCAATCATAGAATTTATAATTATTAAAAAATATATGCTAACTAAAATGCTCGCAATAATGCTATTAGTCTGAGTATCAAAATAAGGCAGTTGCCAATCGCTTGGTATATTATCAAATATAAGAATTAATATAAAGTTTATAATAATAATTGATAAATACGTTATTGCTAATATAAAGAAAAACAAATTATATTTTTTAAACATACTTGCTTTACCTTCTTCATGTAGTAGCAATTGTTTTAATGTGTTTCCGCTAACTAATGCTTGGAATAATGCATATCCTGTAAATAATATCGCTAATAAAGCTACTATCAAAGCATTAGCTCTGTCAATTATTCTAATAATTCTCTCTATAGTGTTATCAGAAAAACCAATATTTATTGCAGGTATTGAACAAATAAGCAATAAAATCAATAACAGAAAAACTCGTCTTTTCGAAAATTTTATCTCCCCAATAGATCTTTTAAGCACAGCATTAAATGTTTCTTCCGCTAGTAAATCTTTTAGGTTTTCTTTAAGTTGGTGCTTTTGGGATTGATTCATACCAATCATCCTTTATTATTTAAAATCATCTCTAACTTTTTTGATTTTGTTTAAATTTTCCAAATATATTACCTTGTGATTTTCGCTGCTTTCTTTTATTTCTTTCCTTTCCTTAATCCTAGTTAATATTTCATAGATATTATATTCAAAATCTTCATCTTCGCTTATCTCCACATCTATTTTTTCTGTAAAAGAATCACTTTTTAATACTTTTTTATCTCCATTCGGCAATGTTACTTTTACAGTTGGCTCAACTGTTCCCCCTGTTTCACTAATTAGTTGAGCAACATAGCTGCGATTTTTCGGCGTGTTAGCAACAAAATTTCCTGTTTTGCTACCCATAAAATCAATTTGATCCCGCAAAGAATTAAATAATCTACCTACGGGCATATCACCATTTAAAGGATAAAATTTCATTATCAAGGTATTTATTTGTTTCACCTCTTGGAGTTGTTCAATGATTGTTTGCTGAGAAGGAATGCTAACCACATGAACATTTGCATAAGGCAATTTATTTTCTTTTTGTCTGTTTCTATTTATTTCTTTAATATATTCATTTATCACATAATTTATGGTAGCGCCAAAACTACGGATATCAGGACTACCTTTTTGATTTCGCACAAGAACCATTCTATGATTTTTTAGAAAAATCAAAAATATAGAATATGGATCGGAATTATATTTTTCATTAATTCGTATTAAACCTTTCCCTTCCTTATAAATTGATTTTACTTCTAACTTTGTACTCTTAATCAATAATCCTACCAAAACAAATTCGTCTTTTTGATATTCAATTACCTTGACCTCATCAAAAAAGTAATAATCATTTTCCGAAGGCTTTCTTTTAATATCTCCGTTAAGTGCAGGGTAAATAATTTTATCAAAGTAGTCAAGCATTGGTCTATCATCTTTACCAAAAGTACAATTGAAATTTGCTACAACTAAATCTTTCATAGTTTTCATACAATCCCCCTCCTTGCTTCAAATTTCGTCAAGAAAGGAAATAATCCTTCATATTTTGTTCGTCAAATCATGAGTTATTTTGACATATAATGACATTTATAAAGTGTATAAAATCATAAATTAATCCGTTGTGCTAGTAATCCCCCCATAACAAAAGCAGCCGGGAAAGGAGGATGATCTCGTGATCCCGACTGCTTTGATATAATCTTTTCATATTATCATAATATCATACATTTTCAAAATGCGGGTTCACAAAAAGTTCACTCTTATAATGTCTTTCTAATATCCGCAGATTTTTTCTTTGCCCAACTCTCGCTAATATGTAATTCTTCAGCTATAGCCTTTAAGGGTTTTCCTTCACATATACGCTTATACGCTATCTGGGATTCTAAGCTGCTCATTGATTTTAACTTTTTATTCCACTCCCGCAGTGTTCGTTTTTTGTCCTGGATTATTGCTGTTATAATTGCAATTCTATTACACAACGAATGATTCTTTTCCAAATACACTTCAGGGGAGTAACTAAATTTCATCCTTTCCAAAGCATATAATTCTCTTTTAAGGTCATCCAGTCTTAACTTATAACACTCTATTTCAACTTTCAAATCCCTATAGTTTGTAAAGATGTTCATGCCCAATATCCCCACCTGTCTATTCAGATTTCATTGTTCTCTCTAGCAGTGTATCTGGTTTCGATGCACTGGCCACTATATATCCATCAACCAGATGTACTAGTGAGTTGGCAGCCCTCCCCATGGTACAATCGATCAATTTGTTCCTATCCGCCGCATGTTGTCTCTGGCGCCTTAGCGGTGCTGATTCTATCCCCGTAATGGCAAGTATTTTGCTGGCCTCAACATAATTCCCATAGCCCACATGTATCATCATAACGTACACCTCCTCTATTATCTTTAAATTTCTCTGTTAAAGCGAAGCTCTGGGTCCCTTGTTAACCTCCCGATAAGGATTACTTGATTCATACCTACTCACCTTTTCTTTCTGCTTCGATTTGCCTCTCAATGATGCCTAGCTCCAGTTTGGTTTGATATATCTTTTGAAGGCAGCTCTCATACATCGTTTCAGCTATATCTCTCTTCATTTTGAGGTCTGCAATTTCTTCTTTGCCCCTAACCAGGTCAGAAATAATGGTCACTGGGATACCTTCATCTCTGAGTTTTAATATTTCTTTAGCCACCGCTATTCGATAATTTTTCTCTGTTTCTGCTTTTTCAATTCCTCTTTTCTTCAATATGCCTATGGCTTTCGTCAGAGTCTTTCTCTGCTCATCTAGTTCTTTCACTAAATCTTGCATATAATCCCCCCCTCAGGGACTCACTCCTATTCGTCATTGTCTTCTAATTCATCATCTTCCCTTTCGATGTCATAAATACTCAGCTGCTCCACAAGCTTGGGCGGAAATCTCCATTGAAAATCTTGCTCTAGGATATTCGGAATATCAGCCTTTGTTGTATCCCAATCCCTTCCCAACGTATGAGGAATATGCCCTGTGAGCTTCTCTGTAGGCTTTAGTATGCTGCCATCAGGATGGATCCTCAAAAGCTCTCTGTATATATGCACTATCAGTTGATTATGGCTCATTTGATCTATGTAGCAAGCCTTAAATTCCATTAAATAACTATATCCTAGAAAATCACTGGCGAAAGCATTTATCTTTTTAATCTCGACAGGAGTCGGTTGTTTCTTATTCCCTTTGCTAGCTGCGTCTTGGATATATATGATTAGCCGCTGCATTTCTTCAAGATGCCCCAATGTTGGCTCAAATTTTTTAATGATTTTCTCAACAATCGGAGCGTAATAATGTGTTTTAATAACCTTGCTGCTGGTAAGCATTCCCATATCAAGATGCTTCACAATTTTCATTGTGGTGTCTGCTCTCTTTGGAAATACAAGATGATATCCATTCGCATTTTCACTGACTTCTACGTTCCCAGTTTCTGTATCAACAATTTGAATCCGCTTCATATTGCTTCCCCCTTCTCTATTGATTGGATAATGATTTCTACTCTCGGCTGCTCTGAGTAGTATTTTCCAACTCTAGCCTCTACAATTTGACTATCATCCCTGTATGCCAATGTATTCAAGGCATCGGTCACGGTTTTAACCAAATTATCAATATCTGGCTTTTTTGTTGGTCGGATCTCTTCACGAATCATGGCAGCCTGCTTCTTTTTGGGAGCTGATTTTGGTATAGAGAAATATGCTTTCAGCTCAAGGAATAGTTCTCCTTCCATGGGTGGTTCATTATGCTGCAGGACATAGATCTCCTTGACCAATGTCTCATAGTTTTTAGTTTTCTTTGGCGTATATGTGGTCCCGGTTTTCAGAACACGAGGCCTACCCTTTGCCACTGGTTCCCCAGGAATTGTTAGTCTGATCATCTCTATCCCCTCCTAACTCTTATTTCGTATTTTCCTCATAAAGCGTATTATCCTTGTAATGTTCATTAACCGATTTTCAGATACTCTTCAAAAGTGTTAGCTGTTCCGCTATGCCAAATAAATTTATTATTAACCCAACGTTGCATTTTTTTAATAAGCTTTGGTGCCTTTTGCTTGTCATAGATCATAACGTAAGGGTCATAATCTAATTCTCTAAGCTTGTAAATTCGTTCTAAATCCTGTTCTATTTGAGTGTTGAAATTGGTTAATACATAAACTCTTAATCTTCTATTATTGAAGTTTAATTTTGCTCTAAACTCTTTTAATTTCTCATAGGTTTTAAATTCGTAATTATCCCAAGCAAAATGTATCATCTTGATTTTAAGTTTATTTATCATATTAACCTTTTCATCTGTCATTAGCCTTATATCTAACCCTTGTGTGAAGTCAATCCATGCTTTACTATCTACAAGCTGCTGTAATAGGCTTATACTGTCATTACAGGCTAATAAATTAGGGTCTAATAACTTTATTTCCTTTTGTCCGTTCCAAAAGTCTTTAAGGTCTGCCACCTGATAGCTTTTAAGTCCTTCCTTTTCTCCTACAATGCAGAAATTACAACCTCTTGGGCAACCTCTAGTCAAATATCCGTATGCTGTATCTTTGATGTTATACAAGCTATAATCAGGGTAAATATTTTCTGCTTCATCAGGTAGTTTATTTTTTAAATCGTAGCCTGTGCCACCTCTGATTATTTCATCAGCATTTATTACAGTTTCAAAATCAGGTGTAAAGGTAAACACTTTGCTCATATATACTCTGTCATAACTACTCATTGGAAAGAACATCTCAACCTGATCTCCCTTTGACTTATGCAAGGCTGATAACTTCATTAATGCAAGATTGGGAAAGTTATGCCCATCAACATCAATTAAACCTACCTTCATTCCATCACCCCCTTGTGGCACATAATCCTCATTTTGCGCCACCTACGGTCGCTCTAATATGAATCCTTCTAATATTTCTTTTGTGGTTGGAAATACTCCCATTCGCTTTAGTTGGGCAAGATAATGATTTAAACCGTTAATAATTTGCAAATAATGTCCATAGTATTTCTCGATTTCCTCCCTAGTTCTTGCCGGATCATCGATCCACTTTTCAGCATTTCTATATCGCTTTAACAGCGCATTATATTTTTGTTTTAAGTCGCCCATTTGATATCACCCTCTATTTCATCCCATGGCAGTTCAGTCTGTTCTACCTCATAGAAACCTTCAATTTCACTTTTCCCATATTCCCAACCATATTTTTTATTAGGTCCTTCTATATCTCTTTCTTGATAGAATCGTTTTGAAAAGGCGTCAAATTTCAACCCTACTTCTTCATCCTGGGTCCCATTGATCCGATTTTTGAAGATTTGTACCAAGTTGTCTAGCCCATGGTATTCCTCTTTTTCTTTTTCCTTTTGAGAAAGTCTATGGACCGCAAGTACATTGTCAGCTCTATTGGTTATATCTCCGCTACCACTCACATCCATCTTAGTCAGCTTTCCAAAAGCCTTTCTCGGATGTGCTACAAGATGCACATGGGCATCAAATCGTTTTGCAAAGGAGATTACATTTCCTACGAAAGCTGACTGGCCCCTGTAAAAATCATTGTCCACTCTTTCGAATTCTGTTGTCATCAGGTTATCCACAAGAAACACTTTGCAATTATATCTCCTGGCTGCATATTCGAATATCTTGAAGAGGTCTTTTTCTGTAGCTATGCCATTTGTAGAATCATATAGAAAAAATTTATCTTCGTACCATTGGCTGATCTTCTTTACAACCTCCTTATTTAGTTTCGGTACATATTCATTTTTAATAGTATCAAATACTCTATCCAGATTCTTGGGTCCAGAAGCCTGCAAATCTATCCAGTATTTGAAAAATGATGCTGGCAGTTCTCCAGAATAGGCGCAAACTTTATATCCTTGATCGATAGCCGCCAGTAATTCCTGGCCTAAAAAAGTTGATTTACCACTGGAATTTATCCCTGTCCATATGCTGACTTGCCCCATCATATAGCCGCCCAAAACCTCATTGACACCTTCAATACTGGATTTTACCTTTTCAATTTTTGAGTAATCCAGCTGTCTAACATTAGCCAATCGAATTATACCGGCAACTGGTACCTCTTTTGCATTTTCCACAGCCTTCTTGACGCTCTCCTTGCCTTCCTTGTAGAGATGGACATTGGCATCTTTGTATTTGCTACGCACTGTATAACAGCGCCATTCTCCCAACTTGCCAATCAGTTTCTTCTCCATCTCTTGGCCTGCTTCGTCGTTGTCCGCCCATATGATGATTTTGTTGAATTGTTGCAGCCAATCCCAATTATTTTCAACACAGGTGAGGTCTTGCGTTCCGCTGGGTACTGATACCACATTTTCTACTCCGGCTTCATCCAATGCTAGGGCATCCATTTCACCTTCGCAAATTACCAATGGCTTGCTTGGATTACAGTCATCCATTCCCCAGAATACCGATTTACCTCCGGCCTCTCTCCAACTCTTATTTTCTCCTGGATTAGGCTTTCTAGGAAGTTTATATTTAACAAGTACCAATTCACCATTCTCGTAGTATGGAAAGACAATATTCCCTTTTTCCTCAGATACTTTTCTCCGCTCCCATGTTTCTCTACTGATACCGCGAAGTTTCAAGTATTCAGCTACTCTATTCCCAATCGGTTTTAATTCCGTCTGGGGTTTTTTATATGCTTTCTTTGGCGGAAGTCTTCTTTCATAATCCTCTCCAGAATCTGCTTCTTCTCCGAAATCCTTGCATAACTGATAGAAGGTTCCTGTTTTGCCGCAGCTACCACGAAGGCAATTAAAAATCAATTTCTCTGTGTTCAGCGCAAAAGTATATTTATCGTTATGCCGTCCTCCACCACAGTAAGGACACTTAACCGGTTGAATTTCATTTCCACTTATCTTGTATGGATATAAATGTTTATCAGCAAACTGAAATGGATTCATCGTCTCACCTTCACTTTAGGTTCGTCTTCTACATCGGGCAGATCACAATTATTCTTTTTTAGGCATTTCCTCCATTCCACACATTTTTGAAAAGCCGTATTGATTTGGCTTCGCGGATTAGACTTTTTATCTAGTGGATGATCCAGCTTGTATAATGCATAGTCTTCTATCGCCGCTATAGGATCAACCATCGGATATCGTTCAACCAGACGCTCAAACATTTCAATATCTTTTTCTAAATCCAGAGGGTAATGATTGATTTTTTTTAAGACATTAACAAACTTTTCTTGCTCCGGCGACATAATAATAATACTTTTCTTTTCTTTACTTTTCTTTTCTTTACTTTGTGGGGTTTCTCTCTTGTTTTCTTCTACGGTTTCTGCGTCAGAAATTTCTTGTTTATTTTCATACTTTTCCTGCTTTTCCTGATATCTAAGCCGCATTTTTTCGCGCTTCTCAACAACTACACCAGCTCGTTTTTTAATGCCCTTACTTGTGATAACACCCCTTTCTTCATAAGCATCTTTATCAAAACAATTCCACTTTAATGCTGTTTGAAATATCTGTTCAAATCTTTCTACAGTTACTAGTGCTTTTTTAGCAAGTATCTTGAAAGTTTCTTCCCTGGTTTCTGCGTCAGAAATATCAATCTCGAAGTTAGGCGTTCTATATATCCTTTCTAGCAAAATAAAGTAGAAAGCATATCCGTCATTCCCATATAAAGCTCTTAGTGCTTCGATTTTTTCATCATTTACTGCATCCGTATCATGCGGGAAATAATCCATTCCTTCTTTTTGCGGCCTTGCCATTTTTTTCACCTGCCTTTTAAAAGAAACGGAGAGGAGCTTATGCTCCGGCTCCATTAGTGGGTTACATGCATAATAATTAAGATGCTTGTCAATATTAATACTAGGAGGAGTACGACCCAAAACTGTTGACGTTGTTTTTTAGCTTGCGGGGAACGTGTCCCCGCTGAATTGGATTTATATACATTAGGCTTTATCCCACTTTTTTGGATTTGCCTCTATGTTAGCGATTAGCTGATCATATTCTGTCTTCGTTAGATCTTCTGCATTGGTCCTTTGATACTTCTTAATCAAAATTCTCTTGATAGATTCAGGATCATATCCGTTTGCGATTCCTAATGCGTATAGCCTTCTTACCTGTGCTTCGCTTAGTTTCTTAGCTGGGTCAGGCTCCTTGTCATCGTTCCCAGTAGCTTGATTACCGTCATCATCTTCTCCGGTATTTAGAGAGAGAAAAGCCGCTAGACTATATCTCCGTGCATATGTAGTACAACTTCCAATTCCTTGTGGATCATTCTTCACTGGCCTCATAGTAATTGGATCTGACTCGATCCATTCACCAGATTCGTGGAGTAACATGGTCGTCATGGTAAACTTGTCTCCATCTCCTCCAGGCATTTGAATGATAGATAATCCGTTTTTTTGAAGCAAAGGTCTGATCTCATCTATAATGGTATCTAGGCTTGCATACTTGTTCTTAAAATGAGGATTCGTCGAATCTTTTTCAATCTTGCTAACCTCTCCATTGAATTTAACAAGAGCTGCCGCAAGGTTTTTAATAGAATCTGATCTATTCACCTTTTTACCACCTTTCTTTTTAGTGCTAAATATTTCGTGTCATAAAAGGGGATGATCTCACTGCCACATACCGTTAGGATCTTGTCCCCTTTTTCATCTAGGATCTGCCATGTATGACGTTCACATGGGATTGTAATGTTTTTAAATTTACCTATGCTACTACCAAATATCTCATCCCCTAGGGCATATACATGTGCCCCATGTTTTGGATCATAAACCTCAATAAATTGAACATTGTTCATCACATGGCTTCACCAAACTTCTTTTTCAACCTTTCATACTCTGCTTTTTCGTTTTCTATCTTTTTTCCTTCTAGGTTAATTTCGTCCGTACTCGTAATAAATTGCCCGACCAATAAATCATAATCATAAACCCATATTTTCATTTCTCCTGAATTTTCAATTCTGATCTCAACACTTCTACGACCTTGCTGTTGCCATGTTATTAGTTCTTCTAGTAAATTTCCTCTCATATAATTTCCCTCTTTTCCTTTAGTTCCTTGATGGTGGCAGCTAACAATTCTTCTGCAGCTTTTAGCTGATATATAGCAATATCAATATGCTCCAGATCTGCATAATTGAAATTCTGTTGGGCCTGCTTCAACTGATCCATAACTTCTAAAAATTCATCCAAGAAAATCCCCCCTAATAAGCACATTTGCAATCTTTGCAGTAGTGATGCCATTCTTGATCTACACGTATCTTTTGCCATTCCTCTTCTCTTAGAAATTCTAAGACTTCTTGCCAATTAGCTTTTTCTGCTCCTTCGCCGCAATTGTCGCAAATTAATAAGTACCTTTTTCCGTAAATTTTTTCAATCATGGCATACATCCTCCCCCTTTTACACCTGTATTAAATCTAAAAAATTTGATATAATACAGGTAGCTCGTATTCTTTTGGCCTATTCGGTAGTCGCAGCTACCTTTTGGCCGTTTTCTTTTTGCACTTCCTCCTTCTCTATGTAATTTTCAAACTCTACAAACTTTCCATCATGAATGATAGAAATCAATCCATGTTCCCGATACAGATTGTCCGCCAACTGAATTGTCAACATTTCTCTCACCTCCCGATCAGCATTTTTCTTTCAAACTCAAGCTGCAAAATCTTCTGACGTATTTCCTTTTTCCTTTCTTGAGTTGTACTTGGTTGTACGTGTTCCTTCACTAGCCTTGTATGCTCCAGTACAATTTCCTCAAGTCTATCCCGTTGGGCATCAGAGAGATTGATCACTCTTCTCCACACTTCCAATCTTTCATTTGTAGTCATATTCCCACCTCCACTCTGCCACAGCCCTAAGTGCCCCCGGACTAATTCCATCATCCTGCCACATCCGTACCGGGAGGACTACGGGCCTTGGTCTTTCTCGTATCTTCTTAGGTTTAGGCATTGTACGGGCATTTTTCTTCTTGCGGGGCATTTGCTGTCCTCCTTTCTTTTGTCGATTTTTATTTGAAGGATTCTCCCCCTTCTTGTTGAATTATGGAAAAAGAAGGGAGGTGATCTTATGATTTGGTATGCTGAGATACGTTTAAAATCTGGTAATATTGTAAGCATTAGCAATTTGTTATCTGTCAATAAAAAAAGTCAAACGGATTCTTCCATTGCTAAAATAGAAGACTTTAAGACTTTCCACTTATCTCCTGCCCAATTGCTAACATTTGTAGGAGAAAAAGAATCTGTTACTTTAATTTCAAACGAAATAGAGTATGTTAAGTTTTTCCAAGACTAATTTCCTACTTCAATTTCTAAAAGAGTGCAGTTGCAGCTGTGCTCTTTTTTAATTTCATTTATCAGTTTAATCACTTCTTTTATCTGTTTTAGATCCTCAGTTTTTATTTTTATTTTAAATTCCATTCTCTCCCACCTCCCTCTAATCATTGTTATACATGGCTTCTATAAGTTCGTCTTCACTGATATTCAGCTTTTCAATCAGTACTTGTATTGCATCTTCTAAAAATTCCAATCGTTCTTTTTCTGTCGAAAATGCATGGACTACTGGTATTTCTCCTGTTGTATCAATGGTATATTCCCTGCCATTTGAATCCTGTAAATGAATTGCACTACCATTGTTCTCTATATCCACAACTTGGGTGCCTATTAAATCTTCTCTAGCTTCATTAATGGACCTATAAAAATACTTTCCTGTGTTAATAAACATGTTCTGTTCCTCCTTAAATCCCGTATTTGATAGCCATTTCTTTTACTATGGCCACATAACCCTCTATAAGTTTTTTATCATCCGCTATTACATCCAAAGGATTAAGCTTGTCCCTTTTAGATTTGCAAACTCCTTCTTCTGCCATCCTTCTGCGTTTATTAGTTAACCTAGTGTGGACATCCACTCCAAGTCGTTCATCCAGTAATTTATAGCTTTCTTCTCTCAAAATTTTTATGTGATCGTAGCCGCCAAGAGCTAAAGCTATTTTATTTATCAAGGTAGTTACATCTTTTCTCCATTGTGTCGGACTTAAAGCTACAATATTACGCATAGCCTGCACTTCTTGTTTAGCTTCAATAGCTTTGTTCTCTGCTTCAATTGCCTTAGTAGTCACTTGTTCTAACTGCAATCTCATATCTTTTAGAGATTGGGCTTGCATAATGATTAAGTCCTCTATACATTGAGGTTTTAGTGCCTGCTCCATTCTATTGAAGGCTTGTACATATTTTGCGGTAAAAAGAATTCCTTTCTCACCTGTCATTTTATTGGCTACCATTTCACAACCTTGTTTGGTGAGTAAGTAACAAGGCAAGGTTCTGCCTGTGCTATCTTGATAAGTATTTTCTATGAAGAAATCACTCAGCCCAATTTTGGACTCAGCTAAAACTTCAATGTAATTTCTTATATCTCTCAGTAGATGACGATGTTCCTTCCCTATCATTTCTGCTACATCTCTGCTGTCTACTAAAAGCCTCCCGTTTTGATTGATAACTGTCAATTCATTCATCATTTGTTCCCCCCTTTGTCGATTCCAGCTAATCTCTCAATTTCATGCAAAGGAATTCTTCTGACATTGCTTATTTTTACGGTAGCAATCTCTCCTCTTTCAACCATGCGGTAAATCGTCGAGTAACTTATGCTTAGCATTTCAGCTGCTTCTTTCAGCTTATAGGCAAGCTTCAATTTTGCCTCCCCCCTTTTTTTTAAAATTTAGTTATTTATATTTTGTGTACTTTTAGTACGTTTAGTAGGTAAAAAAATATCCTCTATTGACACTTTAAAGTAATTGGCTATTTTTTGGGCTAGATATAGCGAGGGGGTTCTTTCTCCTGTTTCCAAAAATGCTATATATCTTTGAGAAACATCTAGGATAGATGCCAACTCACTTTGAGACATCCCAGCTTTTTCCCTGTAGTACTTTAATTTGCTCATTGCACCACCTCCCTCTAAAATATATATTGTTAATCCTCATGTACTAATAGTACAGTACTTTTGGTACAATGTCAATAGCTTTTTCAAATTTTTTGTTATATAATAAGTTATGAACACATTGTTCAATCAAGAGGAGTAGGTGATAATTATGATTGGAGAAAGAATTAGACTTTTGAGAAATGAGAAAGAAATTACTCAACGTGAATTAGCTGAATATCTTGGCCTAACACCTAAAATGATATCTTTCTACGAGAATGGAGAAAGATTTCCGCCACATGATATAATAATTAAATTATCAGATTACTTCAACGTTTCGACCGACTACCTCCTTGGAAAAACCGACATAAGAAACCCATACGAAATAAAAACCATTGCTGCACATCATGACGGCGAAGATTGGACAGAAGAAGAATTAGCTGATATAGAGAAATTTAAAGAATTTGTAAGGATGAGAAGAGAACAAAAGAAAGGATGATTGATATGACAGATAGAGAATTATTAGAATTATTATTAGAAAAAATATCCTCCATGGAATCAAAGGTGAATTCTATGGAAGTAGATATTTCTTCTATGAAAACAGATATCAAAGATCTAAAACATGGACAATCTGATATTGCTTATCTCAAGTCTATTAAGTAAATCATCAGCTAAGGGGTGTTTGAATGGGATATTTGGAACTTCTACAAATAGCAGAAGATGAAAATATTGAAATCATAGAGATGAATTTAACTGGCAGAAACAAGGGGCTGTACGCAGATAATATAATCGCCATCGGCTCAAATATAGATACCACAATCGAAAAAACTTGCATTCTTGCAGAAGAATTGGGCCACTACTACACAAGTTTTAGCGATATTGTGGACCAAACTAAGATCGGAAATAGAAAACAGGAAAGAAGAGCTAGGGCTTGGGGATATGAACAGCTTGTAAGCATTGAAAAATTGGTACAAGCTTCGGATGAAGGCATCAGAAACAAGTACGAATTAGCTGAATACCTAGGCGTCACCGAAGAATTTTTAGAAAGCACCTTAAAATATTATAAAGAAAAATACGGTATTTGCTACAAGACCAAAAGTTGCATAGTATATTTCGATCCATTATGGATTTATAAAAGTTTTGAATAGTACATAGATATATTTTTTTACTCGTTTTTCAGAACATATATTCGATTAAAGGAGAGGTTAAAGTGAGAGGGAGCATAGTCAAGAGGGGGAATAAATATGCAATTGTTGTATATTTAGGCGTTGACGAGCATGGTAAGAAACGTCAAAAATGGTTTTCAGGATACAATAGCAAAAAAGAGGCCGAAAAGGATCTTCCAAGAAAACTTTTAGAAGTAGAGCAAGGGTATTATTTCGGCACTGGAGAGATGTTTTTAAAAGATGTCGCAGAAGAATGGAAAAGATATGCCAAGAAGAATCTTGCCGCCCAGACATATGCAAGATATGATGACATAATCAGATTGTCTATAATACCAAAGTTGGGCAACATGAAGATATCAAAAATCAAAACCTTGCATCTGCAAAAATACATCAACGATCTTGAAATGGATGGCAAATCTTATGGCACCATTAACAATCATTATTTTTGCCTAAAATCAATACTTGAGCAGGCAGTAAGATGGCAATTAATACCGCAAAATCCCATACTAGGCATAGTAAAACCTAAAAAAAATTACAGATCATTTAAGGTTTGGGATATTGATATCGTTAAAAAATTCTTATCTATAATTGAGGACAAACCATATTATATCGCATATCTTATAGCGCTTACCACAGGTATGCGGCAGGGAGAGATTTGTGCATTGCGCTGGGAAGATTATGATGAAGCTCAAGGAACATTGACGATAAGGCATTCTATGCAAAGGAATATGGAGTTGAAAGAGCCAAAGACAGGTAAGACTAGAAAGATTGCCCTAATGGAGGAAACGAAAAGGGCACTTAAAAAACAAAGAATCCGACAAAAAGAACTTAAGTTGATGTTGCAAGATGAGTATGAAGAAAGCGGTTATATTTGCACAAATCCATCTGGGCAACCATATAACCCCAAAACTTTACTATCCACTTTTAAACGTATCGTAGAACATTCAGGATTGCCTCAGATACGCTTTCATGACCTCCGCCATACCTTTGCTACCATCGCTCTCAAAACTGGCATACATGTCAAAATAGTAAGTGAGATTTTAGGACATTCAAAAATTCAAATGACACTCGATCTATATTCCCATGTACTACCTAATATGCAAAAAGAAGCTACTAATCTGTTGGAAAAAACGATGTTTTTATAGTCGGATTAGCAATGGATTAGCAATGCAAATATTAAACCCCTCTAGCCGTTGAAATTAGAGGGGTAATTTTATTTCTAGTCAATCTGGTTTCGAACTGACTTTGTGCTTTCATGTTAACTCAGAAAATGGAAACACATAAAACACATGCTCAATATTATCACGTTTTATAATACCTTGTCAATTTTATGTTTGCAAAAGATTCACCCTTGTATAAATTTTGTCCATTTCAATCTCTACAAGGTATAGAGTATAATTTTTGCTAAATTCGCATAACCTGTATTGTTTGGAGGTGTTGAAAATGTCCCAAATCCAGGAAATACTTGAACATATTCATAAATTACAAACCATTTTGCATCGACTGATCGACGAAGCACAAGGGAACCTACAGGATGCCAATGTAATCTCTGTCAGCCGTATACTGAATTCAGACATAATCGAATACTATAAAATGATTTATGTCATACACAAATACTTTTAAAAATTTTAAGATAATTCCATGAATATTCCCCTTTCCGTAAATTTTTCTCTATGCTATAATTCTCCATAGGTGATTATATGGAGATAAAGTGGAAAATATGGATTGAAAAAGATCAGCAAAAAATATTTGGAAGAGGTCCTAAGGAATTGCTTTTAAAAGTGGAAAAATTGGGATCTCTAAGGCAGGCTGCCCTTGCCATGGATATGTCCTATAGCAAGGCATGGCATTTGATTGACAACCTGGAAAAGGCTTTGGGTATAAAAATTCTTGACAAAAAAATAGGTGGAGCCGAAGGGGGAAGTTCCCTATTGACTCCTGAAGGAAAGCAGCTTATTGCCAAGTACGAGCAATTAGAAACGGAAGCAGAGAAGGTCATCTTAAACCTTTATCAAAAGATCTTCGATAACCTATGAGTCTTTTGCTTTCCTTATACAGTGCCAGCAAAATCTTTCTTGCAAAGCTTTGGCAAAGATTTTGTTTATTTTTTAAGACCGTTATACGGTTGAAAATATAACGATAAAAGCAATTTAGAAATTCCATGGAGGAATTTACCATGAAGAAAATATTTTTAACTTTCCTCATTTTAGCGATTTCATTCATTTTTGAGGGCTGTTCTCACAAACCGCAAACCCCTTCTGTTCTCAAAGAAAAAAGTATTACCATATCAGCTGCCGCCAGCTTGGAGGCGGCACTGAAGGAAATCGGGCAAAATTTCCAACGGGAAACAAGAATCCCTATTACTTTTAATTTTGCCGCATCCGGCGTATTGCAAAAACAAATAGAGGCGGGCCTCTCCTGTGATGTCTTTATATCTGCTGCTCCACAGCAAATGAAGGTTTTGGAGGACCATGGCCTTATTGACCGGGATAGCCGGACTTATCTGTTGAAAAACAAACTGACCTTGATTGTGGCAAAGGAATATGGAGATAAGATATCTGCTGTTTCAGACTTGCTTGGCCAGGACATCAAAATGGCCATCGGCACCCCGGCATCTGTCCCTGCAGGGCAATATGCCAAGGAATCCCTTATATATTTAAATCTTTGGGATCAATTGAAGGGCAAGATTGTATACACAAAGGATGTAAGTCAAATCGTCACCTATGTGGAAAGGGGAGAACTAGCTGCAGGAATTGTTTACAGCTCCGATGCTGCTCGGCTGACCACTGGCATAGTCAAGGAGGTCTTTCCTGAAGAAACTCACCAGCCCATAGTATATCCCGCAGCAATCCTTTCCTCCAGTAGGAATAAGGATGCTGCCAGGCAATTTCTCAACTATTTGAACAACAGTCAATCTATAAAAATATTTAAAGCCCACGGCTTTGAATTTTTAGGGAAGTAGGTCTGTCAAGTGATCTGGGAACCGATTATTTTATCTTTAAAGATATCCTTTCTATCTACTCTCCTGACCCTTGGGATAGGCGTTTTGCTGGCCAGACTATTTACAAAATATCAATTCAAAGGGAAAGATCTGCTGGAAACTTTTATCCTTTTGCCCATGGTTCTTCCACCCTCGGTGGTGGGCTACGGTCTCCTCATCCTCATCGGCAAAAGGGGCCTTATCGGTAAGATTCTTTACCATACCTTCGGCATCACCCTTGTTTTCCATTGGACTGCCGCCTGCATAGCTGCCCTCATCGTCTCTCTCCCTCTAATGTATCAGAGCTGCAAAGCTGCTTTCTTAAATGTGGGACAGGATTATGAAGAAGCAGCCATGGACCTGGGAGCCGATGAAAAAAAGGTATTCTGGAGGATTACCTTGCCCCTGGCCCGGTCCGGTATCTTCAGCGGCATCATCCTATCCTTCGCCAGGGCCTTGGGGGAATTTGGAGCTACCCTTATGGTCGCCGGAAATATTCCGGGAAAAACCCAAACTATCCCCCTTGCCATCTATTTTGCTGCTGAGAGCGGAGACAAGGAAACAGCCAATCTATTGATGCTCATTGCTGTTGTGTTTAGCTTTGCCGTGATATACGGTTTAAATAGCAATATAAAAAAGAAAGGTTAAAATAAATTTGAGCTTCCTGATTCTTATTCCATGGCCAATTGCCTGACAAAAGGAATAAAAATTTTTTTCCTCTGTCTTGCCATAGAACTCATACATATGATAATATAGGATAAAATATAGTCATAGAAAAAGCTGTGAAAGAGTTCAGTAGTCTCCATGGTTACAATTTCAGAGAGCAGATCGGCCGGTGAAAGATCTGCAGCACATGGCAAGACGAAATACGCTCTGGAGCTTCGAAGTATAAAAAGCTTCGACGGTCCCCACCCGTTATCGTGGCCAAAGGCATGTTTATCATGTGAATTAAGGTGGTACCACGGGGTTTCTCGTCCTTATGGAGTGAGAAGCCCCTTTTCTATTTTATCAATCTTGAGGATAGGAGGTTTTGGCATGGCAAATGTATTTGATACCTTAAAAGAGCGGGGCTTTATCAAACAGACTACCCATGAAGAAGAGATCCGGGAACTGCTCGGGAAGGAGTCTGTGACTTTTTATACAGGCTACGATCCTACTGCCGACAGCCTGCACGTAGGGCACTTCCTGCAAGTCATGGCCATGGCCCATATGCAGCAGGCTGGTCACAGACCCATTGTATTGATTGGCGGCGGCACCACGATGGTGGGCGATCCTTCCGGTAAAACCGATATGCGAAAGATGCTGTCCTTTGAAGAAATCGAGCAAAATGCTGAACGTTTCAAGGTGCAACTTTCCAAATTCTTGGACTTTTCTGAGGGAAAAGCCCTCATGGTCAACAATGCCGACTGGCTGATGGATCTAAAGTATATTCCTTTCCTGCGGGAAATCGGCAGGCATTTTTCTGTCAATCGAATGTTGACGGCAGAATGCTTTAAATCCCGCATGGAGAAAGGATTATCCTTTCTTGAGTTTAATTACATGTTGATGCAGTCCTATGACTTCCTGGAGTTATACAGAAGATACGGCTGTAAGCTGCAGTTGGGTGGGGACGATCAATGGTCCAACATCATCGCCGGCGCTGACCTGATCCGGAGAGCAGAAGGGGGCATGGCTTATGGCATGACTTTCACCCTGCTGACAACCAGTGAAGGCAAAAAGATGGGAAAAACAGAATCCGGTGCCATCTGGCTGGATCCTGAAAAAACATCTCCCTATGATTTCTACCAATATTGGAGAAATGTGGACGATCAGGATGTGGAAAAATGCCTGGCCCTCTTAACCTTCCTCCCTATGGATGAAGTACGGCGCCTGGGCGCATTACAGGGAGCGGAAATCAATAAAGCAAAAGAAATCCTAGCCTTCGAAGTAACAAAGCTGGTTCATGGGGAAGAAGAAGCAAGAAAGGCTGATGGAGCAGCCAAGGCTTTGTTTGGCAAAGGCACCTCCACAGAAAATGTACCCTTTACAGAAATCCCCCGCATTGAACTTTCGGAAGGCATGGATATTCTAACACTGCTGACAAGGGCCAACCTGGTTCCATCCCGGAGTGAGGGCAGACGCCTGGTCCAACAGGGCGGTATTGCCATTGACGACGTAAAAGTAGAAGACATACAGCTTATGGTGAAGGAAGAAGATTTTAAAGACGGTACTTTGATGATCCGAAAGGGCAAAAAAGTATATCATCAGATTCGATTGGTCTAAAAAAACCGCTGCCTGCCAAAGGCAGCGGTTTATACAATTTTTGACCAATCCATGTATTGATTCAGGGTATCCACAAACTTCTGAAGACCTTTGGCATCCTCCTCGTCAAATCTTGCCTTGACAGGGCTATCGATATCCAGCACCCCCATCAATTTTCCCTCATGGACAATGGGCACCACAATTTCTGATTGGGAGGCAGGATCACAGGCGATATGTCCCGGAAACTGATGAACATCCTTTACTACCTGAATTTTTAAATCTTTGGCTGCCGTACCGCATACGCCTTTGCCGATGGCAATATGGGTACATGCAGGTTTTCCCTGGAATGGCCCTAAGACCAATTCACCATTCTTGTAAAGATAAAATCCTGCCCAATTGATATGGTCCAGCAAAAGGTACAACAAGGCTGAAGCATTAGACAGGTTGGCCAGCCAATCAGACTCTTCGCAAATCAATCCTGTCAATTTTATATTCATATAGTTATAGAATTTTTCTTTATCCTCCGTTACAATCTTTTTAATTTCGTTCATTTTCTCTCCCTCTCTTTTTATCCTTGAAGTCTTTTTTGCAGCTTCTCCCCCAAGGCTCTTTCCATATAGGGGTTAATCTGCCAAAATGCCTTGAACCTTTTATATTCTTCCACAGCACTTTTAGGAATCCTGTCAGATTTTACTGCCCGGATCAATATATTCTTCGGTGTATGCTCCATATCAATAAACTCCAGCAACTGGGTTGCATATCCCATGATTTCCAATAGATTGGCCCGGATGCTGTCCGTAATCAAGCTGGACAATCTTTCCTTAATGATTCCGTGTTTTTCCATAGGGCCCATCACTTCATTATGAATCTGAGGCAACAGTTCATGCTGACAGCAGGGAACAGAAAAAATAACGTCGGCTCCCCATTCCACAGCCTTTACCAAAGCGGCATCGGTGGCTGTATCGCAAGCATGAAGGCTTACAACCATATGTACCCTCTCTTTGCCTTGGAATTGTCCGATATCCCCTACAAAAAATTCCAAATTTCCGTATCCTAGTTCCCTGGCAATTTCATTGCAATGGTCAACCACATCTTTTTTCAGATCCAAGCCGGTGATATTTGCCCGAAGCTTTAAAATTTCTGTCAGGTAATGATACAAAGCAAAGGTAAGATAGGACTTCCCACAGCCGAAATCTACAATCTGAAGACCTTCCCCTTTATCTTCTAGGGCAGGGATGACATCGGCAACCATCTCCAAAAATCGGTTGATCTGCCTAAACTTATCGTATTTGTTTGCCAGTACTTTTCCTTTTTCATTCATGACACCCAATCGTATAAGGAAGGGATTGGGTATATTTTCAGGAATAATATATTTCTTCCTGCGGTTATGGGAAAGGTCTTTCATTGTTTTTGTTGGACTCTTTTTCAAGATGTTTACTTTAAACTTTTTACTGATGAGTATCTGATAATCTCCTTCCCTTGTAAAACACTGGCCCTGTCTAAAATAGTTCCCAAGCAAATCCTGAATCTTATCCACGGCATCCTTTGGCGCCATATTTTCATGGGTTGCCTTGTTCTTATAATGATAAGTAAATTGATAATAAAGACCATCTTTCAACATGACGGGACGAACGTCTACCTTTTGAAATCCCTCGGGATCTTTTTTTCGAACATAGCTTAATACCAAATCTATCAAGGTTCCGGCATCTATAATTTGTTCCATTAACTCCCGTACATTCTCCATTTGCCCGATTCTTCCTTTCCTCTTTGTCTATTTAATATTATATATCATATCCTTTCCTTTAAACATAGATTTTGCCTGAAAAAAATAAGCTCCTATAAAAGGAGCCTATGATTTAGAAACTATTGGTTTGGGGCGCTGGTCCGAAAAAGCCTCTCATCATGCCGCCGCCAAAACCCCTTCCCCCTTTGCCAAAACCGCCGCCCATGCCACAGCCTGCAGGGAAGTTAAATCCATTTTCTTTATGATATTTTTCCATGGCATCTAATCTTTCATTGAAAAATTTTGCCTGTTCTTCTGTGATTTGTTTTGCATCCAGTGCTTTCTGTATTTGCTCTTTTTTCCACTTGATCATTTCTGTAAACCATACCGGTATTTCTTTGGTGTCTTGGGTTTCAGCAAAGGCCACCAGTCCTAGGGACAATATCATCACCGCTACAATGGATAAAATAATGATTTTTTTCATTTTCCTCATCCTTTCTTTTATTGTATGGTTTTATTATAGAAAGGAATTGTGAAGGAATTATGAAGTTGTTTAATTTTCCTGAAAAATTTTACAAGAAATCATCAATTAATTGGATAAAAATAAAAAAGCGCTATCGCGCAATCTCTACACTTGACTAAATTTGCGCTTTAAAAGTATATGAGATGCCGTCTTTAGTTGTATATTTAATAGGTTCCATTATGCCACCACAGTTTTCACATTGAAAACGTGGTGGCGGGCTGACCCCCTATTATTGGACACAAGCTTAAGTTTTCTTATGAATACATAGTATTTTACTTTTTTATCAGGGTATATCTTTTACCTACGGTCTGCTCTTGACATTGAGCCTCCGCATCCATGATTTCCTAGCTCTGGGGCAAGCCAAAAATCATAGAGCATTGCCACCACTAGGCTATCATGGATGCCCTCAATATCAAGAGTTCGCTTTGTCAGACCTTTGTTACAGAAAAATTCTTAGTTCTTTATCTGATTCCTGTAGATACCAAAAATATTCATTGGGAGGCATAAACTTTGCACCAGAATGGATGCGTCTTGTATTATATCTCCTTACAAAGTCATGAACTTCATTATATGCTGAAGCATAGCTTTCAAATTCAGTAATTCCAAGACATTCATCCTCCAAAATGCTGTGATAGGACTCAATATATGCATTCATATTGGGTGTCTTATAGGGAATTCGTTCATGCTCTACCCCTAGGTCTTTGCAAGCATCAGCAAAGGTATGACGAATATATTGAGGACCATTATCTAAACGGAGGATAGACATATGTTCTGCATCATAAACCTGCCGCTTTCAAAGGGCTGTTTTTAACGTAGTCACCGCATCCTCAGCGGTGCACCTAAGACCCATATGAAAAGCAACAATAGAGCGTCTGCCACATCGATGATGCTTAGAATGTAGAAGAATTTGTCTTCACCAGTCACATAGCTGTATTTTATATCTGAGGAGGTGGACAATAATGTCGCTCAATAAAATGCTGATGGAAGCTTACTTGAAAAAGCTGAAAATGCCTCAGGCTGCAAAAACCTATGAATCCCTGGCAAGAGAAGCCGCAGACAACAATCTGGATTATGAAGAATACCTACTGTGCGTACTGGAGCAGGAAGTACACCAGCGGGAAAACAATCGGATCCAGAGAGGAATCCGACAAGCTGGCTTTCCAGTAATTAAAACGATTGAAAGCTTTGACTTTCTTGCTATACCCTCCCTAAACAAGCCGCGGGTACTGAAACTTATGCAGGGAGAATATATCCGAAAAAGAGAAAATATTCTGTTGATAGGTAACTCCGGAGTAGGCAAAACCCATATTGCGATTGCTCTCGGTTATGAGGCCTGTCGGCAGGGCATGAGAGTTAAATTCTACACGGCAGCCGGTTTGATTAACGAATTGCTTGCAGCACAGCAGGAATATCGGTTAAATAGACTAGAAAAACAATGGCTGGCTCCGCATTTAGTAATTCTTGATGAATTAGGCTATGTGCCTTTCAGCAAAATCGGGGCTGAATTGCTCTTCCAGTTTTGTTCCTCCCGATATGAGAGAGGCAGCCTTATAATAACTACAAACTTAGAATTTCCAAAATGGACGGAGGTGTTAGGTGATGAACAAATGACAGCCGCCTCGCTTGACCGCCTGACCCATAATGCACACATACTGAACATTGATGGGGAAAGCTACAGGTTTAAGCAGGCTCTTTCAAAACAGACAAATGTAGACTAATTTTTTATGAATTGGTGGCCTAATTTTACTCCAGTAACTGGCCTAAATTTTTATTGACATTAACACAATGAAAAATTTATGATGTATTCAGTAAAATATAGGCTATAATTGTATTGATAGGATAAATTTTCTAATGTAAGCATCTAATAAATACATTAAGATACAAGGATGGTGATTTGTTTTGAAAAAAAGCAGTTTTGCATTATTCATTTGTGCTATTTGTTTAGGAATAATTTTTGCAGTTCAGTTTAGATCGGTAGAAAAAATGACAGAAGGGCAAGTTCCTTCTGTCATAGCAAAACAACTGGAGTCAGAGCTTAATAGCATAAGAAACCAGAGACAAAATATTTTAAAGGAAATGGAACGTTTGGATAGCATCATAGAAGAATATAAAAATATAGAAGCTGATAAAGATGTTTCTATAAAAAAAATACAACAAGATATTCATAAATATAAAATATTAAATGGAAGAACAAAGGTTACAGGGCCAGGGATCTCCATAACACTGAATAATTCTGAATTATATGCAAACTATAATCAATTAAGCGATTACACAGATCACTTATTATTAATAATAAATACTTTAAATGCCCATGGAGCAGAAGCTATCAGCATTAATAATGAACGCATTGTTTCACTGACAGAAATCGCATACATAAAAACTGATAACAAGCTGACGATAAATAATCGAAGTGTGTTTCCTCCTTTCGAAATTCAATGCATAGGAAATCCGGACAAATTAGTATCTATTTTAAATCTAAAATATGGGCTGGCATGGAATATTGCCAAAGAAAACAGGTTTGATTTAAAAATCGAAAAAAAAGATAAGATAGAAATCCCAGCCTATAATGACCAGGTAAAATTTAAATACGCTAAACCAATCGATGCTTCAGAATAGTCACCCGTTTTATATTTTGAAAAGACCAATCCCTCATTACAGGCCAATGGATATATATTTTGTCTCCAAAAAAGCTTCCAAGCCGTGATGGCCACCTTCCCGGCCCAATCCGCTTTCCTTAAATCCCCCAAAGGGTGCCTGGGCCGTAGAAGGCATGCCGTCATTCAACCCTACAATACCATATTCCAGCTTTTCCGAAATTCTTATGCCCCGGGATAGGGATTCGGTGAACAGGTATGCCGCCAAACCGTAGCGGGTATTGTTTGCTGCCCGGATCGCCTCTTCTTCCGTCCTAAAGGCGATGATAGGCATGACAGGGCCAAAGGTCTCCTCCTGCATCACCAGCATATCCTCTGTAACCCCCGACAATACGGTAGGTTCAAAGAAATAGCCTGCATCCTCGGCCTCACCTCGATGATATCCCTTTCCGCCCACTTCAATTTTTGCGCCCTTTGCTACGGCATCCTGAATATGCTGTTCCACCTTCTGGTACCCTTTTTTATCAATCAGGGGTCCGATATGAACACCTTCTTCCCAGCCATAGCCTACCTTGTAGTGTTTCAATTTATTCTTTAGCTTCTCTATAAACATCTCTACTACATTTTCCTGTACATAAAACCGGTTGGAAGCTACGCACACCTGCCCACAGTTGCGGAATTTGGATGCTGCTGCCCCCTCCACGGCCTTGTCCAGGTCTGCATCATCAAATACAATAAAAGGCGCATGCCCTCCCAATTCCAAGGATATTCTTTTGACTGTATCGGCCGATTGCTTCATTAGAATCTTTCCAACCTCCGTAGATCCGGTGAAGGTTATTTTTCTTACCCTTAAATCCTCCATAAAGGCTTTTCCGATTTCTCCTGCATATCCCGTGATAATATTTACCGTCCCCTTGGGAAAACCTGCCTTTTCAAACAATGCAAAGAGCTTCATAGCTGTCAAAGGTGTCTGGGTAGCCGGTTTGAGGATTACCGTACAACCCGCCGCCAGCGCCGGAGCCAGTTTCCTTGTCACCATGGCGGCCGGGAAATTCCATGGAGTAATGGCGGCTACTACACCCACGGGCTGGCGGAGCACCATGATCCTTTTATTTTCCTTCCATGCAGGAATCGTCTCTCCGTAAATTCTCTTTGCCTCCTCTGCATACCATTCTACAAAACTAGCAGCATACATGACTTCCCCCATAGCTTCTTGGAGAGGTTTTCCTTGCTCTAAAGTCATAATCCTTGCAAGTTCTTCCCTTTCCTCTAAAATCAACTGGTGCAATCGTTTCAAAGAATCGGCCCGCTCATTGGCAGGCAAAGAAGACCATACCCCAAAAGCTTCATAGGCAGCCTCAATGGCCATTTTGGTTTCCTGCTCCCCTGCCTTCGGCACTGTACCTAGAATTTCTCCCGTAGCAGGATTGATGACTTCGATCTTATCCAAGTTTTCCAACGCCAACCATTCACCATTGATATATAATCCGTAATGTCTCATATGCACCCTCCTTTTGCCTTTCTCCGTCTTTCCCATCTCCTGAAAAAGCTATTAATCCCCATCCGAGATAAACCCGTCAAATTGTGCCCTATACAATCTGGCATAAATGCCGTCTTTTTGAATTAACATCTCATGTTTTCCTTCTACAATAATCCAAGATTCATACTTTTGATTACAAATTATGTTTTTGTAGGGAATTAAAAGTACTTATCTTTATTTGCGGATTCAAATATAATGGAATTATCACAATAACATCAATATAAAGTTTAGCAATAATTATGACCTACTATGAATGCTCTTCGACTATGTTATTTTTTTCTGAAAGTAATGTTATTTTATTGGGTTTAATTAGCCATATTAATAATACTACCATAAATACAATAAATGAAAAACTTGAAACAAACATGCTAAATGAATATTTATTAAAAACAGAAAGCATTTTTATCCCAATATAATTTCCTAATCCCTTGGATAGGGACCATCCAAAGCTAGCAAAACCAAAGTATGCTGCTGTATATTCACTGTTATCTATTACATCTGAGATGGCTTTATCTTCAAATGGCGTAAATACTAATTCTCCTATTGTAAATACAATTGCTATAATAAGTAATATAACTAAATTTGTATTGATAAAAACCATAAATATACTAAATCCTATTAATAAAGATCCTAAGCCTAACCCAAGCATACTATTGTGTTTAAGCTTTTTATTGACTATATACATTAATGGAACTTGAAGAAATACTGCCATAATTGTATTGATAGTAAGCATGATTGAATACACTGACATGGATACATTGTTTTTAGAAAAATAAAGTGGCAGAACTGAAAAAAACTGGCTAAATGATAGATGAATCATCACTGTTAAAATAAAATAAAATAAAAATTTCTTATTCTTGAGAACTGCCACAAACCCCTTTAGGCTACTTTTAATGGTGTTTTCAGGATTTCTATTCAACTTAAAAACAACCATCCTATCTATAATAATAGCAGATAAAATATTTAATGCTGCTACTATATATAATAGAAATGCTAGATAATCTTTATCCATAAATAAAGCACCTATTAGTGGGCCTAGAGCACCCCCTAGATTCAGGGACATATTATACAAAGCAAATGCATGTAGCTTTTTTTGTTCATCAGATGCAGTTTCAAGAGAAATAAAGCCTTTACAAGCTAAATTGAACATTGAAGATCCAAGTCCTACTGCTATGCTTATCAATATAAGCAAGTTAACATTTGAAATATATAAAAATAGCACGTATAATACTCCGCCTAATATTCTTCCTATTATCATACTTAGCTTATAGCCTATCTTATTTACTATAAAAGCTGCGGGTATCATTAGTCCAGTCTGTGAAAACGCGTAAGTGCCTACTATTAAGGCCACTTGAGTAGTACTTAAATCATGGTACTTTGCAAGCATAACTGCTAAAAAGGGCATGATCATAGTATAGCCTAAAGCTGCTAAGACTCTTGATATTAAAGTTGCCAATAGATTCTTATCATAGTTTTTATTTAAAAAAGTACTAAGAAAACTTCCTAATCTTTTCATTTAATATCTCCTTTCCCATCATTGAAACTTATTGATAACTAAGTGTTTTTGAAATATAATAGAAATTTCCTTCAGCCATAATGTAAAAAGAGAATAAGTAATAATGTTTTTTAAGATTCGCTTTTGGTTTTACAAATATGCTTACAACATGACTTTTATTAGGCTTAAGTTCAATTATACTATCCTTCATCTGCACTATTATATCTTTAGAGTCAATGCATACTGCAGAAATCATTAACTTTATCTTTTTATTACTATTGTTAGTAAGTTCCATGATGTTGATATCATTTCCTTTTATATCAAACTTTAAATCTAAATATGAGCTTATACCTAAATTAAAATCAGGTACATCTTGAATAAGACCACATTTATAACACTTGATACTAGTTCTATAATATGTTCTTCCAATCGAGCAAATTTTATATTGATTCATTAGTGTTACATCCTGACAACTCGTACAAATATTATCATAACTAACTTTCTCTATTGTACTTCTTCTTTCAGTAACATCTTCATAAAAATTATTTTGCTGTTTGTTTGTATATAAAGTTACATCATTAAAAATGCTTTCAAAAATATGTTCAAATTTTTTTTTCATATTTAATATTGAATTCTTCAAATTTAAAAATCCGTTTATTGAAAATTTATAAGTCTTACACTTCATCAGTACTTTTTTAAGATTGTTTTCAATATCAATAATTTTCCCTTTATATATATTTTCGAGAGGAAATTGCTCTTTCAAGAAATTAATTCTATCCAAGTATTCTTTTAGTTCATTTATTTGCTGTTCAAAATTATCATTGTTAGAAATTTTTACTTGAATCGTGTTGACAGAAAATTTGGCGCGTGAGAAAATTATTAATTTCTGTCGGTCAGCATCCTTGCATTTTGTGATATAAAAGTAGATATCATTCTTTTTGTCATACAATTGCTTATCAAATAGTATGTCATTTATAAATATACATCCAGTTAATTCATCTATTGGAATCTCAATGTATGTTTCGTTTTGAATCTCACTAATTTGAACATCAAGTGTACCATCATCCAACAAGCTCTTTTTATATTTAGCAGATATTATAGATTTACCTGAAACTCTGAATAAAGGATCCCCTAATAAGAAATAATTATTTGTTTCTATCTTGCTATATTCTAGGAATTTATTTATTTCATTTTCAATTTCACCAACTGAATATCCATTGTATAACAAATTATGTGCCAAAATGTTCTCAGCAATATTTCCAGTTTTAATACCTGCACTCGTGATAATAGAGATTGAATTATTTTCAATTAAATTTGATACTACTGTATAGTTATATGGAATAATACTATTGTTTAAATCACCTATATTGCAACCATTTAAAAAGTAGAAACTTGCATTAATCTCAGAAACATTATGTTTTTCAATATTTTCAATATAACAATCACACTTATCATAATAACAGCACGGCAAATGTTTATCATCTACCTTACACTCATCAATTATGTTATTCATGCCACAATAAATGAAATCATTAAATCGAAGAACACATTCTCTACAATGTGACATATAATTGAACTCTAAAAATTCATTATAGCTATTTAATATTTGAAAAATAGAGTCTTTAGTACAGAACTTTCTTGGCAAATAATAATTACTATCTGCAATTGAAATAATATTGTCAGCATCTTGATCCACTCTATTAAATATTATAGATGCCCCATTGTAACTGGCTTTATTAAACATAATATATTTTAGAATATAGAAATTAATTGTAAATTTATTATAATAAGGCAAATATCCAATATTAACATGTGGGTTCTTCTCTCTCAGTAAAAATCGTTCCATACTGCTAAATTCATGAAATGGAAGAATAACAAAAACACTACTGATGATATTATTTAATATTAGATCGTGTATTTCATTTTTTATAGAGGTATACAATAATTTTCGATTCGAATATTTAGCATAAAGTAGACTTAGGAATAACTCATCTGTGCACTCGCTAATTTTATTACTATAAAAACAAATATAATCATTATTATCGCATAAACAATTATGGCTATTAATAATTTCTTCTAAATACATCATGCTAATTTCATTATCATTTTTATTAGCAGTACAAGTATCTTCAAAATGGTATGTGTATTGACCTAGCGGGTATTTTTTTGTAAATCTTGGGATAACTTCTTCATATATAGGAATAATCAAGTTGCTCACACTATTTAACTCATTTGTAAAAAAGTGAATAATATCGCTTATATCACATACTTTAAGTAATCTGAGGCTCAAAATAATCACTCCCCTTCAAATTCATAATGAATTAACTTTTCTATTTCTCTGGTGCGACTAACTAGCAAATCAATATCATTGTCAAAAAGATATAAACTACCTCTAAATTCAGAATTTGAACTAGGTTCTGGCAAGAATGCTCCTTCGTTATAGAATAAAATTAGTCTCTCTGAATCATTCTTAAAGGATTTCCTAACATCTTCTATACCTCTAATCTTCTTGATAATACCTGAAGTTGTTGGATTAATAAAAGAATAAAAAAGAGAATATCCATTATATGGCTTACGAATCTCTTCTACAAGTTTTTCTTGATTGATCTCATTTTTTAGCATAATATCAAAAAAATAATCAAACAGATTTAATCCCTTTAGATGATATATTGACTCTATAAGATTACCTCCAGCAGCTCTTGGATTTATTTCTATTATATTTGGTTGAAGACTCTCATCAACCTTGAATTCAATATGTAAAAGCCAATTGCCTATATTAAGAGTTCTTACTGTATCAGTTATGTAGTCTGATATTATTTTTCTTAACTCTTCTGTTATTGGAGCAGGAGTAATATCCATAAGTTCAATGCAATACTTTTCTTTAGTAACATATTTTTTCGAAATAGAAATTATGTAAGGCTGGTAATTATAAATAAGTACTTCAACACAATACTCATCTCCGTCGATAAATTCTTCAGCGATTAATTCCTTATTAAAAGATGCACTTAAAGAAAATTTATAGCTCGATTCCAACTCATCAGAATTGTTAATTATAATTACGCCTTTGCTAGATGCATTATCAGTTGGCTTTAATATAAAAGGATATTTTAGAACATCCGCACATCTCTTCAAATCTTCATAACTTAATATCTTAAAAAATTGTAACTGTTCAACACCATGTACATTTAAAAATCTTCTTACTTCGTATTTATTATTAAGTATTCGAGCAGTTTCTTCACTTAGGTAGTCAAAACCCAAGTAATCGCTTAACATACCAATTGCTATTATTGGACTGTTCATAAACGTACAAATTCCGTCAAAGCCTTTATTCTTATATATATCCAAAGATAAATTGAACATCTCTTCAGTATCCCTAACATCACTAATACAATATGGATAATCTGCAAATGCAAGTTGCTCATTTGAGGGATTATCCATCATAATCATTTCACAGTTTTTTTTAAAAAAAGTTTTGTAAGCAAATTCTTTGTGGATGCCTCCACGAATAAAAAGAAGTTTCTTTTTACTCATAGTTATACCTCCTAATCTTTATTAGAATAATAATTATTCTGCCTAAAATTTAAATTCCCATTTCACGAGACTGAAGGAATTTTTACTTATACAAATTCCTTCAGTCTCTAGGACATTGTAGGAAAATGGTTCATAAGCTTAAAAATCAACTTTCGCAGGAAGCAACTGATAGCTTTAGCTTGATATAATCAGGCAAAGTCGAGACAAAGTAGTCCAAAAATTCATTAATCGTCTCTTTTGTCAGGAACAGTTTTTCCTGTAAAGCAGTT
>NZ_LOEE01000005.1 GCF_001562415.1 Thermotalea metallivorans | reverse complement strand
AATTCATAGAATTCACCTCGAATACTTGATAATACAATTATTCGAGATAAAATCAAAAACTCCTTTTTGAAGCTCAGATATTTTCAAAATTATTTAAATTGGTAAAAATAGTTAGGCGGAATATGAGATAAATGTTTAATTTCATGTGGTTAAGGGTAATATTTTAAAAGAAAAATGAAGGGGGTAGTCTTGTGCCACTAAAGATTAATGCAACTTTAAACCAAGAGGAAAATTTATGGGTTGTAGATGTAATCGGAGAAATAGACATCTATACGGCCAACAAGTTAAAGGACACGCTCATCAATATTTTGAATGAGCATAGTACAAATGTTAAAATCAATTGTCTGGAGCTGGATTATATTGACAGTACAGGCTTGGGTGTTTTAATTGGTGCATTAAAAAGGTTAAAACAAGATAATAAAAATATTATTATTTCTAATGCAAAGCCCAACATATCAAAACTTTTAAGTATTACAGGACTAAACAAGATATTTATTATAGAATAGAAGGGTGAACCGATGAATTATGAATAATATAATAATGATGGAGAAGGTGGAAAATCAAATGACTGATAGTTTGTCCATATCTGTACCCAGCAAACCAGAGTATGTAAGTGTTGTACGATTAACAGCATCTGCTGTGGCAAGCAGAATGGGATTCAATGTAGAGGAACTTGAAGACATAAAAGTAGCTGTAGCAGAAGCTTGTACCAATGCGATCACACATGGAGTTTGTGAGAATAAAACCAATTTTGACGTTAAATTTTTCATAGATAAAGATAAAATTACAATCCATGTAGTTGACTATGGAAACGGATTTCGATGCAATAAACTGGAAGAGCCCGATCTTTCAAATCCAAAAGAAGGAGGGTTGGGTATATTTATTATCAGATCCCTGATGGATGAGGTGGAAGTAATCTCTAATGTAGGGGAAGGAACAACCATTCAGATGACTAAGTATCTAGGGGAGGATAATTAATGAAGAATGTGGCCTGTGCTGCGACTAATGAAAATGTAGATTCCCCGAAAAAATTAAATGAAAAGGAATTGTTTAAGCGATATGCGGAAACAAAAGACATAGATATCAGAAATGAACTGGTAAATCGATATTTATATATTGCTGAAATTTTATCAAAAAAATATATAAATAAAGGAATTGAATATGAGGATATTTATCAAGTTGCTTCTTTAGGTCTCATTTACGCTATCGAAAGATTTGATTTAAGTAGGGGATTCGAATTTTCAAGTTTTGCAACACCTACCATTATAGGTGAAATAAAAAAGCATTTTAGAGATAAAGGTTGGTCTATCAGGGTTCCTCGCAGAATACAAGAGCTATCGAAAAAAGTAAATGCGGCTAGAATTGCACTCAATCAAAAACTTCAAAGAAGTCCTAAAATAGAGGATATTGCTGAATATTTAGGATGTACGGAAGAACAAGTGCTGGAAGCGATGGAAGCCAGTCAAGTGTATACGCCGAAATCATTGGATTTAAGTTATGATGCCAATGGAGATGATAAAGACCTGCAATTGATGGATCTTGTAGGAGAAGATGACAAACATTTTGATATGATAGAAAATAGGGATTTTATTCAAAAATGCTTAGATAAATTAAATGAAGTGGAAATGAAAATCATTAAAGATAGATTCTTTCATAATAAAACCCAAATACAGGTTGCTGAGGAAATCGGCGTATCTCAGATGACCATCTCCAGAATGGAGAAAAAGGTACTTGAAAAATTCCGAAAAGAATTAAAAAAAATAAAAGAAATATAATAAAAATTTTTATATTTTTTGTAAAAATTATAAATACGTAGGAAAATATAGTATCAAAAAGGTGCTTAATCATAGAAAGATAGAGGGAAACCGTAAAATCCCCCTATCTTTTTTTATAACACATAGGAAATGATGTACCTTCATAAATTTAGGATAAGTAATAATGCCCATTATGTGTTTCAACAAAGCATTCTTTGAAATCTCCCAATGGAAGACTTTGTTATAGGACAACAAAACCCATTTTTTCTTTTACACGTTGTAGCGTGCTGTTAGCTACTGTTTCAGCCCTTTGAGCTCCTTCTTTCAGAATTTGAATGATCTCATCAGAATTTCGAATTTTTCTATATCTTTGTTGAATGTTTTCTAGGGATGAGTTGATTACTTCTACTAAATCTTTTTTAAATGCACCGTATCCCATTCCCTCGTATTTTTGCTCTAATTCGCTGATGGACATGCCGGAAAATTCGCTATAGATGGTTAATAGATTGCTAATGCCAGGTTTATTTTCTTCGTCGTAGCGGATGTGACCTTCAGAATCGGTAGTAGCTTTCATGACAGCTTTCTTTACCTGATCCGGAGAATCCAGCAATGTGATTCTGCTTAAAGGATTTTCAGCACTTTTGCTCATTTTTTTGCTTGGATCATCCAAGGCCATGATTCTTGCACCGGATTGTTTAATTTGAGCTTCAGGTACGACAAAGGTTTTTCCGAATCGGTTGTTAAAACGGATGGCAATATCTCTGGTCAATTCAATATGTTGTTTTTGGTCACTGCCGACAGGTACGATATGGGTATCATACAAAAGAATATCAGCGGCCATCAGTGTAGGATAAGTAAATAAACCTACAGGTACTGAGTCACTGCCTTTGCTTTTGTCCTTATACTGGGTCATTCTATTTAATTCTCCCATATAGCAGTTGCATTGAAGCAGCCATCCCAATTCGGCATGGGCTGGTACGTGGGATTGTACAAAAATAGTAGATTTGAAAGGATCAATACCGATGGCTACATATAGGGAAACTACATCTAGGGTGTGTTCGTATATACTCTTGGGATCTTGGGGCAAAGTAACGGAATGAAGGTCTACGACGCAGAAAAAGCAATCCATCGTTTCCTGCAATTCAACAAACTGCTTCATGGCCCCCAAGTAATTTCCTATATGTATATTTCCGGTGGGTTGTACACCCGAAAAAACTCTTTTCAATTTTCAGCACCTCCAAAAATATAGTTTTACATTATAATATAACCAAATAGGATAAAAAACAAGATTCATTCCATTTATAGAACAAAATCTTTGATTAGTCTTACAAAAGAATCATTTGTTGCAATGGATGGAAAAAGGATAAATTTATCTGGAATTGAAAAATATTCATCATCTTCTTTGCTTGATAAAAAAGCGGCTGTTTTCAGATGTTATACAGTCTAAGATCGATAGGCGAGGAAGGAATGATATTGACAAGAATATTACAAAAAATTAAAATATAGTTAATATATTTTACAAAATTGAAAAAAAGGAGGTTCTAATAAAAATAAAGGCTGGGGCAAGGTTAAGGGGGAAACATGAATATTATGAAAGGCAAAGCAACCTTATGGACGATGATATTACTGGTAATATCATGTTTGGGAATAGGTTATAAAATAAAAATCCCGGAAAAAAGATTGACAGATAGCTGGGAGATAGAGGAAAAGAATGGGGGAATCATAAAAATTGGTGTATTTGAGCCCTTGACAGGAGGTGCTGCTTCAGGCGGAGAAATGACTCTGGAAGGGATACAATTGGCCAATGAACTGTTTCCTGAAGTATTGGGAAAAAAAATCGAACTGGTGATTGAAGACAATAAAAGTGATAAATTGGAAGCGACAAAGGCTGTAATCAAGTTAATCCATGAAGATCATGTAAAAGCGATTATCGGTAGTTACGGCAGCTCATTATCTATGGCTGCCGGGGAGGTAGTAAAAAAATTTAAAATTCCTACGGTGGGTTGTTCACCTACCCATCCAATGGTTACCTTCAATAATCCTTATTATTTTAGGGTATGTTTTGTAGATCCTTTTCAAGGAACTGTCATAGCAAATTATGCGGTAAAGGAACTAGGAGCAAAAAAAGCGATCATTGTTCAAGATATGGCGCAAGATTATTCTACAGGATTAAGTCAGTATTTTATAGAAGCCTTTATAAAGCTCACAGGAGATGTGGAAAGTATTGTCAGTGTCATATCCTATGTTTCGGGAGAGCAGGATTTTAGAGAAAAATTGACGGAAATCAGGGATTTAAAAGCAGATGTAATATTTGCTCCGGGCAACTACATTGAATCCGCCGTATTCATAAAACAGGCAAGGGAAATGGGAATCAACATACCAATTATAGGAGGAGATACATGGGAAACGCCTACGTTTATAGAGATTGGCGGAGAAGCGGTAGAAGGTGCTATATTTAGTACGCATTTTACTGCAGAGGTACCGATAACGGAAAGGTCGAATCTGTTTTTAGAAGCCTACAGAAAAAAATATAATAGAGAAGCCAATGCCTTTAGCGCCTTAGGATTTGATGCCTATATGGTGTTGATAGATGCTATCGCCAGGGCCAATTCAGCAAATCCGGAAAAAATCAGAGATGCTTTGGCAAATACAAAAAATTTCGAAGGCGCTACGGGAAAGATTACCTTAGATCATAATGGAAATGCAACAAAAAGTGCCATAATCAAAAAAGTTGAAAAAGGACAATTCAAATACGTAACCTTTGTTGAATCTATACATCCGTAAAAGGGTTAGACTTCCATCATGGTGGAAGTCTACATTGCTATTTTTTAGGAATTCACGAGATAACTTATGAATAGATTGAATAAATAAAAGATATGGGGGATAGAAAGATGACTTTTCAAGTTTTTATGCAACATTTAGCAAACGGCATATCCTTGGGAAGTTTATATGCCCTGATTGCCATAGGCTATACGATGGTTTATGGAATTCTAAGGCTGATAAACTTTGCCCATGGGGACATTTTCATGATTGCAACCTATGTAGCTTTTTATGGTGTCATGCTATTGGGAATGCAATTATGGTGGATCGCTTTCCCGGCAGCGATTATTTTTACTTATTTTTTTGGTAGATTGGTAGAACGGGCTGCATATAGGCCCCTGAGAAATTCACCAAGAATATCTGTACTCATATCTGCGATTGGAGTTTCATTTTTGATTGAAAATCTGGCCATTGTTATTTTTGGAGGGAGGCCAAAGGCGTTTCCCATTCCCCCGATTTTTAACAAAATCATTCAAATCGGTGATGTTTCTATTGTTAGCATTACTTTTTTTATACCGGCAATTACTTTGGCCTTACTTGTAGGATTGGTATATTTTATCAACCAGACAAAAACAGGCATGGCCATGAGGGCAGTTTCTAAAGATTATGAGGCGGCAAGGCTGATGGCGATTGACGTAGATAAAATTATTTCTCTAACCTTTGGCATTGGCTCTATCTTAGCTGCTGTGGGCGGTATCATGTGGGGGTTAAAATTTCCTCAGCTTGTACCCCTTATGGGTTTAATGCCAGGACTAAAGTGTTTTATTGCGGCTGTTGTGGGGGGAATCGGAGATATTCGGGGTGCCGTATTAGGGGGTTTTATTCTAGGTCTTGGAGAGATTATGCTGGTGGCGTTCCTACCGGCATTGACGGGATATCGAGATGCTTTTGCATTTGTTCTTTTGATTGTAATCTTATTAATCAAGCCTACCGGTTTAATGGGACAGAAATTAACAGAGAAAGTGTAGGTGAAAGGGATGAAAAAGGGAAGATTGGAATTAAACATTATTGCTATGGCTCTTTTTATAGGTTTGCTGTTTTTATTTAGAATAACATTTGATTCCTATAAGATGAAAATTTTAAATCTGTGCGGCATTTATATTATTTTGGGGTTGAGTTTAAACCTGATTAACGGTTTTACGGGATTATTTTCTTTAGGTCATGCGGGATTTATGGCAGTGGGTGCCTATACGGCAGGACTCCTTACCATGTCTCCTGCCATGAAGGAAATGAACTTTTTCATGAAACCAATCGTACCATTTTTAGCGGAGGTGGAATGGCCTTTCTTTCCTGCTTTGTTGATGGCAGGTGTCATATCTGCCTTGATGGGGTTCTTGATCGGAAGCCCTGTATTAAAGTTGAAAGATGATTATCTGGCCATTGCTACATTAGGATTTAGTGAGATTATACGAGTTATTTTTACAAATACCCAAAGCTTAACCAATGGGGCCTTGGGGTTAAAAGGTCTGCCGATTTACACCAACATATGGTGGAGCTGGGGGGCTGCCATATTTACTATCCTCTTTATGGTTTTTCTCATTAAAGGCAGCTACGGAAAAGCCCTAAAGGCTATTCGGGAAGATGAGATTGCTGCGGAGGCCATGGGAATCAATTTATTCAAGCACAAAGTCATGTCTTTTACCATGGGTGCTTTCTTTGCTGGAATCGGTGGGGCTCTGTTGGGCAATCTTTTAGGAACGATCGATCCCAATATGTTCCGATTTGTTTTGACTTTTAATATATTGTTGATTGTGGTATTGGGTGGTATCGGAAGCATTACGGGTACAGTAATTTCAGCGGTGGTTGTAACGGTGGCTATGGAAGCTTTAAGGGTGTTGGACGAGACGATAAATTTTGGATTCGTGACGATTCAAGGGATACCCGGTATGCGTATGGTCATCTTCTCCCTTCTTTTGATGATTGTCATTCTATTCTACCAGCAAGGATTGATGGGAACCAAGGAATTTACTTGGGATTGGTTTTTCAATGGCAAAGGCTTTAGAAAGACTCTGAAAAAGGAAGTGAAATAATGCGTATATTGAAAGCAGATAACATTACGATGAAATTTGGCGGGCTGGTAGCGGTATCACAATTTTATATGGAGTTAAATAAGGGAGAAATTGTAGGATTGATAGGCCCCAATGGAGCAGGAAAAACCACAGCCTTTAATATGATCACGGGAGTATATAAACCTGCGGAAGGCAGAATATTTTTTCAGGACGAAGACAAAGAAGTTGATATTACGGAATATAGACCTGATGAAATTACAAAGTTAGGCATTGCAAGGACTTTTCAAAACATCCGCTTGTTTAAGGAACTGTCTGTATTGGACAATGTACTCATTGCAAATCATTTGCGGCTAAAATCCGATGTCTTTTCCTCCATTCTACGATTGCCCAACTATGTAAAAGAAGAAAAGGAGATGTATGAAAAATCCATTCATCTATTGGAAGATGTAGGTTTGCAGGATGTTATGCATGAAAAATCATCTTCCCTTCCCTATGGGAAACAGAGAAGGTTGGAAATCGCACGGGCATTGGCTACAAATCCGAAGGTTCTGTTGCTGGATGAGCCGGCAGCAGGCATGAATCCGAAAGAATCCTTGGAATTGATGGATTTTGTGGGAGATATTCGAGATCGGTTTCAATTGACAATATTTATGATTGAACATCATATGCAAGTGGTAATGGGGATTTGTGAAAGAATTTTTGTACTGGACCACGGGGTAACAATTGCACATGGAACCCCCAGTGAAATACAAAATAATGAAAAGGTCATTGAGGCATATTTGGGGGTGGATTAGATGTTGACAATTCGGAATTTAAATGTTCATTATGGCGGGATTCATGCCTTGAGGGGCATTGACATGGATATACCGGAAAATAAGATTGTAACGTTGATTGGAGCCAATGGAGCGGGAAAAAGCACTACTTTGAGAAGTATTATGGGGCTTACAAAAATTTCAGGAGGTTCTATCCAATATAACGGGGAAGAATTAACCATGCATAAAACAAAGGACATTGTGGAAAAAGGAATTGTTTTGGTGCCTGAAGGGAGAAGGGTTTTTCCAAATTTAACTGTAGAAGAAAACCTGATCTTAGGGGCCTACTCCAGGAAGGATAAAGAAGGCATTAAAAAAGATATGGATTGGGTATACGGATTGTTTCCTCGACTAAAGGAGAGATTATGGCAAAAAGCTGGAACTATGTCGGGGGGCGAGCAGCAAATGCTGGCAGTAGGCAGAGGACTTATGTCAAAGCCAAAGATATTGATGATGGACGAACCATCTTTGGGATTGGCGCCTTTGCTGGTAAAGGAAATTTTTAATATTATCAAGGAAATTCACAGGCAGGGAATGACCATATTGTTGATTGAACAAAATGCAAAGGCTGCCTTGGAAATCGCTGATTATGGGTATGTACTGGAGACAGGGGCTATTGTTCTTGAAGGAAAAGGAAAGGATTTATTAACGAATGATGAAGTAAAAAATGCCTATCTGGGAGACGCAAAATAGTGGGAGTTATAAAGCCGGAGATTTTCTCCGGATTTTTATTTTCAAATAATTAAAATTTAGTTATCTGATTAGATTTGTATCGTTTTTTAACCTCATTTTATTTTTAAGTTTAGCAATGGTTATGAAAGACAATACTGAATAGTAATAGAAAATTTAAGGAGGAAAAAACTTGAGTGGTGTTCTTGAGAAAGATTTTATGGAAAATAGGCAGCAAATATTCAGCATTTATGGAATATTGGGATTAGATAAAGTGGAAGAGGAGTTGTACAATACGGTCTCAGATAGTGGGGGATTTACAAGGGAAATATGCTTTGGCCTAATAGAATCAGGAGGGAAAAGATTACGACCTCTATTGGTATTGTGCGCTGCCCAGTGTTTCGGTTCATTAAATGAAAAAGTCATCAAAACAGCTAGTGCCTTTGAACTGATTCATATGGCATCCTTGGTTCATGACGATATTATCGATGAAGCCAGTATCAGAAGAAATAGGCCTTCCCTCAATGCCCAAAGGGGCAACCTTACCTCGGTTTTGATAGGAGATTATTTATTTGCCAAGGCATTTGAAATCTTTGCAGCCAATCGCTTGATACAAAGTATGAATTTGGCTGTGGAAGCCATTAGTGAAATGTGCGACGGAGAAATTATTCAAGCCAACAATAAGTTTAATTTTCATCAATCTATAGAAGATTATTATGACAGAATATATAAAAAAACGGGAATATTGCTTTCTGCATGCTGTCAAGCCGGTGCTATTGCAGGAGGGGCCCCTGAAAAAGAAGTGAAAGCATTGAAAGACTACGGCACTTATTTAGGGTATGCCTTTCAAATCATTGATGATTTGTTGGATTTTACAGGAGATCCTAAAATTTTAGGAAAGCCTGTAGGGAGAGATTTAAAAGAGGGAAATATTACACTGCCTGTATTTAAATTGATGAAGCAAGGAGAATACAAAGCAGGATTAGAAAAAATATTTGCCCAGCATGGCTTTACGGAAGATGCCTACAGGGAAGTGATTCGACTTCTTCAGGACAGTTACGCTTTGGAGGAATCTTACAAGGAAGCAGCAGACTATGTGGGAAAAGCAAAAAATGCCTTGAAAGATATCAAAGATTCTTATTATAAAAATATACTGCTGGAAGTTGCAGAAAAAATACTGATGCGGAAAAGTTAACAAATTTGAAAAGAAAAAATATATGAAATAATTTATCTACAAATCTTGACAAAAATTTACACAAATGGTAAAATGGCAAGGTGTGAAATAAACAAGAAAGTTGTATAACCAAGCAAAAAAATGATAAAGGCAAACTTGTCGAAAGGCAAGGACGCAAAGCCATGGGTCTAAGGTTTGTGTAACTATGATTGCCAGGCTGCCATTTGAGACAGAGAGAAATTCTCCTGCTATAGATGCCTTTATCAGTCTATATGCAGGATTTTTTATTATACTGGGGTGTATACAATGAACGAAATGAAGTCTATTTCTCTAGCAAAGGGTGTATTAGAAGCATTAACAGCAGTGATTCATTTTAAAGATCATTATACTTTTAGCCATTGCAATGAGGTTGGGAAACTTTGTGGAGATTTTTCTGATTTTATGGGCCTTGATAGTTCGTCAGCAACATGTTTGGAGGTGGCAGGGCATTTGCATGACGTTGGCAAAATATTTATTGAGGAAAGTATTTTATTAAAGCCGGGCATTCTATCCAAAGATGAATATGAGGCCATAAAAGAACACAGCAAAATAGGCAGTGAAATTGTTCGTCAGGTGGAAGGGCTGGAGTTTTTATCTACAATTATTTTGCATCATCATGAGCGATGGGACGGAAAGGGATATCCATATAATTTGAAAGGAGAAGAAATTCCATTGCAATCCAGAATTTTGTCCATTTGCGACTGTTATCATGCCCTTATATCGGATAGACCCTATCGAAAGGCATTGGAAAAACATGAAATCAAAAATATTTTTCTAAAAGAAAAAGGAAAACAATTTGATCCTAAATTGGTGGAGATATTTTTAGACTTTATAGAAAGAAGATATTAGCACAATATGATTTTTTTTCTTCGCAATTGCCTGCAAATCATATACAAGACAGAGGCGGAATAAGGGGCAAATTTTAAAATCTCTTTGTAAATTAATTTTTCTTCTCCTAGGGATGCTTTGGGATCAGAAAAATACATAGCCAATAATCCTTCGATAACTGTTAGATGAAAGATTTGGTTTTTTAGAGGCATCACTTTCTTCAAAGATTGTTGTAAAAACCATTGCAATCTTTCTTTTTTTTCATTGCTGTTACGGTAATAGGATACAAAATTTAGATCTCCCATACCCAAATCCTCTTTTTGGTCGATGAAATAATCCAATAGGATATGCAATCCGCAAATCCAAGGAAAGTATGCTTTTTTTACTTCTTGTACATCTTCCGTTGTAAGACTGTCATCGGAAGCCAATGCACACAAAACAAAAATTCCTAAAGTAGAACCTGCTGCAGCAGCAAATTCCCATGTCGACAAGTCAGGATACAGAGATAAGTGTTTTTTTGCCCAGTGATTCATGGCTTCCTCCCGAATGGAAGGGGATACATGCTTATAGCTTTGCATTTCGGCATATAGCTGTCCAAACATTATTACTTCCTGCTGTACCAGAGCATATTTAGGCAATCTTCTGACATATTCTTTGCAGGTATTTACAAGATGATGCAGATATCCTCCATCTTTTGTATAGGGATAATAGGCGTAGTAATCGGAAAAAGAATCGGATGGGTCCAAAGCATCGGTCATGGCTTTATGAAGTTGCAAAAATGCGATATAACTGTCTAGACCTACCCGATCGCAAAGATTGTCCAAGTAGTCACTAATGGTCTGCAGTGCTACAATAAATTTTATCAGAGGGGGATCTACCTGGTGTGTATATAGGCTGTAGATGGAGCCTCCCTGGGCATGGAAGGCTTTTTTTTCTATACTGGCAAGGGCTTGTTGGGAAAGAACAGGTTCAGGACTGTCAGAAGCAACGGTACGCCAGATATGCAGCTCTTGATTGACTACGGGAAATACTTCCTTTATAAATTTATAGATGATTTTTGATTGGTAAAAAGGTTTATAAAAAGGGTTGTACTTCATAGAATCACTTCTTTCAATTTTTATATCAATATTTTCGACGAAAAGGGAGGAGTTCATTCTTTTTTCTATAAATAAATATTAAGGCAAACACCTGTGATGTCTTCTCTATCAAAGGATTGGGAGCGATCAAGATGTATACATTAGAGGATTTAAAGGAAATTGTGTCAAGGTGCAATCTTTGTCCTTTGCATCGAGGCAGGACAAAGGTTGTTTTTGGACAGGGCAATCCGGAAGCGGATTTAATGTTTATCGGAGAGGGGCCGGGCCAAGTGGAGGATGAAACAGGATTGGCCTTTGTGGGGCCGGCAGGACAATTGCTGACAAAGGCGATAGAAGGCATTGGTTTCACGCGAGACGAGGTATATATTGCTAATATTGTAAAATGCAGACCTCCAAATAATCGAAATCCCCTAAAGGAAGAGATGACATCCTGTATTCCTTATCTGAGATGGCAGGTAAAATTGATCAAGCCTAAAATTATTGTATGCTTGGGTGCCATCTCCGCCACCAACATAATTGACTCTAATTTTAAGATTACACAACAGAGGGGAACTTGGCAGCAGAAGAAGGGGATCTGGATTATGGCTACCTATCATCCTTCTGCCGTATTAAGGGATGTGCTTAAAAAAAGGCCTTTCTGGGAAGACTTTAAGGAGATTCGAAAGAAATACGATGAATTGAAACAGGAAACCCCATAAGAGGTGATGGATTTGAAAAAAGAAAGATTGGAGAGTTTGGAAAGGCAGTGTAGAGAAGAAAGTGCAGAACCGATTGTGTTCGGAGAAGGGGATGGCGATGCAAAGCTTGTCCTCGTAGGAGAAGCTCCTGGGGCAAAAGAAATTGAGTTGGGTAGGCCCTTTGTGGGACAAGCAGGAAAGAATTTGGATGAATTTTTGGAAATCCTGGGACTGAAGAGGGAAGATATCTATATTACCAATGTGGTAAAAATTAGGCCCTATAAGATCAATGAAAAGACAGGCAGAAAATCAAACCGCACTCCCAACAAAAATGAGATTGAAAAGTATGGAAAATACATGGAAGAAGAAATTCGTACAATTCAGCCAAAGGTAGTGGTTACCTTAGGAAATGTTTCTTTGAGGGCGGTATTGAAAGATCAAAAGGCGACCATTGGAAAAATGCATGGAAAGCCTATAGCCTATGAGGGCTATTATATTTTTCCCTTATACCATCCTGCATCGGTTATTTACAACCAAGAGTTGAAAAAGACTTATATAGAGGATTTGCATAAACTCAAAGACTTTATAAAAGAACATTACTTGCTATAAATCGAGTAGGAGCTGAATAATTATTTTATTCAGCTCCTACTCGATTTATAGTTGTAAAAACCTGTTGATGAAAATTTTAAAGGCTTCCCATGTATGATACAGGGAAAATTTCAAATAATATACCTTAGAATATCTGAAATTACATCATATGGAAAATCAAGCATCATTTTGCATGAACAGAAAAGGAGGAAAATTGATGGCAAGAAAAATGAAAACTATGGATGGAAATGAAGCTGCTGCATATGTATCCTATGCTTTTACAGAAGTGGCTGCCATCTATCCCATAACGCCTTCTTCACCCATGGCAGAAGGGGTAGATGAGTGGGCGGCCCATGGGAAGAAAAATATATTCGGTCAATCTGTAAGGGTTGTTGAAATGCAGTCGGAAGCAGGTGCAGCAGGGGCAGTGCACGGTTCTTTGCAAGCCGGAGCCCTGACAACTACTTATACAGCGTCCCAAGGACTTTTATTGATGATACCCAATATGTACAAAATGGCCGGAGAGCTACTGCCGGCAGTATTTCACGTCAGTGCACGTGCTATAGCAGCCCATGCCTTATCCATATTTGGGGATCATCAAGATGTAATGGCTGCAAGACAGACGGGATTTGCATTATTGGCTTCCAGCAATGTTCAAGAGGTGATGGATTTAGGGGGAATTGCCCACCTAGCTGCCATTAAATCCAGGGTACCCTTCCTGCATTTTTTTGATGGATTCAGAACTTCTCATGAACTCCAGAAGATAGAAGTCATAGAATATGAAGAGTTTGAAAAATTGCTGGATTATGATGCATTAAAAGCTTTTCGGGACAGATCATTAAATCCGGAGCATCCTGTGTGCAGGGGGACAGCCCAGAATCCTGATATTTATTTTCAGGGAAGAGAATCCGCCAATCCTTTCTATCACAATGTGCCCGATATTGTGGCCGATTATATGCATGATATCAGCAAATTAACAGGTAGAAATTATAAGCCCTTTCGTTATTATGGTGCAGAAGATGCAGAATATATGATTGTGGCGATGGGTTCTGTTTGTGATGTTATTGAGGAAACAATAGACTATCTGATAGATAAAGGCGAAAAGGTTGGATTGATGAAGGTCCATCTTTACAGACCTTTTTCAGCAAAATACTTTTTTAGCGAATTGCCTTCAAGTGTTAAGAAGATTGCAGTACTGGACAGAACAAAGGAGCCGGGTGCTGTAGGAGAGCCTTTATATGAGGATGTAAGAAGTTTATTTTATGGAAAGGAGAGTCAGCCTGTAATCGTAGGAGGCAGATACGGTTTGGGTTCAAAAGATACAACACCATCCCAAATTATTGCCGTTTATCGCAATTTAGAACAAGCTGAACCAAAGAATGGTTTTACGATTGGCATTGTGGATGATATCACCCATACATCTTTGCCTGAAGAGGATATCGCAGATACAGCCCCAGAAGGGACAATCCAGTGCAAATTCTGGGGATTGGGGTCTGACGGGACTGTGGGAGCTAACAAAACAGCCATTAAAATCATTGGTGACAACACGAATTTGTATGCCCAAGCTTATTTTTCCTACGACAGCAAAAAATCCGGAGGAACTACGGTTTCCCATTTGCGGTTTGGCAAAAAGCCTATCAAATCCTCTTATTTGATCCATAGTGCAGATTTTATTGCCTGCCATAACAAAGCTTATGTAAATCACTATGATCTGCTAAAGGGGATTAAGAAAAATGGTACTTTTGTGTTAAATTGTCCATGGACCGCAGAGGAATTGGAAGAAAAACTGCCGGCATCATTGAAGAGAACTATTGCCCAGAAAAATATCAATTTTTATATCATTGATGCCATGGGCATTGCCGGTGAAATTGGTCTGGGAAACAGAATCAATATGATCATGCAGGCAGCTTTCTTTAAACTGGCCAAGGTGATTCCTCTTGAAGATGCCATAAAACATCTAAAGGAAGGGATTGAAGATATATACGGCAAAAAAGGTGAAAAGATTGTGGAAATGAATATGAAAGCTGTGGATCGAGGTGTAGAGGGGCTCATTAAAATAGAAGTGCCAGCCCATTGGGCCGATGCAAAGGATGAAGCAATACCAATAAAAGAAGAACCGGATTTTGTGAAGAACATTCAAAGGCCTATGGCAAGACATGAAGGAGATGAACTTCCTGTCAGTGCTTTTGAGGGAGTGGAGGACGGAACTTTCCCCCTTGGAACAACAGCCTATGAAAAACGCGGCATTGCACCTATGATTCCCCAATGGCAGACAGATAAATGCATACAGTGCAACCAATGCGCTTACGTATGTCCCCATGCCGTTGTACGTCCATTTCTATTAAGTGAAGAAGAGAAAAAGAGAGCTCCCAAAACTTTTGAAACAAAAGAAGCCATCGGCAAAGGTGTAGAGGGATTGGCATACCGTATTCAAATCAGTCCATTAGATTGTACGGGATGCGGCAACTGTGCTGATATCTGTCCCGCGCCGGGTAAGGCCTTGGTCATGGCAGATGCAGAAGAAGAAATCCTAAGACAAGCAGATAACTGGGAATTTGCTATGACTGTTACGGATAAGGACCATCTGATAGACAAATCTACCGTAAAGAACAGCCAATTTGCCAGACCGTTGCTGGAATTCTCAGGGGCATGTGCAGGCTGTGGAGAGACTGCCTATGTGAAGCTGTTGACACAACTGTACGGAGATAGAATGTTGATTGCCAACGCCACAGGATGTTCATCCATATGGGGAGCCAGTGCGCCATCTATTGCTTATTCGACAGATGCCAATGGAAAAGGGCCTGCATGGGCTAACTCATTGTTTGAGGACAATGCAGAATATGGTTTTGGCATGCATTTGGGTGTAAAACAAATAAGAGAAAGACTGGCAGACTTGATGGAACAAGGTATTCAATCGGATATTGATGAGGAATGCAAAAAAGCTTTCAGGGAATGGTTGGATCACAGACATGATGGAGAAGGTTCCAAAAAGGCATCCCAAAGGTTGTTGGAGGTGCTAAAAAGACATAACCATAATGATAACCCTATTGTACGGGAAATACTAGAGAAAAAAGATTATCTTGTTAAAAAATCCGTTTGGATTATCGGTGGAGACGGATGGGCATATGATATTGGTTATGGGGGATTAGATCATGTATTGGCGATGGGTGAGGATGTAAATATCTTGGTGATGGATACAGAGGTTTATTCCAATACAGGAGGACAGTCTTCCAAAGCAACACCAACAGCAGCAGTGGCAAAATTTGCAGCAGCAGGAAAACGAATTCGCAAAAAAGACTTAGGAATGATGGCTATGAGCTATGGATATGTCTATGTAGCCCAGGTAGCCATGGGTGCCAACATGAACCATACGCTGAAGGCCATCATGGAAGCTGAGGCCTATCAAGGACCATCCCTTGTGATCTGTTATGCCCCCTGTATAAGTCATGGCATCAAGACCGGCATGGGAACCAGTGTGGCTCAAGAAAAGAAAGCTGTTGAAGCAGGATACTGGCATCTCTATCGATATAACCCCCAATTAAAGGAGCAAGGTAAAAATCCTTTTGTCATGGATTCCAAGGAACCCAAAGCATCTTTTAGAGAATTTTTGGAGGGTGAAATTCGTTATTCGCAAATTATGAATGTATTCCCGGAAGTGGCTAGTGAATTGTTTGCTCAGGCAGAAAAACATGCCAGAGAAAAATATGAAATGTACAGGCGCTTTGCAGATATGCAGTATTAATCCAAAATAGAAAGAAGACCGAAATTGGCGGTCTTCTTTCTATATAAAATTATTTTTGATTGGAATCTACCCATTCCTTTGCATTTTTTGTGGCATGATAATCAGGGATGGGTACCCTTGAAACAGGTTTTAATCTTTCAATATTTGCCCAAGCAGCCGTATTTTGTTCTTCAATCGGCATAGCCATGTGTTTTTCTTTGGTTTTATTTTTGGCCATGAGAATCACCTCTTTCTATTATTATTTTCAGAAAAATAAAATCTATGATAAATCCTGATAGCTACAAAATGGAAATATTGTTTTTACAGGCAACACAACAGCGAAAATGCAAGCAAAAAAGATAAAAAATAGCCAAAACAAAAATATATTGACATAAAGATAAAAATATGCTATATTAATTTTGCCCTTTTCCTAAGGGGTAAGGGCTAGAAATAAAAAAATTACCAGTTGATTTTGAAGCAAAACCATGGTAGTATATATTTTGTCGTCATGACAAAAGAAGCAGAAAAAAATAAGCTATACGAAGAAAAAAAGCTATTGACATGATACGACAAATATGATACATTATAAAAGTCGCTGTTTGATGGCGACCTTCCGATTGGTCTTTGAAAACTACACAGTGTAAGAGGAAAGCCAGCAAGCAAAGAGAAGGAAGAATTTGATTTGAGAGTTTGATCCTGGCTCAGGATGAACGCTGGCGGCGTGCCTAACACATGCAAGTCGA
>NZ_LOEE01000004.1 GCF_001562415.1 Thermotalea metallivorans | reverse complement strand
CTCGACTTGCATGTGTTAGGCACGCCGCCAGCGTTCATCCTGAGCCAGGATCAAACTCTCAAATCAAATTCTTCCTTCTCTTTGCTTGCTGGCTTTCCTCTTACACTGTGTAGTTTTCAAAGACCAAATTAGGATAACGTTTTCAGCGTCAGCCCCTTGAGCTGACTTCTATTATACTACACCATTTTTAGATTTTTGTCAATTCCTTTTATGTTATATTTTATAATTGCAAAATTGAACTATAGAAAAGTTGTTTTCAGTTTAGATAAATATTATATCACACACATTCTGTTTTGTCAAAGGGTTTCTGAGAAAAAATTTAGAGCTGATCTCCAACCCCTTCTGTCGTAAGAACAAGTACCAATATACCACAATTTTAATGAAAAATCAATTGCTTTTTTATGTGTAAATTTTTCCTATTTATAAAAGTTTTTGTTAGGAAAAGATAGTCAAGATTCGATTTTTTAGCGATTCTTTTCCGGCTCATAAATATCTTCCTCATAATCAAACTCATATTTTTTTAGGGTAGCCTTATTGGTGAATCCATGCTGGTTTTGATTTTTTCTATATAAATTTTTTAGCCGGTCATGATCATCTTCCTCATAGTCAAAATCCCTTCGAAACAGGCTACTTTTCTTTTTCATCAAGGCATCCCTCCTTTTTGATAAATACATTTCTTACAATAAAATAAACTTGTGCATGTTTTTTCTCTTTCTTCTCTTTTTCAAACTTAGATGGTTAAACCATGCATTTTTTCATCACCTTGTATCCCATGGAGATATTATACTATGGTCAACCGTGCATTTAAAGGATTAAATCTAAACTTCTTGATAGCTATGGAAAAGGCCCTTCCCCTTCACATCCTCTGCAGTCTGAGTCTCTACAAAGACATTGCCTGTGGCGGATGAAAACAGCAGCACCATCAATAATGATATCCACTTCCTCATTCATCATTTCTCCCATTTTTGCATAATGTTTTTTATCATAAATATAATTCCTATGTCAATATCTTTTTGAAATATGATTTTTATAAATTCGACATTATTCTCCAAGATTGTTGAAATTTTTTCAATAAAATTACAGATAGTGCAGCAGGTAAAACTTTTTAACCCTTTACAGAAGATAAAGTTATTTGAAATGAGGGATGTGCGATGAATAATGACTATCTATCAAAAAAAGTAATTCAACTTGTCATCAGACTTACCAGAGAACGTCTTGAAAGGTTAATCGAAAAAAAGAAAGGAGACCTTTTGCATCCGGATGTAGTCAGTTTGAGTCAATTCCTAGATCGTTTGATCATGGAGTATGAAAAACTAAGCAATAACGAATAGTTTCTGTATTTTCCACAAACCTGCTGCACTTTTTTCCTTGACAAAAACGAACAGGAGCTCCCCTTAAGAGTTCCTGTGGCGATATTGTATTCATGTCATTGTTCATATGTTGTTTTTCTGCTTTTATACCTTTTCTCTGTCTTACGTGATGATGCCATACCTGGGCAGCAATTCATTCTTAACATAAAACTTATGCAAAGTCAAAGCATCATGAAAATACTTCCAGTCAGCGTGGGCAAAGCCATCCTTCTTATCATATTTCATATAAGCCTTATCAATCACTTCCACAGCTTCTCGAAACCATTCTCGATCATCATACCTTATTACGGAAGAAAAACCAAAGAAACCTTCCTTCAATTTTCTCTGCCATAGTTTTTCCCTTTCTTCCAGCCTTCCTACTACAGCAAAAACATTTCTGAACTTATTTTCCACACTTCTCCAATTCTTAGATGTATCTATAAAAATTTCAGGTTTTTTCTCCTTTACCTTTGTGGTTAAAAAATGGTAAACATGGGCAGCTGCATCCACCGTCCTGTCTAAGTTATTTATTTTTATAGCGTTCTTGGCTTGATATGGCCTGTAGCTCCATACTAGATAGGGTTCATCGGGACAGGTGTAGGCCTGGACGTGACCTATAGGAGGTACTAACCCAGAAATAACACTATTTCCAAATTCTTCTAATATGCCCTGTTTTCTATTCTCACACTTTAAGTCCTCTACTTCATTATGGTACTTCAACAGCCCATGAAAGTTCTGATGGGACCAGGTATCGGCATATGCATGCAATGCAATGCCCAGTCGATGCAGTCCATAAGGTTTTTCCAAAGTATTTAGAGTATCCTTCAGCATTTCCAATGCCGTCCTGCTATTTTGTCTGCAGCAAAGCTGCTCATGGAAATCTTTTCCCTCTATTCCCGGCAAAAAGTGGAAGGGCAAAAAGATTTCATATGCTACTTCTTTGCTAAATACATGTAAATCTAGAAACCGATGGGCAGACATCTGTTGCTTAAATCGTCCGCCGCTTTCAAATACCAATTCATGATTATACTTTGCGTCATCCGTATGTTGGGAAGCATAAGCAATGATTTTGCTGCATTCTGGTTTTATACCGGACAGCATGCATAATGCATATATGGCATAAAAATGGAAATCTACCTGCATTTTCACCCTCCTTTTGCCAATCATTCCACAAACATGCAACCCTCAAGTCGGTCACCCTCTGTCGGCAATGGTTGCCCAGCAATCATAAAAAAAGTATTCCATACAACAAAGGATATTCAATTGTAGGATTGTTCATTTTATCAATTCTTTCTATATCACTACTGTATGCTTTTTATAGCAAAATGCTGCCTTTCAGTATTATAAAAAAGAGAGCAGTTGTACCGCTCTCTATCGAATCCTGCATATATCAAACAATCCTTCTATCCTTTGCTTCACTGCCTCGAGGACTTCCCTATCATAAGGGGTGAATCGACCCTTTCCTTCCAATATGGTGTCCCCGTCTCTAAAATTCTGCAGATAGTATCGTTTACTTCCTTTAATTTCCTGTGCCATCGCTAGAATATCTTCTTCTAATAAAAGTTCCTTGCACACGGTTGTACGAAATTCATAGTCTACGTTTCCGTTCATAATCATATGAATGCTGCTTCGGATCTTTTCCGGATCTACGGGGACTTTCACTACAGTTTCATATTTCTCAAGGGGTGCTTTCAGATCCATGGCTACGTAGTCAATCCATTTTTCCTCCAGAAGCCTCTTCAAAAGAAAGGGATTCGTACCATTAGTATCCAGCTTTATCAAAAACCCCATTTCCTTTATTTTTTGAACAAATTCATACAAGTCAGGATATAAGGTAGGTTCTCCTCCTGAAATACATACACCGTCAATAAACTTTTTTCTTTTTTGCAGGAAGGAAAATATCTCCCTATCCTCAATGGCATTTCCTTCTCCCCGTACAATGGACCCATTGTGACAATATGGACATTTGAAATTACATCCGGCTGTAAAATACACCGTACAAATCTTATCCGGATAATCAATCAATGATGTTTTCTCCTGTCCAATGATATGCATGTCTCAACGCCCCTTTAGCTTATTTTCACTTCCTTATACCCTTCCACTGCCTCTAGGCTTACCTTATGGGAAAACTCCTCCCGATCTTTGTACTCCTCTTGTTTCCCTTTATTCCAGGATTGCACCGGCCTATGGAATCCCACAACCCTTGTCCAGACTTCTGCTTCTCTGTCACAATGAGGACAATAGAAATGTTCCCCGGCCAAATATCCATGATCCGGACAGATGGAGAAGGTCGGTGTAATGGTTACATAGGGAATACTGCTATTTTGGAAGATTTTCTTAATCAATGTCTTGCAGGTTTCTATGCTCTCAATTTCTTCTCCAATAAATCCATGAAGAACTGTTCCTCCTGTATAAAGGGATTGGAGTTTTTCCTGTTTCTCCACCGCTTCAAAGATATCTCTTGTATAATTTACGGGAAGCTGTGTCGAATTTGTATAATAGGGTTCATCTTTTCCTTGGGTGAAGATATTGGGATACATTTTCTTATCTAATCTGGCAAACCGATAGGATGCACCCTCTGCCGGGGACGCCTCAAGATTCCAAAGACTCCCCGTCTCTTCTTGGAAGATCTGAATGACACGGTTCATAAATTCCATAATCTCTACCGCAAAGGCATTGCCTTCTTCTGTAGTAATATCTACCCCCAAGAGGTTGATGCAAGCCTCATTCATGCCATTAATGCCAATCGTGGAGAAATGGTTTTTGAAATACTGACCTGTAGCATCCTTTACGCCTTGCAGATAATACCTGGAATACGGATACAACCCCGCATCCATATATTTTTCCAAAACTTCTCGTTTATTCTCGCAGATTTCCTTTGCAATTTCCATCAACTCTCGGACCTTGCGTTTAAACTCTTCCACGCTTTTGGACAGATAGCCGATTCTCGCCATATTCAAGGTGACAACATTGATAGAACCTGTTAATGGATTTGCCCCAAAAAGGCCGCCTCCCCTTTTCCGCAGCTCCCGGTTATCCAGCCTTAGGCGGCAACACATGGAACGGATATCTTCTGGTGATAAATCCGAATTTAAAAAGTTTGCAAAATAGGGAGTACCAAACTTTCTGGTCATTTCCATGATATTGTTGACCACTTCTGAATCCCATGGAAAGTCGTGGGTAATATTCACTGTAGGAATAGGAAAGCTAAAGGCCCTGCCTGCTCCATCCCCTTCCATCATTACTTCACAGAAAGCTTTGTTAAACATATCCATTTCCTTTTGGAATTCCTTATATGTCTTATCCATGGCTTTTCCGCCGATAATTACCGGCTGGTTTTTCAACAGAGGATGAGGGGTAATATCTAGGGTTACATTGGTAAAAGGCGTCTGAAAGCCCACCCGTGTAGGTACGTTCAAGTTAAATACAAACCGTTGTATTGCCTTTTTTACCTGTAGATAATCCAATCCGTCATAATAGATAAATGGTGCCAAGTATGTATCAAGACTGGATACGGCCTGCGCCCCCGCCGATTCTCCCTGAAGGGTATAAAGCAGATTTACCAGTTGCCCCAAAGCCGATTCAAAGTGCTTGGGAGGTTTTGATTCAACTTTTCCCTTTGCTCCTTTAAAGCCGTGTCGCAAAAAAGCTTCTAAATCCCAGCCGCAGCAGTAGGGTGCCAACAGACCAAGATCATGTATATGCAAATCGCCTCGAATATGGGCGTCCCTTAATTCCTTCCTATAAATTTTATTTAGCCAGTATTTTGTAGTGATGCTCTCTACGATATGGTTGTTCAGCCCTTGCAATGAAAATCCCATATTGGCATTTTCATTGACTCTCCAATCCTCTAAGTTTACATACTCTTCCACCATACGTTCCGCATCCATGAAAAGATTTCTTACTTCACGAATCTCCTCATGCTTTTTTCGATATAAAATATATGCCTTTGCCGTTTTGGCATGTCCTTCCTCAATCAATACTTTTTCCACGATATCTTGTATATCCTCTACCGATGGGATGCTGGCTGCGTAAGTTTCATTGACAATCTCAACCACCATCCTGGTTAATTTTTGGGCAATGACTTCATCTTTTCCCCCCACCGATTTGGCAGCTGCAAAAATGGCCGCTTTGATTTTGCTGCTATCAAAATCGACAATTTCGCCGTTCCTCTTTTGAATCTTTGTAACGGACATAATACCCCTCCTCTTGTGACGTAACTTTCCTCTCATACTATATATTGTATATTATGCACGATTTTGGACGGGTATGACAATAATCCTGTGGCCCCAATTCTTACGGATTTTGATATAATTCTACAGGTAGCTTCCATATACTCTCTCATTCTTAGAATTTAATTCTTCCTACTTTCTTTCCTTTTCATCGAAGTCCCTTCAATGATAAAAAGATACACCTATGGGTGTACCTTCTCCATTTCATTGAATACATAAGGATTTTTGCTCCATTTCTCTAATAAAGCCAATTCCTGTTCCTGAACAAATCCCATTTCCACGGCAATGGGAAGAAGCACCTGATAGCTTGTCAAAGTATGGTAGCTGATTTTTTCCCTTTGGAAGGCTTCCTCTGCCTGAGGAAACCCGTAGGTAAAAATAGCCACAACCCCCAAGACCCCTATGCCGGCTTCCCGCAATGCCTGCACCGTCTTCATAGAACTGCCGCCTGTAGATAATAAATCTTCAATGACTACGGCTTTTTGTCCCTTTTCCACCTTGCCCTCAATCTGATTGCCTTTGCCATGCCCCTTTGCACTGCTTCTCACATAAGCCATGGGCAAATTCATCTTTTGAGCAGTCCATGCCGCATGAGGTATACCTGCCGTGGCTGTCCCCACCAAAAGATCTGCCTCCGGATAATAAGTCCGAATGAGATCTGCGAATCCTTCGGCAATCATCTCCCGAATCGCTGGATAGCCCATGGTCAACCGATTATCACAGTAAATAGGAGACTTAATTCCTGATGCCCAAGTAAACAGGTTGTCTGTATTTCTCAAAGTTACAGCTTCAATTTCCAACAGCTTTTTCGCAATTTCCTTGCTCATATTCATTTTTATTCCTCCTTGTCAGCCTCACTGGACTTCCTTTAAAGGCGTTTTTATTTTGTTCATCGTAACACAATCCCAATAGATTGTCAATCTTCCTTGACCTGATATGAAATAAAGAGTTTTGCTGTGGATAAAAACGTCTTTTCTTTCATAATATCCACATTTTCACAGAACAATCCACCACTCTATTTTTCACTTCTATCATTATCTGTCTTCCCGATGATAGGCAATACCCAAGCCAGCCGGAGCAGCCGTATGGTGCTTTCCCTTTTTCGCCGAAATAAAGATCAATACGCCAACCGTAAAAAGGTAAGGAATCATCTTCATTAAAAAAGGAGAAACGGTAATACCCAAAGCCTGCACGCGGTATCCCAAAATATCCAACCCTCCAAAAATATAGGCTCCCAGCAAGGCCCTAGCGGGATCCCAAAGAGCAAAGATCACCAAGGCAACGGCAATCCATCCTCTTCCTGCCGTCATATTTTCCAACCATGAAGGGGCATAGGCTAGGGATAAATAGGCCCCACCCATTCCTGCAAGTAGCCCTCCCAAAAATACATGTACATACTGTATTCTTGCCACATAGATACCCGCCGCATCGGCAGCAGCAGGATTTTCTCCCACGGCCTTCAGCTTTAACCCCCAATTGGTGTGATACAAATAAATCCATACGACAATCACAAAAAGATAACTGATATAGACCAGAACATCCTGATGGAAAAGGATGGGTCCTAGGAGAGGAATATCCGACAACACCGGAACATCCATTTTGCTAAACTTTACAGGAGCAGGAATTCCAATCAATTTTTTTCCGATAAAACTGCTTAATCCCGTTCCAAAGATCGTGAGGGCCAGTCCACTCACTACCTGGCTGGCTTTCAGGGTGATAGTCAAAAATGCGTGTATAAGGGAAAGCATGCCGCCTGCCAGCATAGCTGCCAAAATTCCCAACCATGGATTCCCTGTCAGCACCGCAGCTTGAAAGCCGCATACGGCACCTACCAGCATCATTCCCTCTACCCCTAAGTTTAAATTTCCCGATTTTTCACAGAGAATCTCTCCTAGAGAAGCATAGAAAATAGGGGTTCCCGCCGTTACAGCCGCCGCCAGAATACTAATTGCTCCTTGATAATCCATGGACATCCCCCTCCCTTTTTGCAACTTTATTTTGGTAACATATGACCCTGTACCGGGTAAAAAATTCTCCACCCAGCACAAAGAAAAGGATGAGTCCTTGAAGCATCAAAGCCGTAGAAGCAGGCAGTCCACTGGTTTGTACTGCATAGCCTCCTACCAGCAGTCCTCCGAATAGAAAGGAAACACCCACAATGGCAATGGGATTCAACCTAGACAGCCAGGCAATAATAATGGCGCTGTAGCCATAACCTGGCGAAAGACCGGATTGGAGTCTATGGGTAATTCCTGCTACCTCCGTCATCCCTGCAACGCCTGCAATCCCCCCGCTGATGAATAAAGCCAGCAAAATATTCCATGTTACCTTCATGCCTGCATATCGAGCTGCCTCGCTATTTTCCCCAGCTACACGAATTTCATATCCCAAAATTGTATGATAAATAAATACATAGAGAATCCCGGCCAATAACAGGGCAATGATAATCCCCATATGAACCCTTGTCTTTCCAAAGGCAGGCAGAAAGGCGGTTTCACTAAATTCAGGGGTAATGGGGAAGTTAAAGCCATTGGGGTCCTTCCACGGACCGAATACCAGATAGTCTGTCCAAAGAATGCCTATATAGTTCATCATAAGGGTAGTAATGGTTTCATTTGTTCCCCACCATGCCCTTGCCACTGCCGGGACCAAAGCCCACACTGCACCTCCTGCAAACCCTCCCAACAGCATGAAGGGAATCAGCAAGTAGGCTGGTAAATATCCAAACTTTAAGGCAATGCCACTAGCTGCAATGGCACCTACATAGATTTGTCCCTCTGCTCCAATATTCCAAAGCTTCATGCGGAAAGCAACAGAAATACCCAAAGCAGCTAGAAGCAGGGGAATGGTCTTTACAATAGTTTCGTTAAATCCGTAGGCTGAACCGAAGACCCCTTCCGTCATGGTCCTATACACAGCCAAAGGTTCATGGCCTGTAAACTGCAAGAAGATGCCTCCCGTAACCATCGCCAAAAAAATTCCTACCATCCGGATTGCCGTTAAAATATAGGGATTATTTATCTCTCTTTTTTCGATTTTCAGCAATGATATCACTTCATTTCCTCCTAACTCACTTGCCCATGCAACATCATCATCCCGATCTCGTCAACGGAGGTTTCCTCCGGTTTTACCACGCCCACTACTTGTCCACTCTCCATCACAACAATCCGGTCAGACAATTCCATAATCTCATCCAAATCTTCCGAGATAAACAATACTGCACATCCTTTGTTTCTCTGCTCCAACAGCAGGTGATAGACAGCCTCCGTGGTGGCAATATCCAAGCCCCTTGCAGGATAAGCAGCTATCAATACTTTCGGTTCTTTTAGAATCTCCCTGCCCAGAAGAATTTTTTGGAGATTTCCTCCGGAAAGTACCCGGATAGGCCCATCCATATGGGCAACTTTTATGTCAAATTGACGGACTACTGCCTTGGCTTTTTCTTTGATTTTTTGCCTATGAATGAAAATACCTTGCCTTGCCTCCGGCTTTCTATAATCTTTTAAAATAAGATTCTCTGAAATATTCATATTCCCTACCAGACCCATGCCCAAGCGATCCTCGGGTACATAACTTAATCCCATATCGATGATCTCCCTTACGCTTCTTCCCTTTACTTCCTGGTGATAGATCTCAATGCTTCCTTCTTCAATTCGTCTTAGCCCCGCAATGGCTTCCGCCAGCTCTCTCTGACCGCTGCCGGATATACCCGCAATTCCAACAATTTCCCCCCTTTTCACTTCAAAACTCACATTTTTGACAGCAATAGTCCCCTTGTCCCCCTTAACGGTAAGCTCCTTCACCCGAAGTCCTGTTTCATTCTCCTGCCCAGGCTTTTTTATCCTCGGTTTTGCAATCTGCTGCCCTACCATCATCTCCGTCAACTGCTGTTCATTTACTCCTTGCTTCTGTACCGTTCCTACTTTTTTTCCCTTCCGGAGCACTGTAATGGTGTCAGCAATCTCCATAACCTCGCACATTTTATGGGTAATCATGACAATGCCGCAGCCCCGTTGTGCCATCTTTTTCAGAACGCCAAACAATTCTCTGGTTTCCTGGGGCGTCAATACAGCCGTGGGCTCATCCAATATCAATATATCTGCTCCCCTGTACAGGGCCTTTAGAATTTCCACTCTTTGTTTTTCTCCCACGGACATATGAAAGATATAATCCTCTGGATTCACCAGCAGTCCGTATTCTCGGGAAAATTTTAATATCTCCCCATGGATTCTCCCTCTGTTGAGAAATAGGGTATTGCTTCGCCCCAAGATAATATTTTCAGCTGCTGTTAAATTTTCCACCAGCTTAAAATGTTGATGAATCATTCCCACCTTGTTGGCAATAGCATCCTTCGGCGAACGCAGGGTTACCCTTTTCCCATGAATCATGATTTCTCCTTCATCCTGCCTGTATAAACCTGCCAATATATTCATCAACGTGGACTTTCCCGCTCCGTTTTCTCCCAGCAAGGCATGGATTTCTCCCGGCTTTAACTCAAAGTCGATTTTCTCATTGACATATATGCCTCCGAAATGCTTGCTGATGCCCTTCATATAGACCAAGCTTTCCCCTGTCATTGTCCTTCACCTCCATTGGAAAGCGGCACACAGGTTTTTTCCCTGTGTGCCATTTGTCCTCCCATTACTCTATGTCTTTCTACTTTGGAATCGTTCCCTCTACACCTTCCACAAACCAATCGAAGGAAAGCATTTCTTCATCGGTCATCTTTTGTCCGGCGGCCACCCTTACAGTTCCTGTTTGGTCTTTTATTTCACCTGTAAACACATCCCAAGTTCCCTCAAGAATTTCTTTTTCCTTTGCCGCCACCAAGGCCTTCGTCTCTGCATCCACCAAATCCGTCATCGGTGCCAGCTTCACTACGCCCGCCTTCATGTTTCCCCAGTATTTCTCAGACTTCCATCTTCCTTCTTTCACAGCTTTTACCGTCTCTACATAATATGGTCCCCAATTCCAAACAGGCGCCGTCAAATAGGCCTTTGGAGCAAATTGGCTCATATCTGTATTATAGCCGATAGAAAAGGCACCTTTTTCTTCCGCAGCCTGTTGCGGTCCCGGTGTATCTTGGTGCTGAGCAATAACATCAGCCCCTGCATCCAGCAGGCTTTTGGCTGCCTCTTTTTCTTTTGCCGGGTCATACCAAGTATTTGTCCAAACCACCTTGACCACTGCATCTGGATTTACAGACCTTACCCCTAGGGTAAAGGCATTGATTCCCCTAATTACCTCAGGAATGGGATAGGCTGCCACATAGCCGATTACATTGGTTTTGGTCTTTTTCCCAGCAACGATACCAGATAAATATCTCGGTTGATACATCCTTCCGAAATAAGTCCCTACATTTTCCGCTGTCTTATACCCGGAACAATGCAGAAAAACCACATCGGGATATTTTTGGGCCACATTTTGCACAGGATCCATATAGCCAAAACTTGTAGCAAATATGACTTTGTTTCCTTTCTCTACCAAATCCGTAAGGACTCTTTCTGCATCGGCTCCCTCCGGCACAGATTCGATATAAGTCGTTTCAATCTCCGGCATCTGAGATACCAAATACTCTCTTCCTTTGTCATGGGCATAGGACCAACCGGCATCTCCCACAGGACCTACATAGATAAAGGCTACCTTAAGTTTTTCTTCCTCACCCTGATTTGCAGCAGAATCATTCGATGATGTTTTGGGCACGCATCCTGCTATGATCATGGCTGCAGCAGTTAAGACACAAACAATCCATAGAAGTCGCTTTTTCATTTTTTCCTCTCCTTTTCTTTTCATTTGAAATGTTTACTTAAATATAATTTCATTGCCTTCCATACTTTCCACGACAGCAAGGGATTCTACCCTTATGCCCTGATCCCGGAGCAGTTTCCCTCCGCTTTGAAAACCTTTTTCAATGACAATTCCCACCCCTGCCAGATCAGCACCGCTTTTTTTGACAATTTGGACAAGACCTAAAGCTGCGTGGCCATAGGCAAGAAAATCATCAATAATTAATACCTTATCCTCCTTATTGAGGAATTTTTTGGCAACTTTAATGTCGTATACCGTTCCACGGGTAAAGGATTTCACCTGTTCCACATACACCTCCGTATCCATGGTGGCAGCTTTGGTCTTTTTGGCAAAAACCAAGGGAACACCTAAAACCGCAGCCGTTGACAAGGCTGGGGCAATCCCGGAAGCCTCTATGGTTATAACCTTGGTGATGCCTTCATCACAGAATCTGTTGGCCAATTCCCTGCCAATTTCCATGATAAAACCTGCATCGATTTGGTGATTGAGAAAAGAATCCACCTTCAAAATTGAGGATGAGATAATTTCTCCTTCTCGCTTGATTTTTTCTTTCAATGCATCCATAATTTCCCTCCAATGCAAATAGCAAAGTCTTCCGTTGGAAGATGTAAAGGAAGACTTTGTTGAAACCCATGACGGAAATCATGACTTATCCACAATTTATGAAAGTACATAATTTCCTATGTGTTATTATAAAAAAACCTAAAGTCTACCTTTTTCCTATGGTGAAAACGGTAAACCTTAGGCTTACACCGAAACAGCAAAGCAATCGCCTATGCTATATCCGAACATTTTTCACTCATAGTCCTACAATTTACGGTCGTAGGGTAGAAACTTTTGGGCCATATCCCCAAGATTATATGAGTTTTTATTCAGTTTAATAAACATATTTTATCTGCAACCCTTTCCCTTGTCAATCACATGATTCATTTTTGTTAAATTTTTTAGCATAATATAATTATTAAAGAATTAAGGTGGAGATTTTTCTCCACCTGTCTTATTTTCTTAAGGCTTCCTCAGAATATTTATTTCCCGCATTCCACAGCATAAACTCATCTATTCCGTTTTCCTCTAACGCCCTAATTTGGGCTTCCACTTCTTTAGGTCCATATTTGATATATCCCTTTACCCATGGTGCCGTAAAGTCCTGAATCCAAGGCCTGATGGTGGCGGGGGTCTGAATGTTCTTGTTCCTGTTTACAGAATCCTTGGCACAGTTATACACCGTTTCATAGGGATATGCATCGGGAACGGGCAAGCCATAAGTACCATTGGCATAATGGCTGGGATACATCATGGGAGACACATAGTCTACAATGTTGCTTACAGCCTCCCAGTATTGACCAAGGGCCATATCATCGGCTACAGATCCTACTAATCCATAGATATCGGCAGAAATATATGCCTGTTTCGGAGCCAGCTGTTCTCGGGCAAATTTTAAGTAATTTTGAATAGTTTCCGGCTTTGATTCTCCCCTTGTATTTCTATAATCCAATTCCTTGTCTAATTTTCCGCCATTCGATGCCGGAAAACGCACATAATCAAATTGTATTTCATTAAATCCCACATCCACAGCTTCCTTGGCAACCTCAATATTATAATTCCATAAATCACGATCATGGGCAGAAGCCCAGATCAAACCGTCACGATTTGTAAAAGGCTTTCCTGTGTTCCGGTAAACAATCGCCCTATCGGGATGATGTTTTGTATAGGTAGGATCTTTAAAGGATACAATCCTGGCTATAGCATAAATATTGTTGTCCTTTAATTTTTTCATAAATGCTTGAATATCTTTGATGGGAGCCTTTGCATTGGCATCGGGACTATACTTGTCCGCCGCCTTCGTTTGAAACAGCATATAGCCGTTATCATCTTTTACGTCAATCACAAAGGCATTAATCTTCGTCCTTTTTGACATTTCAATCAGTTCGTCCAACCGGCTGTTGGAGGCAGAATAAATAGTTACATAGATTCCTTTTACCTTTACCCTTGGATTGTTGGGATATTCATAGGTCTTGTTTTGGGGGGAGTAATCCAGCTTTTTTAACTCTTCACTCAACAATTCTGTTCGGTCTTTTACTGTAAAATCCGCTGCAATCCATCCCTCCTCTTCCCCTTTGGAACTGCTAAAACTAATCTTGTACCAAGTTGCATTATTTTCATCTATTTTCTCTTCTACAACTTTTACTGCCGTGCCCTTTATCAAGCTGTCCACAATGGCGGCATCCTTTTTGGCATCCTGCCGAATGTTCAATTTGCTTGCACTGATATAAACCACATCTTCATCCTTCGCCGGCGTTTCAGGCAGCTTCCCTTCTTGCCCCCCCTTCGGCTGTTCCGTTTCCTTATCTTCCCTATTGGAATCCTGAGAAACCTGCTGCTTTCCTGCCTTATCTGCGCTTGTCGGTGGTGACACCTGCCTGCTAAATGCAATAATGCCTACAATGGCTAGTGCGACCATTACCACTAATAGAACCTTGTTTTTGTTCATGAAGCCACCTCACCCTTTTTCTGTTTTTAACTTCATTATATCATGATTATATCATGGGGAAGCTAAAGACTCACTTAATTTCTTGCATGAAAATTTTACTATAATACTTTGGATAGCGAAATGCACCGCCCATCGGTTTTAAAGGAAAGACAAATCCCGCTAGGAACTGTAGCACCGATGGTTGCACCTTTGATGCTCTTGTTGCTAAATGAAAATGCACACACATCATACTTTGCAGCCATCCCTAAAGCCCCATACATTGATACAGAGAGCAAGGCGGGCGGGTTTTTATCCCTCCTGGGTGGAACTCCATCAGTGTGTAGATTGTAGGATCAGGGAGAGGGTTTGTTTCAATTTAGTAGGAATGGAAGGCCAATCGCAGCCCCATCGCATGAAGCTGCTGATTGTCAAGGAAGAGATAGGCTTTTGGATAATGCAATCGATAGAAAATAAATATAGCAGCTTTTTTCACCAGCTGCTATTTTCTTTCCTTCTTCAATAAGCCTTCATCTGCAAAATCATGAAGGAATTTTTTCTTCTTTGCCACATGCTTCATATATTCATTTGGATCAATGATGCCCTGGTCTTTCAAGCAGTCCATCAATTCAATAAATAACCGGCACAGTTCAACTAGATCCTTTCTTTCCTTACCTTCTTCCCTCATTCCAATAACACCCTTTATCAAATGGTATATACATCTGCAGCAATTCCATGATAGAGATAACAATGCTTTCTGTAATTTTAAATATACCTTTTTATGTAAGTTTTGTCAACAGCAACACACATCTTCTATGACAAGGTTTGTTGTTAAATTTTTATCGATGTCCGTTATTCCATTGGTTGTTGAAATGCATAATTTTAAAATTATTTTTTGAAATTTCATACTATTTTTTATATTGTATCATTTTTCGGTATGCATTGTCAATATTTGTACAATTTCTCCCATATATATCTTGGTATCTTGCAAAAATTACACAACGACATATCTTCCATTTCCATCTTTCGTGGATTTTCAGTGCCACAGCCCTTATCCATTTGCCTTGTCTTTTATCTGCTTTTTCTGCCAAAGGAAAAGCATCATAACAGATAACTTCTCCCTGATGCCCCCTACTCAATGACAATGACTGCACTGCTGCCAATCTCAATCCAGTTATATAAAAATTCTGCATGACTGGTATAGTTTCTTACACACTTATGGGATCTAGGCACCGTGCCAAGGGTAAAAAGATATTCCTTATGACCCGGATCAATGAGTTTTCCTTCCTTTTTCTCAAAGTCTACAGGTATACCATGGATATAGGCTCCCCCTGTAAATCGGATGGCATAGGGGGCATATCCGGCAATTTCCTTCGTGATATCATCCAGATACAAGAATTTTGGTTTCTTTTCTATGGCCATATAATAGCCCAAGGGTGTTTCAAATTTATATTTCTCCTTTGCCCCTGTTGTAGCCAAGGTGTAGGATATCAGATGCCATTGCCCGTCCTTGTATTCAAACACCCCTTGATTTTGATTTTTTCGATCTACTACGATTACCTGCCTCAATTGTTTAAGAGAATTCTTTAAGGAAACATATTTCTTAGGAATCCAATATTGACCTTCAAAGTTTGGAGTAGCAACTTTATAAAATTTTTTGTTTTCCTCCAATATCGTTAGGAGAGTCCCATCGGGTATATACAGAAAATCTGCATTAACATCCGGTGCCAAATATGCCGGTGCACTCTGATGCCTTAAAGTCCCGTAATGGTCCTCATTTTTTCCCTTATATGCAGGGGCCAGTCCGTTTCTATTCTTATAATTAGATACAAAAGCCGTTTTCCCATTCTCTACTTCCTGCTTTAGGCGTTGAATCACCTGCTCCATCTTATGAAACTGAAATTCCCTGGGCTCTCCCAAAGCCCCGAACACATAACCCTGCTTGACCTCTTCTCCTTCCCTCCAATATACTTTATACCACAGATCAGATTTATACTTCTTCAAGAACTCTCCCCTTACAGCTTCTGCCAGGTTCAACTTTTCAAAGATCAAGGCCTTTCTCAGCACTTTTGCACCGGTATGGGGAAGTTCCCGAATGTTAATGTTCGATCCCCACACGAGAAAATAGTTATAGGCCATGGGATACTGATCGTAAGCCAGGTTTTTATGAATTGTTTCCGGCAGTTGAGTTTCAAACTTTTGGATAGTGACATAAATGCCGGCAGCAGCACTTTCGGCTCTATGGATTTGCTGCTCCACTGCTTCCTGAGGCAGAAGCTGTTCCTCCTCCGTTTTGTTTTGGCTTTCTGCCCGGTCCGTTATATTTTCATCATCTTGGATATCAATGTCATTGATGTTTTCCTCCACGTCATCTTCTTGCGATATATCATTCTCCCCTTGATTTTCAGAGTTTATTATAGTCTCCTCTTGTACAGCAGGAGGCGGATCTGTCGGTTCAGCCTTGCTGATCACCACTTCCATTTTACATCCTGTGAATATTAACATTAGAATCAAGAACCATATTCCTTTCTTCATTATCTACACCTCCTGGGAAGTCTCCTCATAGATGATTATTCATTTGATACCCAAAATATGAATACGCTACTCTTGCCTCATCCTATTAATTTGCCCCAAATCTTCTATAATATACATGGAAATGAAGATCTTTCCATATGGATATATAAACAAAAAAAGAGATACAAATGAATGGCCTTGCATCTCCTACTTATGGGTGATTTGTGGCATCCTCTCATTAATTTTTCTTACCGATAGAATTTAAAGGTTTATTTGACAATATTGGTGAGAGTTCCGATTTTTTCAATGCTACATTTGACTACGTCTCCCCGATTTAAAAATTTGAAAGGCCAAAAACCCATGCCTACCCCTGCCGGTGTTCCTGTAGCAATAATATCTCCTGGCTTTAAGGTAATTCCCTTGGATAAATCGTGTATGATATAAGGAATGTCAAAAATCAAATAGCGTGTATTGGAATTTTGCCGCAGTTCATCATTTACATGGCAGGTAATATTCAATTCTACGGGAAAGGGGATAACGCTTTTATGCACCAGATAAGGCCCCATGGGACAAAAAGTATCTAAACTCTTTCCCTTATGCCATTGGCCATGGAGTTTTTGCAGTCTTCGTTCACTGATGTCATTCAGGATTGTATAGCCAAAAATATATGCTTCTGCTGCCTCCAGCGGAATATTTTTCCCCTCTTTTCCGATGACTACGGCCAATTCCGCCTCATAATCCAGCTTTTCCACAATGCCGGGATGGCTGTCAATAAAATCGCCATCCCCTATCGCCGGGAAAGCCACTTTGCTAAAATAAATGGGGGCCTTTGGAATTTCATCCTCATCTCCCAATACAGTTCCTACTTCTTTGGCATGATCCAAATAATTTTTCCCTAAACAGAATACATCTCTCCTAGGATAGGGAATGGGTGCACAAATCTTTGCATTTTTTCGGTCAATGCCCTCATAATCCATACTCCCCGATGCTATCATAGAAAAAAGTTTTTCCTGCATCTCCTCCGTAAAACTTTCTATCAGCTCCAGCATCGTTTCAGGATAGTTTTTTATATTTTCCCCCTGAAAGAATTTGTCCAACGGAATGATTCGCTCTTTCTTTTGGTCTAAAACCCCTATCCGTTCCCTATCCAACACTTTATAAGTTACAAAATACATTCTCATTCCTCCTCCCATGAATCGTCTTTATTTTCTTCTATAGATATTATAGGAATTCCTTTTTTACAGAGGAATTTTACTGCGTTTTATGGAATATTAAAACAAAGATATAAATTTTAGAGGTGAAGGAGTTGTAAATCATGAAAATCACATTTTTAGGTGCTGCCAATTTGGTGACAGGTTCCAATTATCTCATCACCACCGACACCCATAAGATATTGCTTGATTGTGGGCAATTTCAGGGCGGAAAGGAAATAGAAAAATTAAACAGCCTCCCCTTTGCCTTTCATCCTTCAGAAATTGATTTTCTCATATTAAGCCATGCCCATATTGACCATAGCGGAAGAATCCCTAAGCTCGTCAAAGAGGGTTTTCGGGGCAGAATCATCTGTACCCATGCAACAGCCGATTTGGCAGGCATCCTTTTAAAAGACAGCGGGCATATCCATGAGATGGAGGCCACTTGGGAAAACAGAAAAAGAATGAGAGCAGGTTTAGATCCTGTAGAACCTTTGTATCGTGTAGAAGATGCAGAAAACAGCATGCAGTATTTCGATCCCATCCTATATCATCAAAAAATCGATCTAACCGATACCATCCGCCTTCGTTTCCAAGATGCAGGCCATATCCTGGGATCTTCCATTGTAGAACTTTGGATTCAAGAGGGAAATGAGGAAATAAAAATTGTCTTTTCGGGAGATTTGGGTTCTAAAAACAGACCTTTACTGCGTAATCCATCCTATATTGAGGAAGCGGATTATTTAATCATTGAATCCACCTATGGCAATCGCCTCCATGAAGAACCGGAAAAAAGGGCAACCAAACTGATAGATATCATCACCAAAACCATTAGCCGGGGTGGAACTGTTGTAATTCCTTCCTTTGCCGTAGGCAGAACCCAAGAGTTAATCTACGAGTTGAACAAATATTATGATAACAGAGAAAAGTTTCATGATTTCCTGCGAGTACCGGTTTATGTGGACAGTCCTCTTGCCATCTCAGCCACAGAAATTTTTAAAAAAAATGCCGACTGTTTTGATGAAGAAACCCGTCAATATATCATGAAGGGAGATAATCCTCTGGATTTCTACAACCTCCATTTCACAAAAACTGCTGAAGAATCCAGACTATTAAACGCTTCCGAGGAACCGAAAATCATCATTTCCGCCAGCGGCATGTGTGAAGCAGGAAGAATCAAACATCATCTAAAACACTACTTATGGAAGAAAAGCTCCAGCATTATCTTTGTAGGCTACCAAGCGAAGGGAACCCTAGGAAGAATAATCAAAGACGGCGCCCAGACAGTAAAAATATTTGGCGAGAAGATTGCCGTCCGGGCTGAAATCCATGACATCGAAGGTTTTTCCGGTCATGCGGATATGGAAGAGCTGTTGGATTGGATGAGAGGATTCAAAAAAATACCAAAGAAAATTTTTGTGGTCCATGGTGAGCAGGAGGCGACGACCCATTTTGCCCGGCACATTCGAAAAGAATTTTCGTCGGAAGTCATAGTCCCGAACTTATATGAAAGTTTTGAGCTGGATGGCTATGAAATCTCCCATCCTTCCTTGGTACCAAAAATTGCCCAGGAACAAGCAATCATACTGGAAGAAAATGCAAAAAACCTACTCCAGGACTTAACCTTGGCTGTAGACCGAACCCGCCAGCTTCTCCACGCCGGTCTGTCAGAAAAGGACTACGAAATTGTGAAAAACAAGCTGATCCGTTTGGAAAAGGAAATTATTGATCTCAACATGCTTCTCAGCGATAAAAAGGAAAGAAAAATTCAATGAAAAAAAGATTTTTTCTAGCTTTTCTTGTCCTTTTCGTTGCATTTTGTTACCGATTGGGATTTCCCTTCTGGAATACCTTAAAAAGTTATGGAATCATGCCCATTTACGATCTATATATGGTAAAAAACAGCCTTTTGCACCAAAAAGGCATCGGCTTCTTTATCCCCGGCGGTATGAAAACAAAACAGAAAGACTGGTATCCCTATATGCTCCACCATCATGCCGGCGATGCCTTTTCCCATTATATGGGCAGACAGGTTTCTTTAGATATTTTGTATTCCTTTGGTCATTTTGACTTTTGGAAAGGCAGCTCCAGCTTTTATAATATGGATTCCCCATATTATGGTGCCTTCTATGGCGGATATGCAGTCTTTCCTCAAGATCAAAACTGGATATATGGTTTTGATGAAGATGGAAACATTGATATGGAAGAAATCAAGAAAGTACCCATGTTTGATCAGACCTATCTGGTATTGCCATCGATAGGCCTCCCCACAGGCAAAGGGATATTCCGTACAAAGATCAAAAATATCCGATATGGTCAGAGCTATATGAGGGAAAAAGACTGGGTACGCATCGACGCCGAGATTGAAACCAACGCCCCTACCCATCAAGCTGCCAGGACAAACTACCCGGGCTATGTCCAATATGGCAAGCCCCACAACAGCTATTATCAAGGACAAGATTATCCCATCATTTCCTTAAAGGGACGAATCTATGTAAAATATTTTGAGGAATACCAAGGCACCTTCTTTTTATACGTTATGGCTCGGGATGAAAAAATTTTAGATGAATGCGATCAGAATTTCCTTTCCCATGCTTTCATTGGCATGGCAGGCACGTGATCCCATGGGGAGTTCCTATAAAAAAATCCCGGCTGTTCTTGCAGGTTTGGGTTTATAGGGATAAATCCTTGCAGATTTGGCTTTCCTGCCCAGATCTGTCCCAGATCTGGGCTCCTTTTCTAAATAAAACACGAGAGGATCTTTTCATAATTATCCTAAGTACTCTGTGATGGCTTTTTCTGCCGTACCAATCATCAAATCAATATCCTTCTCATCTATCACATAGGGGGGCATAAAATAGATTATATTCCCGAGGGGTCTTAATAAAACCCCGTACCTTAAAGCAATTTTATAAATCTCATATCCTACCCTCTGCTTCCAATCAAAACCTTCCTTAGTTCTTTTATCTTTCACCAGTTCAATGGCACCCACCATCCCCAGCTGCCGGAACTCTCCCACATGGGGATATTCCAAGAGTCCCTCCATTCTTGATCGAATCATGCAGCTGGTCCTTTGATTTCTCTCTAAAATATTTTCATCCTCAAAAATTCGAAGGGATTCACAGGCAATAGCACATCCAATAGGATTTCCCGTGTAGCTGTGGCTATGCATAAAAGCCTTTAGATGAATATAATCATCATAAAAAGCATCATAAATCTCATCTGTCACCAAAGTTAAGGATAAGGGCATGTACCCGGCCGTTAATCCTTTGGACAGACACATGATATCCGGCGATATACCTGCATGCTCACAGGCAAACATTGTTCCCGTCCTTCCAAAACCCACAGCAATTTCATCGGCAATGAAGTGTATATCATAATCATCACAAAGTTTTCTCAGCTTTTTCAGATATATGGCGGGATAGATTTTCATCCCTGCAGCCCCTTGAATCATCGGTTCAATGAGAATACCGGCGATCTCTTCATGATGTTCCACCACAATTTTCTCCATATGCTCGAAGCAGTCTCCCCTGCAAGTTTCCCTCGTTTCTTGGTATGGACACCGATAGCAATCGGGGCCCTTTACTTTAAAGGTCTTCATCAACAAAGGTTTATAGATTTCGTTATATAAATCAATATCTCCCGCAGAAAGAGCTCCTAGGGTCTCCCCATGGTACGCTTCAGAGATGGCCACAAACCTTGTCTTTTTTTTCTTGCCCGTCTGCTGATAATATTGAAAGCTCAACTTCAAGGCAACTTCCACGGCAGAGGACCCGTTGTCAGCAAAGAAAACTTTGTTCAATCCTTTTGGCGTAATGTTTATAATTCTTTCAGCCAGTTCAATGGCAGGTTTATGAGAAAAATTTGCGAAAATGGCATGTTCCAGTTTGCCTACTTGTTCCGCAATGACTTTATTAATCCGTTTGTTGCTATGTCCAAACAGGTTTACCCACCAAGAAGATACAGCATCTAGATAGCGTTTTCCCTCTACGTCATAGAGATAGGGGCCCTCCCCTCTTTCCAAAACAATAGGGGGAAAGGTTTCATAATCTTTCATCTGGGAACAAGGGTGCCAGATGTATTTTAGGTCTTTTTGCTGCAATTCCTTCATTTTCTACCACATCCTTTTGTTTCCTTCATCATTTTCAGAAAAACTTTCATATCTATCTTTCTTTCAAATTCTTCTCGGAGATTACCGAAAGCTCCTTTTTCTACATCAATACCCTGCAGTCTATTGATCACCCCGATAACAGGAACTCCGGTAAGGTCTTGGATAACCTGCATATTATCTTTCTCAGCGATTTTCCCCGTATAGCCGTTCATAATGATTCCTTTTACTTCCAACCCCATGTGTTGCCCATATTTCACTGTCAAAACCGTATGGTTGATGGTTCCCACGCCAGTTCTTGCTACCACCACCACGGGTAGATCCAGGTCCTTAACCAGATGATGCACCATATAGTTTGGATTAATCAGTGGAACAATCAACCCCCCACTCCCTTCTACGATAACATAATCATATTGATTACATAGCGCCTGATATTTTTCCAAGATCACAGATTTCTCCAGTTTTAACCCCTCCAAACGGGCCGCCAAGTGAGGGGATACAGGTGTTTTTAAACAATATCCGCAGATGTTCTCCTGTACCTCTTCCCATTGGGATACCTCCTTTACAAATCGAGCATCAGATGAAACCAGCTTCTCCTCCCATTGGATCCCACCGCTCTGGACAGCTTTAAAACTTGCAGCATGATATCCGTTTTTTCTGAGCAGATAAACCAATCCTGCCGTAACCACAGTTTTCCCCACATCCGTATCCGTTCCCACAATAAAAATCCCTTTGGCCATCCTTGCACCTCTTTCCCTTCAAATTAAATTCTATCCAATATTGTCTATACTGTCCCCAGCCAAATTTTCTTTGCTGAAAATATCTTTTGAAAATAGGGATATTCGAAAAAACACATGGCTTGGAAAATGCCATGTGTTTTCAAATACTATAACTCAAACCCCTCACATCGGACCATGTTGATATCATCCTCTATTTTGCTTCCGATCGTCGTCAGATAGTTTCCTACCAGGGCAGCATTCACTCCTGCCCTAAAACCGATGTTTTGAAGCTCTCCCAAGATCATCCTTCCACCGGCATAGCGGATATAGCAGTCGGGAATCACAAATCGATAAAGGGCCATTGTCTTTAAAGCTTCAATGGGGGATAGGGTCTCAAGATCCCCCAAGGGTGTACCCGGAATAGGGTTGAGAATATTGATGGGGATCGATTTAACTCCCAATTGGCTGATCTCAAAGGCCATCTTCACACGATCTTCTACAGATTCACCCATCCCTATAATCCCGCCACAGCACAACTCCATCCCCGCTCTTTGCACATTGCGGATAGTATCTATACGATCCTCATAAGCATGGGTCGTGCAAATTTCTCCATAGTAATCCCTGCTGGTTTCCACATTGTGATGATACATGCTTACCCCGGCCTCCTTCAGCTTCATAGCCTGCTCATAGGATATAATGCCGTGGGAGGCACAGATCTTGAGACGGGTCTCCTTACGTAATCGGTGATACATTTCCAACAGCTTCTCAAATTCCTCCCCATCTACACCTCTTCCGCTGGTCACAAGGGAAAATCGATGGGCTCCTTCCCTTTCCATTTCCTTTGCCCTCTCTATCACCTGCTCATAATCTACCAGATCATACTCTTGAATTCCTGTATGATAATGCCCTGACTGGGCGCAATATTTGCAATCTTCAGAGCATTTGCCGGATTTGGCATTCATAATAGTACACAAATCTGCTCGATTTCCTGCAAATTTTTTCCGTATTTCATTGGCCCCTGCATATAGAGCCTCCAAGGATTCCATATCTCCTTCTTCAATGGAAATTAACTTCATAGCTTCCTCAAAGGTAATCTTTTCCCCGTTCAGAACCTTCTCCTTTATCTCATGGATCAATTGCATCATCGTTTTTTCGCCCCTTAATTTTGTTTAACATCTACATAGCCTGCCCGCCTTAAACTAGGAATCACTTTCACAGAGGTGAAGGCAATGAGGGCACTTAAGCAGAGATCCGGTAAAATGTAAGGCGTAAATCCTGCGGCCAATGCGGCTCCAAAGGACATGGACTTACCCAAATACTGATTTACAATGAGATACAGATAAGGTACGCCTATTCCATATATGACCATTAAACCTGCCACCACAGGCAAGAATACCTTCATAAACTTTACTTCTTTCAAATTCTCCGTAAATTTCCCTATAATCCATGCACAGAAAATAAATCCCAGCAAATATCCAAAAGTAGGCTGAAATACATAGGACGGCCCGCCACCTTTTGTAAAGACAGGAACCCCCATTAGTCCAATTCCTACATAAAGCAATTGGGAATACAGTCCTAATCTGGCACCCAGCAAAGTACCAGCAAAGGCACAGAAAAGAAATTGAAGGGTAAAAGGTACCAGGGGATTAAATGGATTATAGATTTTAATAAATGCACCAATGGCTGTCAGGGCTGCAAAAAGAGCTATCAGGATCATGTCTCGCGTTTTTAATTTCATCTTTTCTCTCCTCCTTGTATTATGTATATCTGTTATTATCATATTATAGGACGGACGTTTTGTCAACTTTATATTTAATTTAGGTTAACGTTTATCAAAGATTTATATCCTACTGAGGAAAACAAATTTGAAAGGCCACCCTTTTGGGCAGCCCTTCGATCATTTTAGGGAATCAACAGTTTTTGTCCCGGGAAGATCCGGTGAGGATTTTTTATGTTGTTGAATTCAACCAATTTTTCATAGGACAGGCCAAATTGCTTGGCAATTTTCCACAACACATCTCCGGCCTTTACGGTATATTCCTTCACCTTTTCAGCAGTCGGCACCTTCTCCTGCATCGGAGCCTTTTCGAGGACTGGTGCTTGCTCAGCAGCCACGATTCGCCCTTGTACCTTTGCATCTACCGTACCTTTGGCTGCAATATATTGGATGGTGATTTCATCCAATCCGGGATATTCCCCAAGGGTAGGGGCAGTCTTGAACATATCATATTTATCCCCGCCGGCGGCCAAGAAATCATTGGTAGCCACTTTGTAGGTTTTATTTATATCCAACTTTTCCCCGCCTACCATAACTTCCGTAATTCTTTGCCCCGCAGGCTTATTGGGGTTAAACTTATAGGTCAAACCTGCCACATGGGCAAAATGACCGGCTTCATTGGGATAGGCACTGACACCGTGCTCTAGGGCTGCCAAAAGATCAGATCCTTTTAATGCCTTCACCACCACATAGTTTCCAAAGGGCAGCACGGTAATCACTTCACCTTTGGTAATCTCGCCTTCATTGATAGAAGCCCTGATGCCGCCGCCGTTCGTTAGGGCCACATCCGCCTTTGTGACTTCCAGCATTGCATCGGTGATGAGATTGCCCAGATTGGTCTCGCCGGTTCTTACATGCCCCCTCTCCCCATCCAAGGTTACGGAGGATTTGCCTACTACGACGGAAGTGATTTTTTCATTTTCCCCTTTGATAGCTGCTATCAATGCTTTTATATCTCCATCGGCCCCAATGCCTTCCGCTGCTGCCTTTCCAAACAACGTAGCATATTTATGGACAACCTTGCCGTCTTTCAGATATAAATCCACAATCCCCAGATTTTTATCATACTCTCCCGCTTGGGCAATCAATGTCTTTCCAACTGCAAGCCCGTTCTTTAATACAGTATGACTGTGTCCGTCGATGATTATATCAATGCCATCCACATTTTCAGCCACCTTTTTGCTTGTGTCCATACTGCTTTCGTCCAAACCAAGATGGGTCACAGCCACAATGACATCGGTCTTACTCTGAAGTTCCTTTACCATTTCACCGGCAGCCTTCACAGGATCCTCAAAGACTAATCCTTTTACATTGTTCGGGTGGGTCTTGTAGGCTGTCTCCGGTGTTGCTAAACCGAAAATCCCTACCTTGATGCCATCCATCTCTTTGATCACATAAGGAGTCAACAGATTTGTTCCATCTGCTTTCTTGATATTGGCAGCCAGAATCGGAAATTTTGTCATCTGATCCAATGCAAGCAATCTTTCTTGTCCATAGTTAAAATCATGGTTGCCCGGTGCCATTGCATCATAGCCGATTTTGTCCATGACTTTGGCCACACTTTCACCTTTTCCCAAGGTAGCAATGGTTTGACCGTGGAATGCATCACCGGCATCTATTACCAGCGTATTAGGATTCTTTGCCTTCATATTTCTTACCATGGTTGCAATCTTATCGAATCCCATCCCATCATTTTTTCCCCATTCGATTCTGCTGTGGGTATCGTTTGTATGCAGAATCGTAATATTCTTGTAGGGCAATTTACCGGCCCGAATCAAATCATAAACATTTAGTGCTTTTACATTGGGCGTTCTTCCATCAGCCGATGTGGGGATAACCATGTGACCTTTTTTTACCAGGTCATAGACTTCATCCTTTAGGACATGATTCAAATCTGCCCCTACAATCTTCCAGTTATGATCTGTCTTTGGCGTGATGGTACCTTTTTCCTGAACGTATTTTACAATCAGATCCCGAATTCTTCCAGCATCACCATATTTCTCATAGGAGTCATAAACCTTGTTTTCTCCACGAATGATGCCCGCCTTTAATAATCCTCCGTATCTGTAATTATTTACAGCAAGGGTCAGCTCCATATCATCGGTTACGGGCTTGCCTTTGAATTTCAGGTTTGTAATTCTCTGCCCCGCAGGCTTAGAAATATCAATTTCATAATCTACACCCGCAAACATATCAAAATTATATCCTCTAATATTGGGGTCAAAACTGATGGTCACATCGCCAGGCTGATATGTATTAAAATATTTTCCCCCATACTCTTCCATAAACGCCTTTAATTCTTTTCCTGTAACCTTCACAGCCATCAACGTATTCTCATATTTATAGATATTGGCCACATCTTTCTTTTTGAAATCTCCTGCCAATACGTTGGACTTTGCGTCAAACAGTGCTGCTGCCGATACATCGGCACCCGTGTAATGCATTTGCACTTCATTGATGAAATCAATCAGTGCCGTATCCTGCACTTGGGCTGTTGGAATTCCGGGCAAAACATTTACATTATCCAGGAAGTTTGCCGTTACCTTTCCGATAACCGTATTGACCTCTTCCCTTGCTCTATCATGATAGGTTTTGAATGCCTCTTCCATTTCCCTATCGGACGGATACCCTTTTGTATCAATATTTTGGCTGTTTTGATCTACTATAACCCATTTTCCGTCCTTTTGCTCTAAAGTAAAGTCAATTCTGGATACTTTATTGCCATAGGCCTTTGGCTCCACAATCAGTACCCCGTTTATGTCCTTGCCGGGAATGTCCGAATGGGCATGGCCGGCGATCATTGCAGCAAATTCAGGATTTTCCTTTACGATATCCCCAACTCCCTGAGATCCATATTCCCCTTCTTCTCCGATATGGTAAGATCCGATAATGATATCTGCTTTCCCTTTTAATTCAGCCAATACTTTCTTTGTTTCTTCTGCCGGCTCTGTAAAAGTCAACCCTTCAAAATTCTTGGGTGTACTGGCCTCCCATCTGGGAATATGGGGAGAAATCATCCCCACAATAGCAATTTTTACCCCCTGTACTTCCTTAATGATGTATGGTTTTACAAATCTTGTTCCGTCCGCTTTATAAATATTTGCCGCCAGCACCGGTGCCTTGGATCCTTTGATGGCTCTGCCAAGCACATCAAGACCAAAATTAAACTCATGGTTCCCCAAGGTCCAGGCATCATAGCCCATCATATTCATGGCTTGCACCATCGGATGGATTTCCTCGCCATTGAACAGAGAAGCCATGTTGTCTTGAATCGTATCCCCGTTGTCAATCAAGATGGTATTGGGATTTTCCTTCCTTACCTCTTTTACTACCGAATACACCTTGGCAAACCCTGTGTTGTCCGTAGCCGAATCAATTGCATAATCCCAAGGATAGATACGACCATGTATGTCGCTGGTAGCCAGTATTGTAATTTTTACTTGGCCTCCATCTGCATACACCATACCGCCCGGTATGACCATCGAAAGTACCATGGCAAGGACGAGCAGCCATGCGGAAGCTTTTCTAAAGATTCCCTTCATTTCCAATCCCTCCTTTTTGCTTGCACTTTCCGTGCAAAAATATTTTATCATATAAAGTTTGTAAATTTATATAGGTTTGTGTAAATTTTCTATATATTTTTAAAATTTAAAAAGCCTATTCTCTCCTTTTCCAAAAGAAAAAGGACGAGTATCCATCCCGTCCTATTTTGCTTTCAATTCCGTCCATACACGGTCATATTCTGTTGTAAACTCGCCCAGATCTACGAAGACTTCCCCTTTTTCCATGATATTTCCCTTGGGATAAGACAACTCGTTCTCAATAACCTCCTTGGGCAACAATTCTTTTGCCGCTTCATTGGGTGTAGCATATTTTACGTACGCAGCACATTTTGCCGCTACTTCCGGCCGCATCATATAGTTGATGAACAATTCCGCCTCTCTCTTGTGTTTGCTGGTAATAGGGATGGCTATGGCATCAAACCAGAGATTGGTTCCCTCCTTAGGGATTACATAGGCCAAATCAGGATTCTCTTCAGTCAACAGCATGGCGTCTCCGGACCAAGTTAAAGCCATAGCCGCCTCCCCTGCAATCATCATATCCTTATATGCATCCACTTCATAGGCCTTTACCAGGGGCTTTTGCCGGATCAACTCTTCTTTGGCCTTTTCCAATTCTTCGATATTTCTCGTATTCAAGGAATACCCCAGCTTTTTCAAAGCAATGCCGATGGTATCCCTAGCGCTGTCCAGCATCAAAATATCACCCTTGTATCTTTCATCCCACAGGGCTTCCCAACTGTCTACGGGCTCCTGTACTTTTTTCGTGTTATAGATAATACCCATGGTTCCCCAGAAATAAGGCACAGAATATTGATTGCCGGGATCATAGGGAAGGTTTTTAAACTGATCTCCGATGTATTTGAAATTGGGCAGATGATTCATATCCAGTTTTTGAAGCAATCCTTGCTTGATCATGGCCTCCACCATGTACTCGGAAGGAAAAATCACATCGTAATCCGTTCCTCCCGCCTGAATCTTGGCCAGCATTTCCTCATTATTGGCATAGTTTTCATAGTTGATTTTGATGCCGTATTCCTTCTCAAAATCCTCCAGTACTTGGGGGTCAATATAATCTCCCCAGTTGTAGACATTCAGTCTGTTGTAATATCCCTGTTCGTTAGTTTCTCCCTTTCCACAGGCTGCAAGGGACAAAAGGAGAAGACATACCCCAAGGATAGACCATATTTTCTTCATAGCCACTCACCCTCTCATTCTTTCATATTGTTTGCCCTCCGCTGCAATATTGCCAGCAGGCCCAATACCCCCACAAACAGAATCGTGGACAAGGCATTGATTTTCGGGCTTACTCCCAGTTTTGTCATGGAATACACCTTGATAGACAGTGTATTTACCCCCGATCCCGTTGTGAAAAAACTTACCATAAAATCATCCAAAGATAAGGTAAAAGCCAACAGCCCTCCTGTAATCACTCCTGGCAGGATTTCCGGCAGGATTACCTTAAAAAATGCCTGCAGTGGTGTAGCTCCCAAATCCAGTGCTGCTTCCTCTAAATAGGGATTCAATTGATACATTTTCGGCAGTACTGCCAATACCACATAGGGTATATTGAAAGTAACATGGGCCAGCAGCAAAGTCAAAAAACCCAGCTTCATCTTCATCCAGACAAAAAGGGCCAGCAAAGAAATGCCGATTACGATATCTGGATTCAGCACAGGTAAATAAGTAATATTCATCCATACAGTCTTCGCCTTGGGAGACATATGATAAATCCCGATGGCTGCAGCAGTTCCGATAATCGTAGCAATAAGGGCGGACAGTACAGCAATGGCAAAGGTATTATACAAAGCACTGACAATGGTGTGATCTCTCAAGAGCTCCCGATACCATCGGAAAGTAAAGCCATTCCAGTTACCCCTATATTTTGAATCGTTAAAGGAGTAGATAATCAATAAAAAAATCGGCAAATATAAAAACAAGTAGATGGTTCCTATGTAGAAGCCTTTCCATATTTTTTTCACCACAGCTGTCTTCCCCCCTCCCTTTGATATTTCGCCGTAAGTCCCATGGTAATCAAGATCAGCGTAATCATCATCATAGATATGGCCGATCCGAACTGCCAATTTCTTGCCACGAGGAACTGATTTTGTATCAGGTTTCCCAGCAAAACCGTCTGCCCTCCCCCCAGCAAATCCGAAATGACAAAGGTACTGACAGCAGGCATGAATACCATGATCAATCCTGAGATAACACCAGGAAGGCTTAAAGGGAAGATGACCCTTGCAAATACCTGGAAATTTGTAGCCCCCAAATCCTCTGCTGCCTCGATGAAACTCGAATCGATTTTGGACAATACAGAATAAATGGGGAGAACCATAAAGGGCAGAAAATTATATACCATCCCCAAAAGCACCGCATTGTGGTTGTATAGAAGTTTCAATGGCCCATCAATAATTTTTAATGCCATCAGGACTTGATTGATCACCCCTTGATCTCTCAATAACACCATCCAAGCATAGGTCCTCAATAAAAAGTTAGTCCAAAGAGGCAGTACAAACAACATAACCATAATATTTTTCTGTTTGCTGCCGCTTCCTGCAATCATCATGGCGATGGGATACCCCAGAATAAAGCAAATCAACGTGCTTTGTACTGCTAAGATAATGGATCGCCACAGGACACGTAAATAAATGGGTTGTAAAAATTTTTGGTAATTTTCAAGGGTAAATTCATAGATGATATTCCCGTAGGGAGAACGGCTGCAAAAGCTGTATATGGCAATAATAGCGATAGGCGCAATACTAAAAACAATGGCCCATAGCCCATAGGGGGCGGATAGCCACTGCTTCCTCATTTCCATACCGCCTTCTTCATAATATGAATGGCATCGGGTACAATGACCATCCCTATGGTTTCCCCTACTTTTACCATATGGATACTGTGAATCATCCAGCGTACTCCCCCTTCGTCCTTTACTGTAATTTCATAATGAACCCCCTTGAACATCACCGACTCCACAATCCCTTTCATCATGCCTTCATCACCCTTGACAATTTGTATATCCTCGGGCCTTATTAATACTTCAACCCTTTCATTGGGCTGAAAACCTTTATCTAAGCAAGTAAAAACCTTATCTTCCATTTTTACTTGAAAATCCTCTATCATCACACCGTCCAATATATTTCCTTCTCCAATAAAATCTGCCACAAATCGATTCACAGGCTCATTATATATATCTTCCGGTGTACCAATCTGCTGGATCTCTCCTTCACTCATTACCACTACCCGGTCAGACATGGTCAAAGCCTCTTCCTGATCGTGGGTAACATAAATAAAAGTAATCCCCACCCGTTGCTGCATATTCTTCAGCTCCAACTGCATCTCTTTTCTAAGTTTTAAATCCAAGGCACCTAAGGGCTCGTCCAAAAGCAGTATCTGAGGCTCGTTGACCAATGCCCTGGCAATGGCAACACGCTGCTGCTGACCCCCGCTCAAAGAATGGATATCCCTTTTTTCAAAGCCTTCTAGATTTACAAGTTTTAACATATGGGCAACCTTTTCCTGGATTATCTTTTTCGGTATCTTCTTGATCTTTAGTCCGAAGGCAATGTTTTCAAATACATTATAATGAGGAAACAAAGCGTATTTTTGAAATACTGTATTGATTTGTCTCTGATAAGGAGGCAGATCATTGATTCTTTTTCCTTCAAAATATACATCTCCCGAGGTAGGCGTTTCAAATCCGCCAATAATCCTTAGGGTTGTTGTTTTGCCGCAGCCGCTGGGACCCAACAGCGTAACAAACTCTTTCGGCCTTATTTTCAGATTGATCCCACAAAGCGCTTCTTTCTCTCCAAACTTTTTCGTTACGTCCTGCAGCTCAATGATATACTTATCCATCCTATCCCCTCCTTATCCGATGACTTTATACTTTCTATTCTTTTCTTACCAATATTCGATTTAGTGTTTGTAAACTTAGAGTTTACAAACACTAAATCGAATCTATTATAGTTTTTTTGGCGAGATTTGTCAATATCTATTGTCAGAGACAAAAACATTTATTTTTTTGTTTAGAAATCTATGATTGAACATTCAAAATCAAGGTATATATATAATAAGAAGGGTAACCTTCTTAAGAATAGAATCCGGTAACTCCCTAACAGCCGGCAAAACATTCAATTGTGTACCATTACCCCCTAGTTTCGCTGGAGTTTAAAAAAACTTAAGTTTTCTGTTCAAAGTATCGAGGAAAGAAAGAAGGTAGAAAGTTTCGTGAAAGATCAACCCCCGAGTTTTTCTTTCGGTTGTTACAGTTACTTCCGATTCTATTCCTCATAAGATTGAGTCACTGATGCAAGATTATTCAGTGGCTCAATCTTTTTCTGCTTTATTTTTCTTGACAATCATCACAGGATTCTGTGATACATGTCACAGATACATATCCCTTTCTAGGGTATTATAGGATTATACTTAAGAACCATGGGGAGTCGAATCTCCGATCATCTGAAAAATTTATTCATAAAGGAGGATTTTAGATGTTTTTCAAAAAATCTGAAAAAAATGAGCCAAATCCAATGTTCTGCTATCAATGCGAGCAAACTCCGGAAGGCGGGTGTACAAAATTTGGCGTATGCGGAAAGAATCCTGATATCGCCAGCCTGCAGGATACCATTATCTTCGGATTAAAAGGTATCGCTGCTTACGCCACCCACGCCAGGGAACTGGGAGCAGTAGATCCTGAAGTAGATGCCATCATGCATGAAGCATTATATACCACATTAACCAACTCAAACTTCAACCTGGAAGAACACATTGCCATGGCCATGAAAGTTGGTCAGGCTACCGTAAAAGTAATGGATTTGCTGGACCGTGCCCATACGTCAAAATTAGGCGTTCCACAACCTGTAAAGGTATCACAGGATAAAATAGAAGGACACTGCATCCTGGTAACAGGACATAACCTTTATGCCTTGGAAGAATTACTAAAGCAAACGGAAGGAAAAGGAATTAATGTCTATACCCACTCTGAAATGTTGCCGGCCCACGGCTACCCAGCCCTTAAGAAATATCCTCATCTAAAAGGAAACGTAGGAAAAGCATGGTACGATCAAAGAAAATTATTCGAGGATTTCCCGGGGGCCATCTTAGGAACTACAAACTGCTTAATGCCTATCAAAGGCAGCTATTCAGACAGAATGTGGACCTACGGAACAGCTGGACTTGACGGTGTACCAAAGATCGTAAACGATGATTTCACACCCATCATCGAAAAGGCTCTTTCTTTACCACCGGCCAATGTTCAGTCCGACAAAACATTGATGACAGGTTTCCATCATAATACAGTTTTAAGCATCGCTCCGGAAATCATTGATGCAGTAAAAGCAGGCAAGATTAAGCGTTTCTTCGTAGTTGCCGGCTGCGACGCACCCACAAAGGGAAGGGACTACTACAGAGAATTTGTGCAGGCTTTACCACCGGAAGCAGTATTATTGACAACTTCTTGCGGCAAGTTCCGATTCAATGACTTAGACATGGGCACAGTTCCCGGAACAGATATTCCAAGATATATCGACCTGGGACAATGCAACAACTCCGGCTCTGCAGTAAAAATTGCCCTTGCTTTGGCAGATGCCTTCGGATGCGGCGTAAACGATCTGCCATTGTCCATTGTATTGTCTTGGTTCGAGCAAAAAGCTGTAGCCATCTTGCTTGGATTATTCAGCTTAGGCGTAAAGAATATGTATGTAGGTCCCAGCGCACCGAAATTTATTACACCGGGCGTATTGAAAGTATTGCAAGAAAACTTCAACCTACAATTAATTAGCGGCGATGCAAAAGCTGACTTAGCAAAAATGCTAGGCGAAGAAGCTGCTGCCAACGCATAATGAAAAACAAAAAAGATTTGCAGAATTCCTCTTTCTGCAAATCTTTTTTGTTTCCTAGAATATTGCATGCTTTCCCCTGGTGGTCCCCCCACAGGTCTATCAATCGTAGTATACTTCATACAAAAACAGTCCTTGGGCCGGTGCTGTAACCCCTGCATGGGCGCGGACTTTTCCCGCCATGATTTCCGGAATATCTTCCGGCCTCATTTTTCCTTCCCCCACCTCAATCAACGTCCCCACAATGATGCGGACCATGTTGTACAGAAATCCGTTACCATGAAACATCATATCCAGTTGGCTTCCTTCCTTGTGGATGTCTATGGAATAAAGGGTTCTTACGGTGGATTTCTTTTTAGATTTTACCGAAGAAAAAGCCCTAAAATCATGTTCTCCAACCAAATAGGCAGCAGCTTTCCTCATGGCATCCAAATCCAAATCATGGAGAATGTAGTGAGTATATTTCCTATGGAAGGCGGTAGGGATCTTGCCATTCCAAATCCGATATAAATACTTTTTGCTTGTGGCATGATACCGGGCATGAAACCTGTCTTCCACTTCCTCTGCCTTCTTCACCACAATATCGTGGGGCAAATATTGATTGCAGTAATCTCTGATTTCTTCCACCGTCATGGTGGTGTTGGTCTTAAAATTTACCACCTGATGATAGGCATGGACCCCTGCATCGGTACGCCCGGAGGCGATGGCCTCAATATTCTCCCCGGTCATTCGACTTAATACATTTTCCACTTTGTGCTGTATGGTATTCTCCGTATTGCCCAATCTCTGCCACCCGTTATATCTGGTTCCGTCATATTCCATAATCAGCTTTATGTTTCTCATCGTCTTTTTTCATACTCCTTCCTTTTCTGGCCGTCTATCTGCAGTATTTCCTATTTCATCCCATGCTTTGACCCCTTTGCCCCGGGGCCGTTGCCATATTTTTTCTCCGATTCCTTTCCCCTACGGCCAGTGGGAAAACAAAATCAATGATGCGGTAAACATATGGGAAGAAGTTTAAAATAACGCCATCAATGCCTCCATCGTCAGACAAGTTGCAAATCCGTTGGATAATATGGCCGTCTCTATTCTCTGTATCTCTTCCCTGGAGATTCGCTCACCATTTTCTCCAATCATATCAAAGGTTGCCGTACAGTCTGTAATAAAATAGTTTCTATATCCCAGTGCATGGGCTTCCCTAGTCGTAGTGTCACAGCAATGATCCGTTTGCATCCCTGTAATCACCAGATTTTCAATGGTATGCTTTCGAAGATAGTCATCAAGACCACTGTTGAAAAAAGCCCCCGGCGTATGCTTTATTACGATGTGGTCCTCCGGCAAAGGCCTAATTTCTTCCATAATCTCCGCACCCTCCGTCCCTTCTTGGAAGAAGTTGCTCTTGCGATTATGGCTGATATGTTTTATATATACGATTTTCATATTTTTGCTTCTGCAAAATTGAATCAATCTTTTTAAATTCGGCAGCAATGTGGGGGGAGGTACTTGAGGAAGCTTAAATTTCCAAAAATCCCACTGTACGTCAATGATCAAGAGTGCAGTTTTTTCTGGTATCAGCTTAAACATCATATCCCTCCTAATATTTCCAAAAGTATTTTTTATTGTTTATACTTTTATTTTACAAAAAAATTTGGCAATTTCGTACTATTTTTTGCCACAAACCCTTTTGCCATGGATAACTGGTACTTTTTCTCTATTTCTATATTTTTTGAATCGAAATAAAATAATATGAAAAGGGCCCTAAATTTATTCTGTTTTTCGTATATATTTTGATAATAGTAAAGAATGGGGGAGTGGCCATGGCTTGCGGAGAACACCACATAGATTTTTACACTTCAAAAACCTGTAAGAGATGTAAGAGGCTTATTCGGACATCTTCTATCTATGGTTATTGTGAAAACTGTGAAGAAATTATGCACGAAGCTTATATAAAAATCAAAAATTATCTGCAGGATTTTCCTGCCGCAACAACCATGGAAATTCAAAATGAACTGGGTATATCCGTCAAGATCATCCATCATCTTATTGCTGAAGGAAGGGTGTCCTTCCATTCAAAATAGTGTTATGCCACGACATATTTTATGCTCCGCTTTTCTGTTTTTTTACTTATTTTCTGCAGTATCACCGTAGACATACCACTTTAAAAAAGTAGACAAAAATACGCAAAAATGGCTGCCGCATCTAAAACGACAGCCTTTGTTACTTTTCGCTTCCGACGGAAGGCAGATTATATACCTCAGCCGCCGCCGCAGGGAGTCGTACTGGAGCTGCCGCAGGGCTTGCTCGGGCTGCTGCTGCCCACCCCGAAGGTGGAAAAGACTTTTTTCACTTTTGCACTTTGACATTGGGGGCACCTTTGTTCTTGATTCCTTTCGCTGCTTTTTACCAGCACATCAAATACTTTCCCACACGCCTCACACCTATATTCAAATATCGGCATTTCCTTCCCTCCTCCTATCCAACAGATGGTAGCAAGATTTTTCCAAGGATCTACTCCCGATGTTCTCGAAATTGCTCGGGAATTCGATATCGGGCCATCATTAACTCATGGGCATATCTCCCACTTTGAATGATAGCATATTTTTTTGTTCCTTCATAGACAAAACCAAAGGATTCGTAGAGTTTTCTTGCCTTTGTGTTGCTCTCCAGTACACCCAACTCCACCCGGATCAGCATCAAATAATTGTCTGCCACATCCAAAATTTCCTTCATCAATGCCTTGCCAATACCCATGCCTTGATAATTGGCGTTTACCGACATTCCCAGGGTTGCACTGTGACGCATCCTGGGATTTTTATGAATCTGCAGGCCTGCCATTCCCACCACCTTTTTTCTCCCATCGATATCCAATTCTGCTACCAAAATATGATCGTCTGCCGTCAGGTTTGACAAAACCCCTTGGGTTCTTGCCAAGGTATCCGTGGCCAACCCTAAGGTTGTTTCCCTTACGCCTGTCTGCCTTCTCATTTCATTAATATCTTCCGCATCTGTCATCCTCGGTGATCGAATGATCAAATTCTCCATAACTTATTCCTCCCTTCTTTCCATAAACATATCCTTACTACATCCTTTCATCTGTCTCATTGAGGACCATTCTTTTTTCCAGCATTTCCTTTGGCGGTTTGGGACCAAAAAACTGATAATAGTCTACCTTAATCCTGCCATTATATAGTTTTCTCTTTTTGCTGGCTTTTTTCCCGTATAGGTTTTCAAAGGCTTCATGGGAAGTGAGGACATATACAGACCAGGTATCAAATTTGCTAAAGATTTGTCCCATGCGTTTATACAGTTTTTCTATTTCTTCCTTTTCTCCCAGTCTTTCCCCATAGGGAGGATTGCAGATAATGTAGCCGTACTTGGCATCGGATGCAATCTTGGCTATGTCCTGCACCTGAAAAGTAATACAGTCATCCACCCCCGCTCGATAGGCATTTTCTTCTGCAATTTTCACAGCCCTTGGGTCAATATCTGATGCCAATATCCGAATATCCACATCCTGCCGGATGGTTTTCAAAGCCTCTACCCGTACCTCTTTCCACAAATGCTCCGGTACCCTAGGCCATTCCTCTGCAGCAAATTTCCGTTCTAAACCCGGCGCAATGTTTTTCCCGATCATGGCAGCTTCGATGGCGATAGTTCCTGAGCCGCAGAAGGGATCTATCAGCACTCGGTCTTCCCGCCAACGACTGATCATCACCATGGCTGCTGCCAAGGTTTCCTTTAAAGGAGCTTCATTGGCCTGTGCCCGATAACCCCTCTTATGCAGTCCTGCTCCGCTGGTATCAATAGTCAAGGTAGCCACATCCTTCAGTAAAGCCACCTCTACTTCAAACTCTGGACCGCTCTCCTGAAACCAATCCACATGATATACTTCCTTTAATCTTTCTACAATAGCCTTTTTCACAATCGCCTGACAGTCCGATACACTAAAAAGTTGGGATTTTACTGATTTTCCCACCACAGGAAACTTCCCGTTCTCGGGAATCCATTCCTCCCAAGGCAAAGCCTTGGTCCTTTGGAATAGCTCCTCGAAGCTTCTTGCTTCAAACTCTCCCATTTTCAGCAAAACCCGATCGGCTGTCCTCAGCCATATATTTGCCTTTGGTATGGCCGCTTCATCAGCCACAAAAGTAACTTTGCCGTTCTCCACTTGCATCTCCTCATATCCTAACTGCTTTACCTCCAGCTTTACCATTTCTTCCAGACCAAAGGTAGCCGTAGCAATCAACTCAATTTTTGCCATAAAATCTCTCCTAATTTTTATATTATATTTCTAATACTTATTGGTATTATAGCATGAATTTTTATTCCAAATACACTGGTACTTTATTTTTGTATACGCCCTATACCCTCTCCATGTATATTTTTCAACTATAATTGTATAAAAATTTTTTATATACACTCAATTTGAATAATGATATAATAAAGTGCATGGAATTATCTGGATAATCCATTTGTAAAAGGAGGTGTTCTTTTGACAGTCAAATCTTTTCTGGGTCCTTATAAAAATCTACCCAGCAGCATTTTTGTTATTTTCTTCGCTAGGGTAGTAAACAGCGCCGGGCATTTTGTAATGCCCTTGATGGCTATTTTTCTATCAGACAAGTTGGGATTTTCTACACAAAAAACAGGTTTTTTTATGATGCTGGCCTCCTTAGGCTACGTCCCAGGTTCCTTCATTGGCGGCAAATTAGCAGACCATGTGGGCAGGAAAAAGACTTTTATCCTCTTTCAGGCTCTAGCTGCCTTTAGCTTCATTCCCTGTGCCTTTCTCGGGAATTCCCAAATAATTCCTTGGCTGCTGGTTCTCTCCACTGTATTTGGCGGTGCTGCAAGCCCTGCCAACGGTGCCATGGTAGCAGACCTCACAAAAAGTGAAAATCGGAAGGAAGCGTATTCTCTTTTGTACTTGGGCCACAACCTGGGCTTTGCCGTGGGTCCTATGATTGCAGGAATGCTCTATAAAAACTTTTTCTCTTGGATTTTTATCGGCGACGCGTTGACGACCTTTATTTCTATCACTCTGGTGGCTCTGTTGATTCCGGAGACCCGGCCCGATCATGAAAAAATCAAGGAAAATGCCCACAGCCTGGATATTAATGAAAAAGCGGAAAGCGGCAGTTTATTATCAGCCATGGCAAAAAGGCCAATGCTGATAATGTTTCTATTCTGCATCATGCTGTATTCCTTTGTATATGTGCAGAGCCATTTTACCTTACCACTACAGATGAATCAAAATTTTGGCGTCCATGGTCCAAAATATTATGGTTTCCTCATGACAACCAATGCTCTTACCGTTGTCATTTTTACAACCTTGGTGACAAAAATAACGCTGAAGCTGAAACCCATCTTTTGTGTAGGTTTGGGTGGCCTCTTCTATGCCGCCGGCTTCGGGATGCTTTTCGGCATTGATCGCCTACATTTATTTATCTTTTCTACCTTTATATGGACCATCGGAGAAATACTGATCAGTACCAACGGCATGGCCTATGTGGCAAACAACACCCCCGTAACCCACAGAGGCCGGTTCAATGCCATTGTTCCTATTATTGCCGAAGCTGGCCACTCCTTAGGGCCCCTGCTGACAGGCAAATACTTAATGGACCACAGCATCAGCTCCCTATGGTTGCTAACCCTTTACGGTGCTTTCGTCGTAGCATTGCTCCTCTTTGCTTTACATTTTGTAGAAAACAGCAAGTTGCGGAAATCGGAGCAGGAAAAGTTGGAACAGAATCTTTCATAGACCTTTACAAGGAAAGCTTCCTTACAATAGCAATAAATGAAGGAAACGGCAAATTTATCTACACTTTGAAAATTTTCATCATCCTATGCATAAAAAGACCAAAGGGAAAATTCCTTTGGTCTTTTTATGGACATCCACCCTGAAAGGTCCTGCCCAAATGCTCGCTGACAATCTTATAGGCGCAGAATTTCCCGCACATAGTACAGCAGTCCTGGGTATCTGCATTTTTTTCCTTTCTCAATCTAGAAGCCTTTACGGGATCTATTGCCAGTGCAATCTGTTTTTCCCAATCCAGGTTTTTTCTTGCCTTGGCCATCTCCAGATCCCATTCCCTGGCACCCTTTACACCCTTCACAATATCCGCTGCATGGGCAGCAATCCTGGAAGCGATCACGCCTTCCTTGACATCCTCCACCGTAGGAAGGCCCAAATGTTCCGCCGGTGTCACATAACATAGAAAGTCAGCACCGGCCGAAGCAGCAATAGCTCCTCCAATAGCAGAGGTAATATGATCATACCCTGGTGCCACATCGGTAACAATAGGTCCTAACACATAAAAAGGTGCGTGATGGCATAGGGTCTTTTCCATTTGCATATTTGCCGCAATTTGATCCAAAGGCACATGCCCCGGTCCCTCCACCATTACCTGGACGCCTGCTTCCCTGGCTCCCTTCACCAATTCGCCCAGGATAATCAACTCCCGGATCTGGGGGGCATCGCTGGCATCTTCAATACATCCCGGCCTCAATCCATCTCCTAGGCTTAAGGTTACATCATATTTTTTGGCAATCTCTAGCAAGCGATCATACTGGCTGTATAGTGGATTTTCCTTTTTGTTGTGAAGCATCCATGCCGTCATGAAGGAACCTCCCCGAGATACGATATCCATCACCCTGCCATTGTTTTTTAGCGTTTCGATGACATCGAGGGTTACACCACAGTGTACAGTAATAAAATCTGCTCCGTCTTCACAATGCTTCTCAATGGCATGGAAAATATCTTCCTCCGTCATTTCCACCATCCCCCTGCCCTTTTCTTCCGCATCCACTAAAGCTTGGTACAAAGGAACCGTCCCTACCATCACCGGACTGGCTGCAATGATGGCTTTCCTTGAGCGGTCAATATCTCCACCGGTGCTCAAATCCATCACCGAGTGGGCACCTGCCTCAATGGCCACCCTTAGTTTTTCCAATTCTTTTTCAATCTCCGGATAAGCATCGGAGGTGCCGATGTTGGCATTCACCTTGGTAGACAAACCCTTTCCTACGGCAATGGGTTGAATGTTTTTATGATGGATATTGCAGGGCAGGACAATTTCCCCTTTGGCAATTCCTTCTCTTAAAACTTCAGGAGAAATTCCCTCCCGTGCTGCTGCCTCTTCCATTTCCTTCGTAACAATTCCTTTTCGTGCACTTTCCAATTGCGTCATTTTTCTATATGCTCCTTTCCGGATAAAACTGATAAAAATGATGGGTTGGCCCTACACCCTTCCCTATATTCAGTGCATGGGCAATGGCCATGGTAATATATGTCTTGGATTTCTGAACGGCTTCCCTCAAGTCATAACCCAACGCCAGGTGAGCAGCGATGGCAGAAGCAAAGGTGCAACCTGTTCCATGGGTATTTGGCGTATGGATCCTTTCCTCTTCACAATAGGTAAATGTTTTTCCATCGTACAATACATCCGTGGCCTTTCCTTCCAAATGCCCTCCTTTTACAAGGACATGGAGGGGTCCCATGGCATGTATGATTCTTGCTGCTTCTTCCATATCTCCGATGGTCTTGATCTTCTTTCCTGTCAAAACCTCTGCCTCATAGAGATTTGGCGTCACCAGGAAAGCCCGTGGAATTAATTGTTTTATCAAAGTTTCCTTGGCCTCAAGCCTAAGAAGATGACACCCGCTTTTGGATACCATCACCGTATCCACTACCGCTTTTTGGACATTATAGGCCTTCAATTTATCACCGATGATTTTAATAATCTCCCTATTGGATACCATGCCGATCTTTACAGCATCCACCTCTATATCCTGAAAAACAGCATCGATCTGCATCCCTACCATCTGAGGAGAAATCTCCTCTACGCCCATGACCCCCTGAGTATTTTGGGCCGTTATGGCTGTAATCACGCTCATTCCATAGACGCCTAGAGCCGAGAAAGTCTTTAAATCCGCCTGAATTCCAGCACCTCCACAGGAATCAGAACCGGCAATGGTCAATGCCTTTTTCATGAACTCACCTCTATCTTCATTGCATCCCGAATCCTTCTAATTTTTTCTCCGATATTTTCCGCCCCTACAATCTCTGTCACAAGGCAGATGCATTTCGCCCCTTTTTTTCTTACCTCTCCAATATTGTGTTCCTTGATGCCCCCAATCGCTACAAAGGGAATATGGATATGGTTTGCCACGTATTCCAAATACTCCAATCCCACAGGCTCGCATACATCTTTTTTTGTATAGGTTCGATAGATAGGCCCCACACCGATATAGTCTGCTCCCCTGCTTACGGCATCCTGAGCCTGCTCGGGAGAGTGGGTAGACAACCCGATGACCATATCAGGGCCTACCAGTTCCCTCACTTTTTCAATGGGCAAATCCTCCTGACCGATATGGACGCCATCCGCCTTCACCAGCATGGCAATGTCAATGTCATCGTTGATAATGAAAGCAACTCCCGCTTCCTTTGTTAACCGCCGAATCTCCAAGCATTCTTCATATTTGTAACACATTTTTTTTTCTTTTTCCCGATACTGGATCACCTTGATCCCTGCAGCAATCATTTCCTTTACCACTTCCATATTGCTTCTCCCCCTGGAATGTTCCTCTGCCGTGATCCCGTACAGGTCAGTATCCAAAATATTTCTTTTCATATGGATCATCCTTTCATGGGTCTGTTGTTGAGATTTCCCCCACATATTTTTGCAACGCCCTTTTCCATCCGTTTACAGATTCTTCTTAAATTCTGTCCCAATCTTTGAAAATGGGCTGATATCCCTTTTTCTTCAGCATCACCTTCATTTCTTCTACGCTGCGGTGGTCTGAAATATCAAACTGACTGGAACCCGCTGCCTTATCTGTATGTCCTCCTACAGCCGTAGAAACACCAGCCGACATTCTGGTTACACCCAGAGGCAGCAAATGATCACGCAGATCGGCCTGTTCTCTCGTAGAAATCGCAATCCCTACCCTAGGTAAAAACAACCGGACAGCCAGCATAATCTGTACCAAATCCCTATCTCCTACAGGACTTTTTGGCTGAAAACTTCCTATATGTGGCCGGATCCGGGGCAAGGATACGCCGATCTCCACATCCAGATACTGATTTTGCAGATAGGCTGCATGAAGTCCCATAAAAAATGCTTCCCTTCTCCAATCATCTAGCCCCAACAGGGTACCGATATTGACAGATCTCATGCCGGCTTGGCAGCCCCGTTCCGGCGCATCTAAACGGTACCGATAATTCTTTTTGGGTCCTGAAATATGGACTTCATCATAAACCTTTTCATTGTAAACCTCTTGATAAATAGTCAGTCCATCCACCCCTTCGTCAACCAACTGCCGGTATTCTTCTCTTTTTAAGGGATAGATTTCAATGGCTATAGAGGAGAAATATTTTTTCAATATCCTCACACAATCCCGGATATATTCCACCGGCGTGTGATGTCTGGACTCCCCTGTCAGAATCAGAATATGCTTTAATTCCGTCCGGGCAATGGCCTGGGCCTCCCTTTCCAATTCTTCCATGGATAGCCTCTTTCTAGGAAAGCTATTGACCACGTTAAAGCTGCAGTATGCACAGCGGTTGACGCAATAATCAGCCAAATACAAAGGCGTATATAAAAGAATTACTTTTCCAAAATGTTGCACTGTCAATCTGTGGGCTTTTTGCGCCATAGCTTCCAAATACTTTCCGGCTTGAGGGGAGAGCAGGATTAAAAAATCTTTTTCGTTTCGTTTTTCCTTTCCCAATACCTGGAGTACATCATGATCTGTGATGTCTTCAAAGAATCCTAAGAAGTCAAAGTCTTTATAGTCTGCGTAACGCTGATAAAAACTCATACGATTCCCTTCTTTGCTTTTATTCTAAAAACCCTGTCAGAGGCGATGAGGCCTCTGCATAAAGCCTTGTTGCTCCCGGACCTGATATATGGGCCATCCTTCCTGCCTGTACCGCCAAGTCAAAGGCCCTTGCCATAGCCACAGGGTCCCCGGCCGTTGCAATGGCTGTATTGACCAGAACAGCCGCAGCCCCCATCTCCATGGCCTCTGCTGCTTCTGAAGGTTTCCCGATGCCGGCATCCACAATAATGGGCAAATTTATTTCATCAATTAAAATACGAATCATTTCCTTTGTCTTTAACCCCCTGTTGGTACCGATGGGCGCTCCCAAAGGCATCACTGCTGCCGCCCCTGCTTCTTGAAGTCTTTTGGCCACCATCAAATCCGGATTCATATAGGGGAGCACCACAAAACCCTCCTTGGCCAAGATTTCTGTTGCTTTGATGGTTTCATAGTTATCGGGCAACAAATATTTATGATCAGAAATTACTTCTATCTTAATCCAATTGCCGCAACCGGCAGCCCTTGCAATACGGGCAATGCGCACCGCCTCCTCCGCCGTACGGGCTCCTGATGTATTGGGGAGCAAAATACAATTCTTTGGAATAAAATTCAATACATTTTCTTCCGCAGAATCCAAATCAATTCGACGAAGGGCCACAGTAACTACCTGGGCATTGGAAGCTTCGATGGCCTCTGTCATGATTTGATGACTGGAGAACTTTCCCGTTCCCACAAAAAGCCTGCTTTTTAGTGCTATACCACCAATGGTAAATGTATCCTTCATGCTTCAACCTCCTCCAACAAATCTCAATACTTCCAACTGATCATTTTCCTTCAGGATGATGTTCCCTAGATCTTCCTTCTTTACTACAGCGTAGTTGTATTCTACTACTACCCGCTCCGGAGATAGGCCCTTTGCAGAAAGGTATTGGAGAATACTCATAGATTCTTCCAACCTTTCCCTTTTGCCGTTGACAATAATCTCCATCCATGCATCTCCTTTCCTTGTTTTTTGTACGAAAAAAGCCCCCATGGGCAATTCCCATAGAGGCTTCCTATAGACATATCGTTTGTATATATGACAATGCAAGCTTCCCTACGCTGGTATTACCCATATCAGGTTCAAAGGGTCGGATTCAAAAATCCTCTCAGCCTTAACAGCTCCCCTAGCTTTCCCGCAATATGAAATTTTCTATAAATAGCTTATAACTTTTTGGGATTTTTGTAAAGGTAATTTTTGCATCCTTATTTTTACATTGTGCTTCATCTGTCTTTTTCCTACACTCCTCAGTCAATTTTTTCGATTTTCACCAGCAACAGTTGCCCATTCTCTCCCTCTTCATATTCAACGCTGACTTTTTGTCCCTCCTCGATATCGTCTATTGCTTTTCCAATATCCACCATACAAAAAACCATAGGTTCTCCATCCATCTGTACTTCTATGGAATTTCCATCTATTTGTCCTACATGGACTCCTGCTACTCGTTTTACATCCTGAGGTTCTTCATTTTGTACAGGCTGGTTTGCTACTGTCTCCGGTCCTTTTTGCTCCTCCGGTTTTTTAAAACCACAGCCTGCCAAAACCCTAAGCTTAAAATACCAATCAATAAACAAATTCTTCTTGGATATACTAAAATCATATCAGGCACCTCCTCTAGAGTATTGGTTATACAAAGTCTATCAACATATGGTGGTGATGATATCACGGATGGCTTGCTGAAGTTTCAATTCCTCATAGGAAGTCTATCAACAGCATATTTTCTCTGTTAAGTATTTTTACTTTACAGGGTTTCAATTCCTCATAGGAAGTCTATCAACGTCTCGAACTCTCCTGTTATCTTTGGATGCCTTACAAGTTTCAATTCCTCATAGGAAGTCTATCAACCAGAGCCGTCAGGACACATCATCCTTGCGTTGGTGACGGTTTCAATTCCTCATAGGAAGTCTATCAACCTAAGGCCGTCAGGGTCAGCCCTATCATCATCACAAGTTTCAATTCCTCATAGGAAGTCTATCAACACTCACGCTAATTTTGTTCGAAGTTGAAGATAAACTAAGTTTCAATTCCTCATAGGAAGTCTATCAACGATTCGTGTATCATGTTTTCTCCTTTCCCCGCTGTATTGTTTCAATTCCTCATAGGAAGTCTATCAACTTCTGATACATGATTTGAAGATCCATCATGGTATATGTTTCAATTCCTCATAGGAAGTCTATCAACGCAAAACAGAGCTTGGTATGGAGATTATCGCAAGACTGTTTCAATTCCTCATAGGAAGTCTATCAACACTTCTATGGAGCTGTTGCCGAACTTATTGACATTGGTTTCAATTCCTCATAGGAAGTCTATCAACAATGAATTTCAGACCCATTGCAGGAATTGATGTGGGGTTTCAATTCCTCATAGGAAGTCTATCAACGAAGCAATTTTTTATGCCATAGAAATCACTGGAAGTGGGTTTCAATTCCTCATAGGAAGTCTATCAACTGGAGAAATACAAAAAGCTTCTGTACAGTGGAGCCTAGTTTCAATTCCTCATAGGAAGTCTATCAACTTGATCTCAATCTTCTCTGGCTGCTCAATAACCGTAATCCCTTCAATGATTTCTCCATCTGCTGTCACTGCTTGCCCATGTTTCAATTCCTCATAGGAAGTCTATCAACCTTAATCTCTACCTTATTTGGTCCTTCTTTGATTCTGAGTTTCAATTCCTCATAGGAAGTCTATCAACGTGTTTATCCCCATTGCTAAACGGTGGATTCATAACTAGTTTCAATTCCTCATAGGAAGTCTATCAACTGTAATTCATCTTCAAAACCTCCTCTTGTTTTCAAGTTTCAATTCCTCATAGGAAGTCTATCAACGTAATATCTCTTCGTTGATTGTTCTTGTATGCAAAGTTTCAATTCCTCATAGGAAGTCTATCAACCTAACCGCTGCTGCTATAGTCTGTTAATCTCCTTCATGTTTCAATTCCTCATAGGAAGTCTATCAATCAATTGTTTTGAGTCCATTTTACTAACATTTACGTCAGTTTCAATTCCTCATAGGAAGTCTATCAACATATTATTTTTATATTTTTTATTAGTATATCAATCAACTTTCGCAGGAAGCAACTGATAGCTTTAGCTTGATATAATCAGGCAAAGTCGAGACAAAGTAGTCCAAAAATTCATTAATCGTCTCTTTTGTCAGGAACAGTTTTTCCTGTAAAGCAGTTT
>NZ_LOEE01000003.1 GCF_001562415.1 Thermotalea metallivorans | reverse complement strand
AAAGAATTAATATTTGATACTTTCGTATCCAGCTTCGAAAGTGCCAAAATTTATTCAACCGTTAAAGAAGCTGTGCAGAGCTTCCTTGACAAAGATCAGGTAGCTTAGTCAAACTTGTAAAGTGGTATACTTCTAGTCAAAGGAGTGAAGATTATGTACATGATGTATTCCTCAAGAAACGGTTAACAGCCGATATTAAGAAAGCTTGCGATTGAAGATACAGAAAAAATGATTGCGTATTTAAAGCTGTATGAGAAATTTGGCTTTAAAAAAGTTGGAGTTCACAAGAATTATTTTAATGGGAATGGCAATTTTGATGACGAAATATTAATGGATTTATACCTTTCATGATGCAGCGATATATACGCAATCTTTGGATTCAGGTATTGTTAAGAGATAAGATATGAGATGGAGGATAGTATTATATTATTTTTTGTCAGAGGTTTATTTTCTATGTAAAAGCTATTCAAAAGAACACGAATAAATTTGATGTGCCGGATTCCGTAGGAAAGGAGAAGTCTATGAAAAAAGCAGAAGAAATAAGATATGTGCTGAATCAGCACGCCAGAAGTGAAAAATATAAGAAATCTGCGGTTGATTTTATGTCCCTGAATACTATTGCGAAGGTCAGAAACTTTCACAAAAGTTTTCCCGAGTATTCTATTACACCTTTGCACAATTTAAAGCATTTGGCTCGATACATGGGAGTTGGCGGCATATGGGTGAAGGATGAATCCTATCGTTTTGGACTGAATGCTTTTAAAGTATTGGGAGGTTCTTATGCAATCGGAAAATTTCTAAGTGAAAAACTTGGTATAGATATTGAAGATTTATCATTTAAAAAGTTTAGATCAAAAGAAATAAAAGAAAAGTTAGGAGCTATTGTTTTTGTAACTGCAACGGACGGCAACCACGGCAGGGGCATTGCCTGGGCCGCAAAACAACTTGGACAAAAAGCAGTTGTGTTTATGCCGAAAGGTTCTTCGAAAATAAGATTCGAAAATATCAAAAAAGAAGGAGCAGAGGCGTATATAACCGATGATAATTATGATGATACGGTTAGGCTGGCCAATGCATATGCAAATCAGAACAACGGAGTAATGGTCCAAGATACCGCCTGGGAAGGTTATGAAGATATTCCTACGTGGATCATGCAGGGATATGCAACCTTAATCCATGAAGCAATAGAACAATTGGAAGGTGAAGGAATAGAGAGGCCAACCCATGTCTTTCTTCAAGCAGGGGTGGGTTCTTTTGCCGGTGCAATCCAAGGATATCTGGCAGCAGTGTATGGGGAAAATCGGCCGGTGACGGCCATTGTTGAACCAGATAGGGCAGCATGCATATATCAATCAGCCTTAGCAGGAGACGGGAAAGCCCATAGGGTAACAGGAGAATTGGACACCATCATGGCTGGTCTTGCCTGCGGAGAGCCAAATATGATCGGATGGAATATTTTAAGAGATTATTCGGATATGTATATATCCTGCCCGGATTATACTGCAGCCTATGGAATGAGAATACTTGGCAATCCATTATGGGGAGATCCGCCGATTATTTCAGGGGAATCAGGTGCAGTGGGTATCGGGGTTTTGAGCTGTATATTGCAGGGAAAAGAATATGGGGATATGGCGGAAAAGCTAAATATAAATGAAGATTCTCAGATATTGTTTATCAGTACGGAGGGAGATACGGATCCCCAGAGGTATAGAGAAATTGTTTGGAAGGGACATTATGCGATATAAAAAAGGGACTGCGATGGACATAGCAGTCTTTTTATTTGAAATTTTAATGAAAATTCAAGGAGGTATAGTTTTTTTTTATTTTTATTTTAAATTTTTTTCCACTATACTATAACTGTATGTGTTGGCTGGAGAAGAGATATTTTAACTTACAGAGGAGGAAATTTTCTGTTACAGAATTCGTACAACAGAAAATCACCTAAAAATGATGGGGGGAATGAATTTTATGGAAAAAAATTCAATTGTAGCATCTATTCGAAAAAATGCAGAAGGGTATTTTGGCCGTGGAGAATTTTTTTGTTCCGAAGCGGTGGTGCATACCATCAATGAGCTGTTAGGGTGGCCCTATGCGGAAGACGTTGTCAAATTAGCTTCTGCTTTTCCCATTGGCTTAGGTAAATCGGGATGTCTTTGCGGCGCCGTCAGTGGTGGTGCCATGGCCTTGGGGATGGCCTATGGAAGGAAACATGGTGAACCCATGAAGGAAAAAATGTTTCCCGTTTCTGCGGCCTTGCATGATCATATCAAAAGCCTTTATGGAAGCACATGCTGTCGTGTTCTAGTGAAAGGTTATGAATTTACTAGTCCTGAACGAAAGGCTCACTGCGTCAAAATTACAGGGGAAGTGGCTGCATGGATTGCTGAAAGATTGCTGGAAGATCCTGAAATTGCACAAAAAATAAAAATGACCAGTAGCCAATTTGAAGAATAATGGGGGATGCGGAATGAATTCGGTGATAAAAAAGGTACCAATCCCTATAGCCGGTCTTATATTGGCATTGGCTGCAGCGGGCAATCTGGTATTCTCCTATGGGAGCTTATACAAAAATATTTTCGGTACTTTGTCTGCTTTTTTGCTGATATTGCTTGTTATAAAAATATGGGTTATGCCTAAATCTCTGGGCGAGGGTTTTGACAATCCTGTTATTGCCAGCGTCATGCCTACATTTTTTATGGGATTGATGATTTTATCCACATACATCAAAGTCCATTTTCCTCTTGCAGCCTATGGGCTATGGTTGCTCGCTTTGATTATGCATGGTGTATTTATGATTTATTTTACCAAGAAATATATTTTAAATTTTCATATTCAGAAGGTGTTTCCAAGCTATTTTATCGTTTATGTTGGTATTGTTTGCGGCAGCGTAACGGCACCAGCATTTGGTTTGGCCAATGTAGGGCAGCTCATATTTTGGTTTGGGTTAGGAGCGTATTTTCTTCTACTGCCCTTAGTTATTTATCGGGTTCTGGTAATGAAAGAAATACCGGAGCCGGCGATACCGACCATTACTATTTTTGCTGCTCCGGCTAGTTTATGCTTGGCTGGTTATTTGAACTCTTTTCAAGAAAAAAGTATGGGGATGATTATGTTGTTAAGCATATTGTCGCTGTTCATGTTTATTTCGGTGATGTTGTATATCCCCAAAATGCTTAAATTAAAATTTTACCCCAGTTACTCGGCCTTTACTTTTCCATTTGTCATTACTGCTATTGCAATGAAAGGTACGGCTGCATTTTTGGCAAATGCCGGAAAAACAAGTCCTTTTTTAGGATACTTTATTAAATTCTTAGAGTTGTGGGCAATCCTCATGGTTCTGTATGTGCTCATCCGGTATATGGCTTTTATGCTTTCAAATCCGGCCCCTGTGGGGTCTATCAAGAAAGATGCTCACTCCAGTTAATCTATTTTTCTTTTGATTTTCTCGTGAGGAAAACGATTCTATGATACCTTGGATATAGGTGTCATCAGAATCGTTTTTTATGATTTAATTTCTCCTTATGTTTTTTAGAAGAAGGAGTTTTCTATATTTTTGTAGAATATAATGTTGGAAAGTATGTCAAAAAAATAAGAATGTTTAGACAAAAAAGAAGGAGGAAAAAGAGAAGGAGGTAAAAAAATGGCCAATGTAAACAATTCGGGAGAAAGGGAGCAATGGGGTTCCAAGATAGGCTTTATTCTGGCCGCAGCGGGTTCAGCCGTAGGATTGGGGAACCTTTGGAAATTCCCATATATGGCAGGCAAAAACGGTGGGGGAGCATTTGTATTGGTCTATTTCGTTATGTTATTTCTTGTAGGTTTTACTTTAATGCTTGCTGAAATCGTTGTTGGAAGACATACCCAACTGAATGCCATAGGAGCGTACAGAAAGATTCGCAAAAATTGGGCTTGGGTAGGGGCTTTAGGCGTACTGGCAGGTTTTATCATCCTTTCCTTCTACAGCGTTGTAGGAGGATGGGTAACTGCATATTTGGTCAAGGCATTGTCGGGGGGATTAAAGATTACCGATGCCCAAACGTTGGGAAATATGTTTGGACAGCTTATTTCTGATGCTAGGACACCCATCTTTTATCATGCAATCTTTATGATTGCCACATTACTCATTGTTTATGGAGGAATTGGCGGAGGAATTGAAAAGGCAAGCAAAATTATGATGCCTGCATTATTTATAATTATTATCATACTCGTGTTGCGCTCTGTGACACTTCCCGGAGCTTTTAAAGGCATTGAATATCTATTTGTGCCTGATTTTTCTAAGATTAATATAGGCGTTATACTGGATGCACTGGGGCAAGTGTTTTTCTCCTTGAGCCTAGGGATGGGATGCATGATCACCTATGGCAGTTATTTGAGCAAAGATACCAATATTCCTGAAAGTGCTGTAACTATACCGTTGATTGATACAGCTGTTGCATTATTGGCAGGTCTTGCAGTTCTTCCGGCGGTATTTGCCTTCGGATTTGAACCTGCAGCAGGACCCGGCCTTGTCTTTATTACATTTCCGGCCGTATTTGCAAAAATGCCTTTAGGGGGTATTTTCTCCATACTATTCTTTGTGTTAGTTTTGTTTGCCGCATTGACTTCTTCTATTTCACTGCTGGAAGTTGTTGTTGCTTATGTAGTGGACGAATGGAAGATAAAAAGGAAAATTGCAACCGTTGCACTTGCATTTATTATATTCCTGATCGGTATTCCTGCTTCCCTGTCATTTGGTCCATGGGCCCACATAAAGGTCTTAGGGGATAGAGGATTTTTTGATACTTACGATTTTATCTCCAGCAACATTTTACTGCCCTTGGGTGGATTGTTGTTATGCATATTTGTCGGTTGGGTTTGGGGAACAGACAAAGCCGTCAAAGAAGCTTCCAATGACGGCCAGTTGGAATTCAAACTTGCGCCTTTCTGGTCATTTTTAGTAAAATATGTAGCGCCCGTTGCGATTGCCATCGTGTTTGTTCGAAGCTTGATAGGATAGTTTTTGGTGGTTAAAAAGCTAGATAAAGAGTTCTTTGGGAAAAAATATCCCTGCATATAAAAAATGCAGGGATATTTTTCGTGTGCATGGGAAAATAGAATTGGGAAATTCCCAATTCTATTTCATACGCTAGTAAGTTCTTCCAAAGCCAAAGAAAGGTCCGCCAAACAGGATCACCAATAGCAGGAAGAAGAATAGCAAACTGGAATCATCGGTAAATCCTCCTAAGAATCCACCTGTTCCGCAGCCGCTTCCCTTAAACCATCCTCCAAATAATACTACTAGCAACAGGAAGAAGAACAGTAAGCTGGTGTTGTCACCAAAGAAACCACATCCTGGTTTTACTGCTGCAGTGTCACTCATCAACAAATACCTCCTTATTTACATTATTTTCTTTTTATATTTTTCTTTCGCTACTATACAGTATGCAGCGCTCCTGAGTTCGGTGACCCTATTCTTTTATATTTATAATTTTTCGAGATAAAAGATGTGGTAGAATATATATGAATCAAGTTGATGCGATAGATATGTTTTAAGGAGACGGATAATCTATGAACCATATTATTATTTCAGAGCAGTTGAAAAATATATGCCCGAATATTGTTTTAGGCTGCATAGAAGCTAGGGTGAAAGTGAAGGATTCCCATCCGGAATTATGGGAGAAAGTGACGCAGGTATGCCGGCAATTGATAAATGGCTTGACGATTTCTGAAGTCTCACAGATTGAAAACATCAAAAAAGCTAGGGAGGTATACAGGAAATTAGGAAATGATCCGACCCGTTACCGTCTTTCTTCTGAAGCACTGGTGCGGCGCATTCTTAAAGAGAAAGGACTGTATCAGGTCAATAATGTAGTCGATATCAATAATCTGGTTTCCATCCTGTCCTTTTGTCCTGTATGCACCTATGATGCAGAAAAGATTCATCCTCCCATTACCTTTGCCATAGGTGTTCCCGGGGACACCTATGCCGGGATTGGAAGAGGCATGATCAATCTTGAGAACATTCCCGTATTTTCTGATGGCCTGGGGAAATTTGGCAGCACCACTTCTGACTCGGAAAGGGCAATGGTGACAGAGGAAACAAAACGTATCCTGATGTGCATTGTATCCTTTCATGGAGAAAAGGGCATATTAGCATATATGCAAGAGGCCAGACATTTATTGGAGGGGTATGCAGATGGACAGGTCATGAAGTTGAATATGATTCGATGATAGCCGTTTTTGAAATTGAGATATTATTGATGTTTATCCATGGGTCTTGACATCATTTGTTTTTTCATGGGAAATAAAAAAAGTGTAGTGGGAAAGGGGAGAATAAAAAAGGCTATCATATTTTTCCTAATTTTTGCAATCGTATTCTATGGAGAAAGGATTTTTTGATTCCACAGGAATTCCATAAGTAATATAGAAAGAAAAGGAGTTGTGTTATGACAAGGGTTTATTTGAAAAACAATATCAAAAAGAGGATCGAAAAAGGACATCCCTGGGTATATGAAAATGAGGTGGAAAGAATAGAAGGGGAATATGCAGCAGGGGATATGGTAGAGGTCTATAATTTTAAGGGAAAATTTGTGGGAAAGGGCTATATCAATCCAAAATCTCTTATTTTGATTCGGCTCATGACGAGAAATAAATTTGAAGAAATTGATGAGGAATTTTTCAGAAGGCGAATCACCAGGGCATGGGAATACAGAAAAAAAGTTGTAGATACTACGAGCTGCAGGGTAGTTTACGGGGAAGCTGATGAAATTCCGGGATTGATTGTGGACAAGTTCAATGATTATCTGTCTATACAAACTTTGACCTACGGCATAGAGCAGTATAAGGATATCATTGTAAATATCTTGGATGAAGTCATACGGCCTGCAGGAATCTATGAGCGGAATGACAGCACCGTAAGGGAGCTGGAAGGCTTGGTGCAAAAGAAGGGTTTTTTGAAGGGAATTTTTGAACCTTATACCATTATTCAGGAAAATGGGGTCAAGATGTACGTGGATATTGAAAATGGTCAAAAAACAGGCTACTTTCTGGATCAGCGGGAAAATCGCTTGGCCATTCAAGATATTGTCAAGGATAGTACTGTTTTAGATTGTTTTTGCCATACAGGTTCCTTTGCCCTCCATGCGGCATATTTTGGTGCAAAACATGTGACGGCTGTCGATATATCGGAACATGCCATAGAGACCGCCAAGAAAAATGTGGTTTTGAATCATATGGAGGGAAAAATTGATTTTGTCTGCGCCAATGCCTTTGATTTATTGCGGGAATACCAAATGGAAGGAAGACAGTTTGATGTGGTGATTTTAGATCCGCCAGCTTTTACAAAATCAGCGAAGAAGATTGAAAGTGCCTATAAAGGATATAAGGAAATTAACTTAAGGGGGCTTAAGTTGGTGAAGCCGGGGGGATTTCTTGTCACAGCTTCCTGTTCTCATTATATGTATCCCCAACTATTTAGAGAAATGCTGCAGGAGGCTGCCTTTGATGCAAAGAAAACCATCCGGGAAGTGGAATTCAGGACCCAGGCGAAGGATCATCCTTATTTATGGAACTATGAAGAGTCGCTGTATTTGAAGTTTTTTATATTAAATGTATGGTAAGGATATGGCCCGGTTGAGTTTAGAAGAATGGAGTAGAGCATATGGGAAAAGAATATAAAAATATTGCATTTTTGTTCCGCAGCGTGGTTGCACTGTTTGTTCCTTTGATAATTTTGCTGACGATACTTCAGATATATGCTTTTCATAAGGACTTTTACTTAAAGGAGTATGAAAAATATCAAGTATCCAAGGTCACAGGGATGTCTATGGAAGATTTGGAAAAGGTGACGATAAAAATTATCCGCTATCTGCAAGGCCAAGAAAATGATTTGGTGATAGAAGCAAAGATAAAAGGGCAGACGCGGGAAGTTTTTGGAGAAAGAGAAAAGCAGCACATGATCGATGTGAAAAATCTTTTTGAAGGTGGGTATAAGGTAAGAAATATCAGCGCTTTGGTTGTTTTTGCATCAATTCTCCTGCTGGCAAAATTTTCGAGGAATTTTCAAGTTGATTTCTTCAAGGGGTTATTTCAAAGCAGCATGTTTGCCTTTCTGTTGATGGGGATATTGCTGATATTGATGAAAATTGATTTTTACAGATATTTCACATATTTCCATGAAATCTTTTTTACCAATGATCTATGGTTGCTGGATCCCAATACAGAGATTTTGATTCAAATGCTGCCCTTGGAATTTTTTACCGATATTGCCACAAGGATTGTGGGCTGGTTTATAGGGACAATGGGGGTCATGGGAGCATTATCCTATGATAGACTTAGAAAAATAGTATAAAAAGAAGAAAAAGAAAGTATGGCTGCAATTTGTGGGGAGGAGAAAAAGCATAGGAGAAATTATTTTCATTGAAAAGGAGGGAAATCATTTCATTTTCCCTCCTTTCTGTGATGCTGACACCTTATACTTAAATAGTAGGCGCCTTCGCCGGAATGCGTAAATCATCTATCAGAACATTTAAAGCATCTGCAAGTTTTTCGATGGTGGCAAAACTGGGATTCTTTTTATCGCCTCTTTCTAATTCTTCGATATAGCTTTTTGATAAATTGGTCCTTAGCGCCAGATCTAACGAGGTATATCCCTTCTCCTTTCGCAATTCTCTGATCTTCATGCCATTGATCATACAGAATTCCTCCTTCAGACAAGTTTTTTTCTGGCGTATCCCTTGTGAAAACTTTGGACAGGTTCATTGCAAGAAAAAATATATACTTTTATATATGCGGACCCTGAGAATCCTATACTTATATTATAGCATCCAAAGCATGGAGAAAAGGGGGAAGAATGTTAAATTTTCATTAGGAATATAATACCATTTTTCCCTCAAAAATGAAAATTTACTGTCTTTCGCAGAGGCATAGAGAAATTGGCAATGATGTTAAGAAAAATTAATATCGTTGAAATATTTGCCTAAATTGCGTATGATTAAGGGAGGAAAATATTTCGGGAGGCTAAATAGCATGGGACGGCTGAAAACATATGTGAATCGATATACCCGCAACGCCAGGTTCTATCTATTGAACGGCTTTGTATCTTTTTTTACAATGAGTGCTTTTAGCATTTTATTAGGTATATATTTTAAAGAAAAGCATTATGCCGAGTCCTTTGTCGGCATGATTTTATCGATGCAGATGGTTGCCATGGGTATAGGCTCCATACCTTCCGCATGGTTATTGAATCGGATAGGCAGCAAGAAAAGTTTCATCGGGTCTCTACTGCTGATTGCCATAGGGGGATTGGGGCAGGCAGGAACAAATCAAGAGATCCTGGTGGTATTCTTTGCTATATTATACGGGTTCGGTTTTAGTGTGCAGTTTACAGGGGAACCTCCTTTTCTTACGGATAACAGCACTCCTATGGAAAGGATGTCCCTATTTAGCCTAAACTTTGTTCTCAAAAATATTGCCATGATGTTGGGCAATTTTGCAACAGGGTATGTATCGGATTATCTCAAATTATTTATGGACAATGCCAAGGCTACCCAGTTGATTTTGATTGGCTGCAGCCTCCTTGCTCTAACAGGAATATATCCCCTCCTTAAAATTGAAGAAAGTACAGTTGCATCCTATGAAGGCAGCGACCTCCTTTCCGATTTCAAAAAAATGATGTGTCAGCCTGTGGTAGTATTATATCTGGTGTATAATGCTTTGATAGGATTGGGAGCAGGAATGGTGGTGCCTTTTTTCAGCGTATATCTGAAATATTCTCTTCATATTGATGATGGGGTAGTGGGTGGCATCCTATCCTTTTCCCAGCTGGGAACGGTCATTGGAGGCATGCTGATCCCCCTTTTAGTGAAAAAGCTGGGAAAGCCCCAAGTTGTAGTTCTTTGCCAGATATTGTCTATTCCCTTTCTGTTGTCTATCGCCTTTCCCCAGGGATTGATCTTGGTGACCCTTTCATTTTTTATGAGATCTTCCCTAATGAATATGGCCCAACCTGTTTTGCAGGAGCTTTCCATGAACCTGGTAGAAAAGGACTGTCGTGCTGCCTTTAGCAGTTTTTTGGCTTTATCTAATAATATTTTAAGGGGAGTCGGAGTTTTTTTGGGCGGTATGCTCATGGAAAGATTTACTTATCATACACCCTATTACTTTACCGTGTTCATGTATTTTGTAGGAACAATTCTTTTTATGATGGTATTTATGCGGGATGCCCTATGGAAAACAAAAGGGTATTTTGAGAAACACAAGATCATGTAGGCTTGAGACATTACCTATGTCTATCAATCTTCTGTTGCATAAAGAATGAAAATATAGTAAAAATGAATAGAAGACATAATTCGAGAGAGAAAGGATGAAAAAAATGAGCAATCCAATTGTAACGATCACCATGGAGAACGGGAATGAAATAAAGGCAGAGCTATATCCTGAAATCGCTCCCAATACAGTAAATAATTTTATTTCTTTGGCACAAAAAGGATTTTACGACGGTTTAATCTTTCACAGGGTAATCCACGGATTTATGATCCAAGGCGGATGTCCCCAAGGCATAGGCATAGGGGGACCCGGCTATACGATAAGGGGAGAATTTTCCGGAAATGGCTTTCAGAATCATTTAAAGCATACCCGAGGAGTAATTTCCATGGCCAGGGCTGCACATCCTGATTCTGCAGGATCACAGTTCTTTATTATGCATGAAAATGCCCCTCATCTGGACGGGCAGTATGCGGCCTTCGGAAAAGTGATCGAGGGGATGGAAGAAGTAGATAGAATTGCCAATGTGAGAACGGATTTCCGTGATAGACCCCTAGAAGATCAAAGGATAGAAAAGGTGAGAGTGGAATTGTTCGGGCAGGCATATGAAGAGCCTCAAACACTATAGCTAGGAGGAAGTCTTCTAGCTCAGTCTGCAGAAAAAGTAACGGGACAAGTAAGAACCCTTGAGATTTAGGCTTCGTCGCGAATCAGCAAGCCGCTTTTTTCCTTAGTGGATTATTTAGAAAAGCGGCGCAGGTCTGAGCAGGAAGCCAAATTTCAAGGGTTTGTCTACAAGCTAAGCTAGGAGGAATTCTCCTAGATATCCTTACACAGGGAAGCTTCAGGGGATAATGGATGGACGAGATAGAAAAGGGGTGGGAATTCATGGATACAGCAGAAATCAGAAAAAGCATTTTTAGATTGGCATGGCCCGCCATACTGGAAATGACGTTGCATACCCTGGTATGGACAGTGGATACGGCGATGGTAGGCAGATTGAATCCGGCATCAATTTCAGCCGTTACCCTAGGGGCCCAAATGATGTTTATTACCATGGCTGTTTTCGGTTCCGTGGGAATTGGTGCTACGGCCATGGTGGCTAGAAATGTGGGAGCTGAAGATTATGGAAGGGCAGAGAAGGTAGGTGGCCAAGCCCTGGGTGTGGGCATGATCATCAGTACCTTGCTGGCCTTGACGGGAATGATATTTGCCAAGGAAATCTTTCAGTGTGTTGTGGATGATCCAGAGTTGATTGTCCTTGGCAGCACTTATTTGCGATATGTATTGATCGGGGGATTTGTGCTGATACCCCTAGGCGTCAGCAATGGGATACTAAGGGGGGCAGGGAATACGGTAGTACCGTTGAAGGCTGCTTTTTTTGCCAATGGATTGAATATTATAGGAGATTATGTACTCATTTTTGGAAAGTGGGGTTTTCCTCAACTGGGAGTAAAAGGTGCAGCCATTGCTACAGGTCTGGCCCAAGTACTGGGAGCAGTGATATCGTTATACTATTTATTTTCAGGAAAGGGTGGTATCAAGGTACATCTAAAAGATTTATTTCGAATAGACCGGGAGATTCTGTCCAAACTGTTCCGTTTGAGCTTACCTGCGGCGTTTGAAATGGCTATGAATGACGGCAGTCGTCTACTGTCCTCCTTTTGGATTGCCCAATTGGGGAAAGTCAGCTTTGCTGCAAATGCTGTGGCCATTGCGGCAGAATCCGTTTCCTTCATGCCGGGATATGGTTTTGCCATTGCTGCAACTACTTTGATGGGACAGAATCTGGGAGCAAAAAATGTGGATGTTGCCCGCCGAAGTACCATGAAGGCAATGAATTATGCCATGATTTTTATGGGAACCGTTGCCCTTATATTTCTTTTGATTCCTCAGCATATCATGGCTTTATTTACGACGGATCGTGAAACTTTGCTTTTGGCGGCCCAATGTATCCGCATTGGTGCCTTGGAACAGATTCCTATTGCTATTGCCATGGTTATTTCAGGGGCATTAAAGGGAGCAGGAGATACCAAGGGACCTTTTCATATATCCTTGGCCACCAATCTTGGGGTAAGGCTTCCTTTGATTTTTCTGATTGTTTTTGTTTGGAAGCTGAATGTGGTTTATATATGGATTGCAACGGCCCTTCAATTCATTTTGGAAGCTGTCCTCATGCTTTTAAGATACAGAAAAGAGAAATGGAAAACCCTTGAAATTCATTAGTGGAGAAAATATAAAAATAAGATGGGTAAATATTGGGGTTCATAAAGAAAAGGAGCCCTCCATGGAGGCCTTCCTTCACACTGAGGACAAAGCAATAGAATGCTCTGGAATCCTCGAAATTTTGGCTTCATCGCCAATCAGCAAGCCGCTTTTTTCCTTATTCTTTTATTCAGAAAAGCGGTGCAGGGCTTCCTTTTCTTTATGGATTTGCTATATCCTGTATTGTACGAAGGGCCTTTTCAAAGACGGCGATATCCGGGGAAAGGGGGCTGGGCAAACAGTCAATTTCAAACCATCGGACTTCAAAACTTTCAAAACTGCATTGAAGTTCTCCTGACAGGTATAAACAGGCATAGATGATAACATGGGAATCCTCATAGACAAGTTCATGAATTTTTCCCATTACTTTACAGACGACGCCGGTTTCTTCCCAAACTTCCCTATAAACTGCCTGTTCTACGGTTTCACCAGCATCCACAAATCCTCCCGGCGGGCTCCAAAGCTTTGGATACCATTTTCTATTTACCAACAGCACCTGATGATCCTTAACAACGATTCCCATAGCTGCAATTTTCACGATTAGCTCCTCCTATAGGTACAATAGCCAGGAGTCTTCCTGGCTATCACGACCTTTATTGCGATCTTCCCTTATTGGTTGTTATAATGTATTGCTTGAACCTAAAACATTTCGGATCTTATGTTTTACCATTTCTTTGATGGCTGTTCTGGCAGGACCTAAATATTTTCTCGGGTCAAATTCCTTTGGATTTTCTACAAGGAATTTTCTAATGGCAGCAGTCATGGCAAGCCTTAAATCTGTATCAATATTTACCTTGCAAACGCCTAGCTTTGCTGCTTGACGGATCATATCCTCAGGAACACCTTGGGCTCCGGGGATATCTCCCCCATATCGATTGCACAGCTCTACAAATTCTGGAAGAACGGTGGATGCTCCGTGCAATACAAGGGGTGTATTGGGGATCAGTTTTGTAATCTTTTCCAAGCGTTCAAAGTCTAATTTCGGCTCTCCTTTAAACTTGTAAGCCCCATGGCTGGTGCCGATGGCTACGGCCAAGGAATCAACTCCTGTTCTCGCTACAAATTCTGCCGCTTGATCTGGATCTGTAAAAGTGGCATCTTTTTCGCTGACCCGGATATTGTCTTCAATGCCGGCAAGTTTTCCTAATTCTGCTTCTACAACGACCCCTCTTTCATGGGCATATTCTACTACTTTTTTTGTCAGGGCAATATTTTCTTCAAAAGGATATTTGGAACCGTCGATCATTACAGAAGTAAAACCGTCGTCAATGCACATTTTGCAGATTTCAAAATCTTCACCGTGGTCCAAGTGCAGTACGATATCCAGTCCGCTGTCTTCTACAGCTGCCTCCACCAGTTTGCGAAGATAGACGGGACTTGCATATTTTCTGGCACCTGCGGATACCTGCAGGATGATGGGGGATTTCTCTTCCTTTGCAGCCTCGACAATTCCTTGAATAATTTCCATATTATTCACATTGAAAGCACCTATGGCATAGCCTCCTGCAGCAGCTTTTTTAAACATTTCTGTAGATGTAACCAATGACATGCGAAAACCTCCTATGCATTAGGATAAAATTTTTTTGGATTGTATTTTTTTATGTACTCCATTTTCAAAGTAATTATACAACAACAAAATTAAAAATACCATAAAAAATAACTAGGAATTAACAAAAATTTAATGTAAAATGAATATATAGAAAAATTATAGAAGGCATGGTGCTTCCATGATATATTTTCATGATTTGTGTGGGAAAATATACGGACAAATTTAAAGAAGCCGACAAAGACGGAGGTGATTCCAGATGAAATATAAGAATCAAATACCAAATCTATTTACTTTTTTGAATTTAACCTTAGGTATCCTTGCAATTATTGCTATTTTCTATGATCAATATGGAACATCTGCATGGCTTATCATTTTTGCCGGCTTTTTAGATCGGATGGATGGACATTTGGCCAGAATATTAAATGCAGAAAGTGATTTTGGGAAGGAATTGGATTCTCTGTGCGATCTTATTTCTTTCGGTGTTGCACCGGCAATTTTGATGTGGCATCTGAATTTGATGGGGACGGGAGCAATAGGGATTATTATTACCTTGATCTTTGCTTTGTGCGGTGCTTTCAGATTGGCAAGGTATAATATTGTAGAATTTGACGGTGTTTATATGGGAGTACCGATTACGATTTGCGGAGGATTGGTTGCCCTCATGTCCCTCTATTCCACAAGATATACCACCAGCCTGCCCTTTGTTCTGATAACTATGCTTTTGCTGTCCTATGCCATGGTCAGCAAGAGAATTCGATTGAGAAAGAGATGAATGAAACCCACCACTACGGTGGGTATAATTATGTGCCCATAAGGGATATGCTAGTAAAAACAGGTCTAAAGGAGAACCATTATGCAGTTGCCAGAAAGATTTTTAAAAAGAATGAAGGAATTGTTGGGAAATGAATTTGAAACCTTTGTACAATCTTATGATACATCGAAATTTCAAGGGTTGCGGGTAAACACACTCAAAATATCCGTAGAGGATTTTCAGAAGATATCTCCTTTTCCTGTCAGAAGGATTCCATGGACAAAGGACGGTTTCTACTTTGAGGCAGGGGAAAGACCGGCAAAACATCCCTATTATCATGCAGGTCTTTATTACATACAGGAACCCAGCGCTATGGCTCCTGCATCGGTTTTGGAAATAAAACCAGGGGAAAAAGTTTTGGATCTCTGTGCTGCTCCTGGGGGAAAAACGGTGCAAATCGCTGCAAAGCTCATGGGAAAGGGTATATTGGTTGCCAATGATATTCATCTGCAAAGAGTAAAGGCATTGATTAAAAATATCGAACTGTATGGGATCAAAAATGCTATCGTTACCAATGAAAGTCCTGAAAAATTAGGGAGGTATTTTCCAGAATTTTTCGATAAGATTCTGGTGGATGCACCCTGCTCCGGGGAAGGAATGTTCCGGAAGGATGAAAAAATGATAAAAATCTGGGAAAAACAAGGGATAGAGCCCTATGTCGCCATGCAGAAACAGATAGTTCATTGTATCGACGGGATGCTGAAACAAAGGGGAGAGATTTTATATTCCACATGCACCTTTGCACCGGAGGAAAACGAGGGAATTATCGAGGCCTTCACAACAGATCATCCCTATTATAGAATTCAAGAAATTCCCAAGGAGTACGGTTTTGCTCAAGGAAGGCCTGAATGGGTTTTGGGGAAAGAGGATCTCAGAGGCTGTGCAAGGCTATGGCCCCATAAGGTAGAAGGGGAAGGCCATTTCTTGGCCTGGTTGAGGAAGGACAAGGAGATGGGATGGAAAGAAGAAACCGTATTCGCTGCCAACGAGGCAGCAGAAAAGATGCCAAAGGTATTTCAGGATTTTGTGGAAGAAAATTTACATATACAATTTACCGGTCCCTTTGAGATCCATCATGACCAGTTGTACATGGTGCCAAAGGAATTGCCTGTGCTCAAAGGCTTAAAAGTATTAAGGTCCGGATGGTTTCTTGGAACATTGAAGAAAGATCGGTTTGAGCCGAGTCAAGCAATGGCCATGGGATTATCCTGGAAAGATGCCAAAAGAAGGATTCATTTTCAGCCCCATGATCCCTATATGATAAAGTATTTAAAAGGTGAGACCTTGGATGTGGATGGAGAAAAGGGTTGGACCCTGGTATGCGTAGAGAATTTTCCTGTGGGATGGGCGAAACAAACGGGAAGCATGTTAAAAAATTATTACCCCCCTGCTTGGCGATGGGTGGATTAGGAGGATTTCAATGGCCAAAACACAGCGACTGGATAAAATCTTGAGTCATATAGGCTATGGGACAAGAAAAGAAATCAAAGGATTTATCAAAAAGAACTCCGTCAGGGTGAACGGTACTGTTGTGAAGGACGGCAGTATCCATGTAGATCCCTATCAAGATGAAATTGAGATCAATGGGGAGACCATTTGTTATCGAGATACGGTATATATCATGATGAACAAACCCCAGGGGGTTATTTCTGCCAGCTTTGATCCACAGGTGGAAACGGTGGTGGATCTGGTGGATGCATCCTACCGTGTCTTTGACTTATTTCCCGTGGGCAGGCTGGATAAAGATACGGAGGGGCTGTTGATCTTGACGAATGACGGCAAGTTTGCCCATGAAATACTCTCCCCAAAAAAACACGTTCCCAAAACCTATTTTGCCATGATCCAGGGAAAAGTGACGGAGGAGGATGTGATCCGTTTTCAGGAGGGTGTTGTGCTGGATGATGGCTATAAAACCTTGCCAGCAGAGCTAAACATATTAAAAAGTGAGGATGTTTCTGAAATAGAATTGACGATCTATGAGGGAAAATTTCATCAAGTCAAAAGAATGTTTGAAGCAATGGGCAAAAAAGTTATCTATCTGAAAAGGATTGCCATGGGAGATTTGAAGCTGGATGAAACCTTGGCTTTGGGTGAGTATAGGGAATTAACGGAAGAAGAGGTTGGAAAACTATTCTATCGCTAAAGGCGAAGCCAAAAACTTTACTTCCGTCTATAGAAAAGGCAATGGACCCTTGAGATTTAGGCTTCGTCGTGAATCAGCAAGCCGCTTTTTTCCTTAGTGGATTATTTAGAAAAGCGGCGCAGGTCTGAGCAAAAAGGAAAATCTCAAGGGTTTGTGTACACGCCCAGGCCAAGCCAAGAACTTTACCTTTATCTGATATATATTTTTATTTTTTGTCATTATCTTCGTCCTCGGCATCACTGCCGGCCTTAGCGGTATCAAACATGGCCATGAGTTTCATCATTTGTGCCATTTTTTTAAATTGATCAATATTTTTTGCCTGCTCCTCGGGCAGCATGGGTTTAATGGCTTCGATCATGGCATCAATCTGCATGGAGGCATCGCCACCGCCTTCAGATTTCATCTGTTTTTGCAAATCTAAAACTTTTTTTACATCTTTTATTTTATCCATCATGGAGAGCATATGGGTTATATTTTGTATCTGGGCTTTATTTTCCTCGCTGAGATTATCACCCAACAAAGCAATCATTTCATGGAGAATTTCTTTATTGAATTTTCCGGAAGAATTTCTGGCTTTGGCTATCGTTTTGCTTAAATCCTGAATAGAAGAAACCTTTTTTACTCCTTCCAATATCCGGGCGAGTCTGTCGATAGCGTTAACGTCAAAATTGCTCATGGGTGATGGCATCGGCTTTAACGCAGTAAGCTTTTGATTGTAGCTTTGGGTGGATAATCTTGGTTTCGGCACCAAAACAGGGCCTTTGTCTTTCAGAAAAAAAAGCAAAGCGATAGGAATAAGTACCAAAAACAATCTCCTGTTGTTTGCCGGGGATAACTGTGCTATTCCTAATTCTTCAATGGATAATGGGAGCTCTCTAGACAATAAAACTTCATGGGTATTGAGAGGAATCAGCTCATTCATAGTTTGCCTCCTAACATGAAAATGCACCTTTATTCCATACTATTCAGGCCCAAAGAATTGGTTACAGGAAAATTCCAAGAGTTTCGTGTAATAAATTAGAAAAGGAAGGCATACATTGAAATGAGTATTCAATAAAACTTGGAGGTGCAATCATGGGAGGTATAGATAAAAATAAACTGCAAGGACTGATGCGCATGATGGGAGGTATGAATATAAACCCGGAACAACTAAAAATGTTGGAAGAAATGTCCAATCAATATGCTGGTAAAAGTGAGGAAGAAATTATGGAGGAATTATCCCAGCTCCATATGCGGTTAGGCAAGGATGGGGAAAAGTATAGAAAGCAGATGGAAGCATTGACACAAATAAAAGATTTTCTAAATGAAGAGCAGCAACAGAAACTGGATCGGATTATGAACTTTTTAAATACGGCGGAAAAAGAGGAATAAAAAAAATACCCCTAGGCCTTTGCAGACAAACCCATGGGGCTTTAGACACTCCTAAAATTCTATTGCTTTGTCTTGATTCTGAGGCTAGGAAAAAACTCCTAGCCTATCTTTTTGCACCGGTGATGATATAAATAATTTCATCCAAAGAAGTACCGGCTGGTATGGAAAAGGTGCCTGATTTTAGCTTTGACTCCATTTTTAATTCCTGTACCCTTGCAATAAATTTTGCAGTGTTGTCAATCAGTCCTTTTTGTTTTAAAATACTAGCGATACCGGTGCCGGAAGCACCGCTGGGGATATCTATCCGTACAATGGAAGGTTGAGGAGCAACTGCAGCAACAACGGCCTGGGAATCAGGAGAACGCTCGGATACAACGGGAGCAGCTGATGACCCTTGATCGCTGCCAACAGAGGCAGATGGATCCGTATTCTCTGGGAAAGCCTGTGGGGAAGTATCTTGAGCCTGCTGGCTGTCTTCCAATGTCTCTTGGTTTTCAGCAACGGCGTAGTTGTCTGTATCCTTTTCTTTGGAAAAGGCTAAAGAATCGGAAACTTTCCAGGTAATCACTGTAGACATGACCAATATGATGATGAAAGCAAGCAGTATATCACTGGATTCATAGAAAAAATCTTTAATTTTTTCAAACATATGTATATATCCCCCTCTTCTGTAGTACAAAAATCCTGTATCTAAAGCATAACATAATCCTAAAGCTTGTTTCAACTGCATTTTGCCAAAGCCCCCTTGGGCAACAAACAACCTGCAAGAAGGCGGATTTTATGGGAGAGGTATGCTCTATTTTTCTATAAAGCATTTTATGGACATTTGTCCCTTGGTTTGGAGGATAAATTGTCTCGGGGATGGTTAGGCTACTGAACAAAGGATGAAATCTCAACGGAAAAAAGCAAAAGAGAAATCAAAGGATGGTGGAAAAAGGTGAGGGAAATACGAATTGGAAAAAATGAAGAGAATCAAAGAATTGATAAGTTTTTAAGAAAATATATGGCCAAGGCTTCCTTAGGATTCATATATAAAATGATCAGAAAGAAAAGCATCAAGGTCAATGGAAATAAGATTGATAATGATTATATATTGAAATACGGAGATGCCATACAATTATACTTGAAGGAGGATACGATAGAGAGTTTTATAGAAAACAGAGAGGTAAGAAAGATAAAGCGGACTTTTCAAATTGTATATGAGGATGATTATTTGCTGCTGGTCAATAAGCCCTACGGATTATTAGTTCATGGGGATAGTCAGGAAAAAAAGAATACATTGATCAATCAGGTTACGGGCTATCTTTATGCAAAGGGAGAATATGATCCAAAGTCGGAAAAAACTTTTGTACCGGCCAGTGTGAACCGTTTGGATAGAAACACAAGCGGCATTGTGATCATTGGAAAAAATTATGAAACTGTTCAAAATTTGAATCAAATGATACGGGAAAAACACCATATTCGAAAATTTTATTTGACGGTTGTGAAAGGACAGGTAAAATCCTGCGGGGAATTGAAGGGTTATTTGTTGAAGGATGAGAGGGGCAATAAGGTGAAAATTGCAGAAAAAGAAGAGAATGGAAAAGACATTCATACAATGTATCGCCCATTGAAGACAAATAAAGATTATAGCCTATTGGAGGTAGAAATCATTACAGGTAGAACCCACCAAATTCGTCTTCATCTTTCGGCTATAGGGCATCCCATTGTGGGTGATCCCAAATATGGAGACAAATCGATCAATCAGGTCATGAAAAAAAAATTCGGCTTGGAAAATCAATTTTTGCATGCTTATCGGATCAGTTTTGAGAAGTGCATGGGGAATTTGAAATATTTAGAGGGAAAAACCTTCGAAGCACCCCTTCCCCAAAGACTGAAAGAGATTGAACAGAGTTTGTTCTCGGAAAGATAACAAAGTCTTCTGTTGAAAGATGTAAAGGAAGACTTTGTTGAAACCCATGACGGAAATGATGACTTATCCACAATCTATGAAAGTATATAATTTCTATGTGTTATAAAAAAGCTCCTGGGACGAAAGCCCTAGGAGCTTTGACGTTGAAATGCAAATACAGGTTGGAGCTCACCGATAATTTCTTGGCGATGATTTTTTAGCTTGGGTTTCCAATAGTCTTCTAATTTTTTCAATTCTTCCTCTGTAATCAAATCCAGCCTCTTCAAAACTTCTATAATAACCGGACCAATGGCTCGGTAGGCACCGTCATCGATTTTTAAGCAAATGCCGATGCCTTGATTTACAATGCCTACGCTGTAAACAGCTTCAGCGCCTAATTTGGCTACAATTCTTCCCCTTGTGGCTTCCATCAAGGCCGTATCCAAACGGTCTGTACCGGCCACATAAAAGGGGTTGTTTGTCATGGCTGCAAGGATTGTTCGAAGGGCTGTTATTCTTTTTTGAGAGAAATATCCTTCGGGTTTTGAAAATCTTGCATAGGCAAGGGCCATTTTACTGATATCCATTCCAAATACGGGTACACCACAGCCGTCGATGGCGACAGCCATATCTTCAGGTTTCATATGGCAACACTGGGCAACGGTATCCAGCATGATTTGCTGAATGGGATGGTGCGGGTGGAGATAGTTTTCCATGGGGAGATGAAGCAGTTTGCCTAAGGCCAGCATGGCTGCATGCTTTCCGGAACAGGGATTATGAACAGCTTCATATCGATCTCCCCCTCGAAGAATTTCAGCAGCGGTTTTCGAGTGCATTGGAGGGGCGATGCCGCAGTCCAGCTGTTCCTCTGTGCAGCCGATCTTGTGGAGGATGCCGCGTAGGGTTGCCACATGCTTTGCTTCGCCCCCATGGGAAGAAGTCATAAGAGCCAATTCATGGGGCTCAATCTGAAAATGTTCTATGCCCCCCCCTTCTACAAAGGGAGCCATTTGAAAGGGCTTTGCTGCAGAACGCCAAAAGGTGAAACGGTAGGGATCACCTACGGCATACAGCAGTTTGCCGTCTCTATCCACAACGGCTAAATCTCCGTGGTGGCGGCTTTCTATGTAATTGCCCCTTGTTACATGAACAAGTACCTCTGACAAATCAATCGCCTCCTTGAGGGAAAATGGAATATGATATATACTTATTATAACATTGGGAAAGATTTTAAAGTATCTTTTCATCCGGTTGCATATCCAAAAAAAATAGGATTTCCTTTATGGCAGAAGCGATGTCCAAAAGATCCATACGAAAGATACTAAGAAAAAAGTATAAAGTATATCACCCCAATTTAAGTTTTGCCATTATTTCTTATATTGATAAATACCACAAGCCATGATTGGCGTTGGAATGGCGTGATTCAAATTCTAAATGCAGAGAAAATGAATGAAATGATGGAGTTAAGGCATGCTTGCATCCCAGGCCATGGTTTTCGGGGAATCAGCAAAAAGGACATTGTGGTATCTATGGGAATACAGATCAGATTCTTGACGATTATGAAAGGATTTTGTCAAAGATAGAAATGCATGTGCAGCGGGGAAAATATGGAGAGTTGAACGCATACATTCTGGATATGATTTCAAATGACAAATAGGAATTGTTGAAAAAGGAAATAAATGATAAAATAAATTGAAACGGGCTGTTATAAAGGAGGAATTACGCATGAAGAAAGAGATTTTGGAGTGGATAAAGACAATCGTTGTTTCTGTGGTTATAGCGATGATTATTACGACCTTTATTAGGCCGACCCTGGTAAAAGGTTATTCCATGTATCCCACTTTGGATCAATATGATTATCTGATTATTAATAAAATACCCTATATGCTGCATGAACCAGAGAGGGGAGATATCGTGGTTTTCAAATCTCACCTCAAAACCCTGGAAGGAAAGGAAAAAGATTTGATTAAGCGGATCATCGGCATTGCCGGCGACCATGTTCAGATTACGGAAGGAAAAGTTTTCGTGAACGGCAAGGAACTGATAGAAGATTATATCAACGGGAATTATACGCCTGGAGAAGTGGATATGATTGTTCCCGAGGGAATGTTGTTTGTGATGGGAGATAATCGAGAAAACAGCTTGGACAGCCGGGATGAAAGGGTAGGGCCCGTGGAAAAGGACGCGTTGATGGGAAAGGCATTTCTTCGCCTTTACCCCTTTTCAAAGATTGGAAGATTGGACTGATAAACTCAGATCAAAAGGTCTGAGTTTTTTTCATGAATAAAAAAATGTGGTTTTAGTTTATTTTTTTGGCGGATTGCGCATGATAATTAATGAAAATATGAAAGGAGGAAAAAAGATGAGAGTAAGAGATTTGATGACAAGCAATGTATCCGTGGCAAGCCCTAACACACCTGTGCATCAGGTTGCAAAACAAATGAAGGATTTAAACGTAGGGTCGATTCCTATTTGCGATCAGGATAGACATGCACTTGGAATCGTAACCGATAGGGATATCGTGATCAGAAGCGTTTCCCAGGGCAATATGAATGCCAGTGCAGGGGATGTCATGACAAGCAATCTGGTATACGCTACCCCGGACATGGATGCCCATGAAGCTGCTGCGCTGATGGCAAAACACCAGGTCAGAAGATTACCTGTAGTGGAAAATGGAAAAATTGTTGGCATTTTGGCCATCGGCGATTTGGCTACGGTAAATATTTATGTAAATGAAGCTGGCGATGCCTTAAGCAGCATATCCAAACCAAGCGCACCACAAATGTAAAGTGAGAAAAGTTCCTGTTTTCAGGGACTTTTCTTAAGATCCAGAGAAATCTTTGAGATTTGCCTTCTTGCGCAGATCTGCACTGCTTTTCTAAAACAAAAAATAACAAAGTCTTCCTTATAAATCTTCTAGACGGAAGACTTTGTTTATTTGTAGATGGAAAGGGGAAAATTTGGGTATAATATATAGGAATTTTAAATATATATCATTAATGATTTGCGTGAGGGGGGATCAGAAGACGATGACAAAAAAATTGAAGATTACTTTAGAAGGTAAAAGGGAAATGACTGTGGATGAGGGAACAACACTGGCGGATATAAGCAAGGAAGTCCAGGCAGACTATCCTGCGGTGATTGTAGCTGCAAAAGTAAATAATAAACTTAGGGAACTGGGCTATTCTTTACATAAAGATGCAAATATTGAATTTATCGATTTGACGACTACGGATGGTGTGCGCATCTACCAAAGAAGTTTATCTTTTGTATTCATTCGGGCCTCCATGGAGATTTTGTCCGGCTGTAAAGTTACAGTGGAGCACTCCTTGAGCAAAGGACTATATTGTGAGATTCATTACAAGCGACCTATCCAGAAGGAGGACGTTCATAAAATTGAAACAAGAATGAGGGAAATTGTTGAGGAAGATGTACCCTTTATCAAGAGCAGCGTGCCCATTGGGGATGCTAAAAGAATTTTCAAGGAACTGGGCATGGAGGCCAAGACCAAGCTTCTCGACTATAGAAATAAACCAGAGGTCAATATTTACAGTTGCGGATGGCTGAAGGATTATTTCTATGGATATATGGTACCCAGCACTGGCTATTTAAAATTATTTAAATTAAAGTATTATTTTCCGGGAGTCATTATACAGTATCCGGATAAGTCAAATCCCAATGAGATTCCGACTTTTGTAGAGCAAAGCAAACTGGCCGCTATATTTAGAGAAGCAGAAAAATGGGGCAAAATACTGAATATAGAATATGTGGCTAATCTTAATGATACGATTCTTGAAAAAAAGTATCCGGAATTGATCCGGGTAGCAGAAGCCCTGCACGAGAAAAAGGTAGCTCAAATTGCCGATATGATTTTAGAAAAGAAAAAGAGAATTATACTCATCGCCGGGCCATCCTCTTCGGGAAAAACAACCTTTGCCCAAAGACTGGCCATTCAACTTAGGGTCAATGGTTTGCGGCCTGTATCTTTGTCTACGGATGATTATTTCGTGAACCGGGAAGAGACGCCCAAAGATGAGAATGGCGATTACGATTTTGAGTCTATTGAGGCAGTAGATGTAGAATTATTCAATGATCATCTTTCCAAACTTATCTTGGGAGAATGCGTGGCCCTGCCTACGTTTAATTTCCAAAAAGGAAAAAGGGAGTATCGAGGGAAAACTTTACAGATTTTAGAAGATCAGCCCATCATCATTGAAGGTATCCATGGGTTAAATGACAGGCTTACGACCGATATTCCCCATGACAAGAAGTTTAAAATTTATATCAGTGCCCTCACCCAGTTGAATGTTGATGACCACAATCGCATTCCCACTACAGATACACGATTGATCCGAAGAATTGTGCGGGACAGCAAATATCGTGGACATTCGGCATTGACCACCTTAAAACTGTGGAATTCCGTTCGCCGGGGGGAAGAAAAAAATATTTTCCCTTTCCAAGAAGAAGCGGATGTGATGTTCAACTCAGCTTTAATCTATGAACTGGCAGTACTGAAAAAATATGCTGAGCCACTGTTGAAAGAAATTAGCATAAATGAAAAGGAATATTCGGAAGCAAAACGCTTATTGAAATTTTTAAGCTACTTTTTATCTATAGAGGACGAGCATGTGATTCCTCAAACTTCGATTATCAGAGAATTCATTGGGGGCAGTTGCTTTGCCGAATAATATGGCGTTTTTGAGGAAGCTTATGAAAACAACAATATATGCCAAAATATTAAAAAAGTTGCATAGACAGTCTATTGACTTTAGTTTCAGGATATTTTAAAGTAAGAATTGCAACACAATGAGAAAGGTGGGAATGTCTATGGAACTTTTGTTATCAGAGTTAGTATCAAGGAATCGCCATTGGACGAATTTTGGAAATGTAGCAACCTATATTCCTGAGCTGAAAAATGCCAATAAGGATGCCTTGGGCATTGTGGTTGTGGATATAGAGGGAAATATTTATAAGGCCGGAGACTATGAGACGAAATTTACAATCCAAAGCATATCCAAGCCCATTACCCTTATGCTGGCTTTGATGGATTACGGGCCGGACCATGTATTTGAAAAAGTAGGGATGGAGCCTACAGGAGACCCATTCAATTCCATGAGAAAGCTGGAAACCATTAATCCTTCCAGACCTTTGAATCCTATGATCAATGCAGGGGCCATCGCCGTGGCCTCCATCATTCGGGGCAAGGACAATGAGGAAAAAATGGACCGAATTCTCCAGTTGTTTCGGAAAATATCAAAAAATCCAAATCTGAATATCAATGAGAATGTATATCTCTCTGAAAAGAAAACGGGAGATAGAAACCGGGCAATGGCTTATTTCTTAAGGGATGTGGGTATCATCGAGGGAGATGTGGAGGCAATACTGGATCTATATTTTAAACAGTGCTCCATAGAAGTTACCTGTGAAGATATTGCCCATATAGGCATGTTTCTTGCCAATCACGGCGTAATCAAAGAGACAGGAGAACAATATGTTCCGAAAAACATTACACAGATTGTCAAAACTTTTATGGTTACCTGCGGCATGTATGATGCTTCCGGAGAGTTTGCCATCCAGGTGGGTGTACCCGCCAAGAGCGGTGTCGGGGGAGGCATCATGTGTGCTGTTCCCAATCGCATGGGGATTGGTGTCGTAGGACCTGCTTTGGATAAAAAAGGAAACAGCATTGCAGGGGTAAAGGTCCTGGAAAGTTTATCAAAGGAGTTGGCATTAAGCATATTTTAGCACAGTTCCTTGTGGCAAGGAACTGTGTTATGAACAAAGAAATATGTTGAACAAAATTGAAATTTGATGGAGGATTATGCCGTTTCGTGTAGAAAGAATTTATTAAGAATGATTATTGAAACGGAGTGGAATCCTTTGGTAAGCATCAAGGAAAAAAAGACGGTGGACTGGAAATATCTTTCCTTAATTTTTATATGTTTTGGTTCTTTGTTATTGTTTCAAATTGCAGGAACATTAGAAATATATATCTATCGCGTCATAGGAGACATTACATTTTTGACTTATCATATGATCTTGGAGTTCATCAGCGTTGTGATTTGTTTTGCGGCTTTTACGATTACCTATTATACTTATTTAAAGAATCATCGTTTGAGGCTGCTTATTTTTTCATCTGTTTTTTTTATCACCGGCTGGCTGGATTTTTTCCATGCCATGGGCTATAATGGGATGCCTGTCTTTTTTACAGACAGCTCCATTGCTAAGGCAACAACTTTTTGGATCATCGGCAGGCTTGTTTTTGCCATAGGATTGTTGACTGCAGGAATCATAAAGTATTATCGTAAAGCCACATGGAGTCGGGTATACTTTTTGTGGGGGAGCATTGTTTTAGCTGTTGCTATCTCCTATATGGTGACGAATCATCTGGGACTCTTTCCTCCTTTGTTTATAGAAGGACAAGGATTAACAAACATAAAGATCTACTTAGAATATGTGATCATGCTAGTCTTTGTCATTGCTACAGCTTTTTATGTCCGGGATTATTATACCACAAAGGATAAGGTATTTATCATCATGGCTGCCGGACTGCTGGTAAGTGCCTTTGCCGAGGTTGCTTTTACCCTCTATAGGAGTGTGTATGATATTTATAATTTCTTGGGACACCTTTACAAGATAGCGGGAATCTATTTGATCAGTAGAGCCATTTTTATCTATAACCTGGATAAACCCTATATGGATCTGCAGAATGCCAAAAAGAAAATAAAGATTCATGCAGAAAACCTTGAAAAAATCGTAGAGCGAAGAACTTCTGAAATTCAGAAAGTAAACGAAAAGATGATTCAAGATTTAGAGTATGCAAAAAAAATTCAGGAATCCTTATTACCGCCGAAGGAGTTGAAAATTTTTGGTGTCCAATTTATATCGGAATATATTCCCTGTGAGCGCTTAAGCGGTGATTTTTATGGGATTTACGTAATTGATGAAGAAAATATTGGCATGTATATTGCCGACGTGGCGGGACATGGTGTTTCTGCAGCCATGATGACGGTCTTTGCCGATCGTGTGATCAAGCCTACAGGCTTGCAGGAGCGGACATTGTCCATAGAAGCTCCCCATAAGACCTTGGATCATTTTTATCGTGAATTTAACAAATCTCAGTTTCCTATAGAGATGCATGTCGTGATATTTCATGCCATTTATAATATTCGAAACAAGATATTATCTTATTGTTCCGGTGGAATGAATGTATTGCCCATTGTAGTAAGAAAAAACGGAGAAGTAACCACATTAAAGGAAAGTACAGGCTTTCCCATATGTCGTTTTGGTGATTTGTTCATACCGGAGTATAAAAAAGGAGACATAAGGTTGGATAAGGGAGACCGAGTGATTTTTTATACGGATGGCTTAGTGGAAAGTTTTAAAAATAATACACCCTTTGAGCAGAAAAGGCTGATCCAATTGTTACTGGAGAATAGGGAGGAAACCTTGGAGGATACTAATAAAAAAATTTTAGAGCAGATACAGCGTGCCGGATTGGAAGTGAAATATGACGATGACGTTACCTATTTTATTATGGAAGCTTAAAGGATGAAGATCTTTCTGTAGTTGCGGCAGATGTATTGATGCTTTTGACAACCCGTTAGAAAAAGTATATAATATATGTAATTGTTACAATAAATTAATAATTTTATAAATGATTCAATCTATAAAAGAATAGAGGAGATTGGTATGAAAGATATACTCGTATTGAGGGAATTGGACCAAATAAAGGCAATTTCTCATCCTTACAGGCTGGAGATCATTGAATGCTTTGAAGAGGATCAGCCTGCTACGGCGAAGCAAATTGCAGACCGTATGGGAGAGCCCCACGCAAAGGTGAATTATCATATTAAGACGCTTCAAAAAGTAGGAATTCTGGAACTGGTGGATGAGAAGGTAAAATCGGGCATTATTGAAAAATATTATCGTCCTGCTGCCAAAACCTTTGTCATTGATCGAAGTATTATGAATACCAGTGAAAAAGGAGTTATGGAATCTATTCATCAAGCCTCTATATCTATTTTTGAAAATATCAGCAATGACTTCTATAGGGTTGTTGAAGCCGCCAATGATCAAGAGTATGTAAAAATGCTGCACTATCATGACTATTATTTAACCTTTGAAGAAAGGGAAGAACTGCACCGTTTACTGGAAAAAACCATTGAAAATTTCATAAATGACAAAAAGGATAAAACAAGGGAAGGGACAAAGGCATACTCCATATCTACCCTTGTGATCCCAAGAATGAGAAAAAAGAAATAGGGAATCATTCGCGAAAAAGGCTTATGACATAGGTTGCATAAGTCTTTTTTGTGATGGAATTCAAAAGAGGAGGAAACAAGATGTTAAATATAGGGGCCCATTTGACGATTTCCAAGGGCTATGAAAAAGCCGCCCTAGAAGCAATCTCCATCGAAGCCAACACATTTCAATTCTTTACAAGAAACCCGCGGGGGGCAAAGGCACGGGAATTAGACTTGGAGGACATCCAACGGCTGGACCGGATATGCAAAGCCCATGGCTTTGTTTCTTTGTTGGCCCATGCCCCTTATACCTATAACCTGGCATCCCCCGATGCAGAAACCTGGGAGCTGGCCAAGAGATTACTCAGGGATGATTTGGACAGGCTGCAGTACATGGAGAGCTGCCATTACATGGCCCTCCATCCTGGCAGTCATGTAAAAAACGGCATAGTATCAGGTATTCTAAGAATTGCGGAGGGTCTAAACGACATATTGACAGGAAAAGAAAATACTATGATTTTGCTGGAGGGCATGAGCGGAAAAGGAACGGAAGTAGGGAGTTGTTTTGAAGAACTAAAGGCCATTATAGATAAAATAGAATACGGAGACAAAATCGGTGTTTGTCTGGACACCTGCCATCTGTATAGTGCGGGGTATGATATTGTAAACAGTTTGGATCAAGTGTTGGAGGAATTCGATAAAATTGTAGGTTTGTCCAAGTTAAAGGCCATACATTTAAATGACAGTATGGTGGCGTTCGGAAGCCGTAAAGACCGGCATGCCCGGATCGGCGAGGGAACCATAGGCCTGGAGGCCCTGGTAAGGTTTATTCAACACCCCGTTATCAGAAATCTACCCATTCTTCTGGAAACCCCCAATGAGGTAGAAGGATACGGGGAAGAAATCAGATTGTTAAGAGAAAAATTTGAAAAATAAGCGTAAGAATGAGAATAAGGCACAGGGCTTTATTCTTTTTTATTTGTTCCTCCGGAAATATTTCAGCATACCATCCACATATAATAAATTGACTCCAAAATCTCCTGCCGTAAAAATTCATTTTTAACGGATTATAAAAATTGCAATGAAGGAGATAATGAATAAATAAAGAGGTGCAGGGTGTGATGATATGCTGGATCAAATGGTGGATATATTGAAAAAAATATTGGCGGCTGTCTTGATTGCAATCCTGATGGAAGAGTTTGTCTTTGGTTTTACTGTTGTGCAGGGAGAATCCATGGCTCCCACGGTAAAAAACCATGACAAATTATTCGTGAATAAAATCAGCTATTTGTTTCACAAGCCTCAAATAGGAGATATTGTGATTTTTCATCCCCCCATTGAGGAGAGAAAGAAGGAATTCTTCATCAAGCGGGTCATTGCCGTTGAAAATGACGAATTCTTGATTCAAAATGGAAAAGTGTATATCAATGGAAAAGCAATAGATGAACCCTATGTAAAGGCTGAAAAATACGAAGAAAAAGATTATGATATCTGTCAAGGAAGAGTTCCCAAGGGCATGGTCTTTGTCATGGGAGACAATCGAAATGACAGCAATGACAGCCGATCCTTCGGTTTTGTTCCCATTAAAGACATTGAGGGAAAAGCAGATTTCAGGATATGGCCTTTTGATACGGCAAAGGCTTTTACAGTGAATGATGCTCATAAGGATTGAGAAAGATTTCCCAATCCTTATTTATGTTATAATAGAAATAATTCAGAATAGAAACATATAGGCTTATAAGGGTTTTCAACATTCATCTGGTAGGTAAACCCAGTCTCGTTAATCTCATTGTGCTATAAAAATCAAGGAATGTCAATGTATACAAGTGGTTATCCCAATCTTTTCCTTTCACTTTTCCCTTTCATTATTTATATTCTGCCCTTTCTCTTTTCATTATGAAGTGGTCTTCATCATTTCTTTTGCAGGATAAACCCAGTTATTTTATTTCAATGTTTACCTTGCGGGTACTTTCATCAAATTTTATTGTGGCAACGGATTTGAGATCTTGCACATATATTGCAGTAAATCCCCTTATGTTGAATGATTTTATAGTTTCGCCCTCAAGTTTTACCTGAATCTTCGTAACCAAGACATCGTCAATTATCGTGCCTACAGGCCGGCAGCCCTCCTTTGGTATTTCTCTATGATTGATTTTATCAAATTTACCGGTTTTATCGATATAGACGACTTTCTCTAAATCATTAAACTTTACGTTAAATCCTAATCCATGCAAATCCTTTGCAAATATAACCGTACGACCATTGATATTGAATGAAGGGATTTGCTCCCCATGGATATAAGTAGCGATATCTGTTGATAACAGTCTGTTGATTGGAGCACCAATCCATGTATAGGGTTCAACATATAATTGCGTTAAGGCATTCACATCTCTTACTTCAATAAGGGAATACCCGCCGGTATTATGACTGGGGATCAGTTTTCCATCTATCATAATCTTTACATCGCTTTTATAGGTCTTTCCATCCTTCAAACTATGGGATTTTAATCCGACCACTTCTTTTTCAGGATTAAACGTGAGCGTTGTTGTTCTGGTTTTATCATCCCAGACCATATCATAGCCGTAATAGATTAAATCTTCTGCACAAATAGCATCTATGTTATAGTATTGATATGTAGGTATTTCAAGATGTGAATAATCATCACCTCTTGAAATTTTACCATTTTTCCACTTTTGAATAAAAACTCCTTCTTCTGTTGTTCCATAAGACATACCTAAGCCGCTATTCCATAAAGCTAAACAACACAAAATCACGCCTATGAATATTCTGGAAAATCTGCTTCTCATACCATCACCTTTCTTTTTAATGAAAGTTTTGTAAATCTAGCTATTCACGACGACCTCTCCTTAGATAAAGCAATATATGCTTCTAGAAAGAGTAATTACTCCTTTATAAGCATATATTTTAAAATGCTATCTTGTAAAGCATATTTATATAGAGAAATTATAATATATATTTATTGAGACATTTGGATAGTAACATATTCCTCATAATACTTAAGTGGGTTTGAAATGGTGATAAAATTTTTATCTTCTAGCGTATCACCTACTAAATAACAGGGATAAGTACTGCTATAACTAATACGCCCTGGATGAGAGCTTTGTAAGTAAGTTGAAGTAGCTTTTGTCGTAAGTGTAGTGCTATAGAAATAAACATCGCTCCAATGTGCATTTGTCAACTTGCTGCCATCCAAAATTCTAGAATGTTGGGCTAAAGCAACTTCTCTTGTCAACTCAATATTTGATGGTGAACTAGTAAATGCAGGGGATAGATAATAATCTATTTGATCTATAATGCTCCAATTTGATGGATCTCTTACAATAATCCTAACGTACCCATTAACTAACTTCATATTTAAATAGAGCTTTCCATCTACATAATTGGAAGCCTTTATAACTGGACCACTGGGATTTTCATACCATTGTCCCGTATTTACAAAAAGTTTCCATCCTCCAAGGCTCTTGTAATAGCATAGACCCGCATCAAATCCTTTCCAAGGATCCACTGTCTGATATCCACCAAAGAACATGTATGGAATAGAATTATCTATTCTTGTAGAAGTAGATTGTACAGATACACTTGGCAATTGTACATAACCAGTCGCTTCATGGAATTTATAGCTAGGCTTAGTATAGGTAATTACATGAGCTCCTGTACTCTCAGCTGTAGTAGCCAGGTCATATGTGGATACATTGACACTAGCATCTTTATTAGCATTTTTCCTATGAGGAACGGGAAATTCTATGCCATTATCATACTGAACCAAACCATCCTTTACTTTATATTTTTTAATTTTATTGAACCCAATTTTGATGGCCTAAACTTAATAAATCCTTCTTTTATTTTTTCAATTTGTTTGCTATCCATGTCTTCTTTTATGAGAGTGGATACCTGCATTACATCATCCTCTAAAGATTTTATCTCATGTTCTTTAAATCCTTTATCTTTTAAAAACTTAGCAGCTTCTTTATATGATTCATATTCTTCATAGGAATTACTTTCTTTGGTAGCATAAGAAATCATGCTTAATGAAATTAACATCAAAATGCATAAAGTAATTGATAGCATTTTTCTCATATTAGTCCTCCTTTGCTTCTGGCATTTTTTAATCTGATAATGGCATTGATTGCATGAAAATATTTGGTGATCATATGTAAAACATGCTATCGATCCCTCCTTTTTTGTGTATAATGCTATTTGCAAGTGTTTATTTTTATTTACATAATAAAAATAAACACATATACTTTATTTAATGATTTATTTAAATCATTACTTAATAAATTGATAATAATTAATGAATATTGTTTGTAATGTCATAACAATTGTAAAAAGTATCCGTTTGACAAAATTTTATCATGTCGGAATAGTTTTGTAAATTTTATTTTTTCGACAATATATTTTAATTTATTACATTATTTATCAATTTTACATCTATAAACCTTTTAAATTTGGATAAAAAAAGAGGTTCAACCACGAATTTTACAATAAAGTGTACACCTATCCTGTCAATGAATAATTTATAGAAAAAATATTCATACAATTGAAAACCTTCATTTTCTTGTAATGCATAAGTTTTCCTAATAATGGTTTTTGATGATGTTAAAGCTAATTAATTTCCCCTGAAAAAATCAATATTTTAATTTATCTATCCGCATATATTAGAAATTTTTAAACAACTGCTCACTTTTTGCTGTAATTTCCCCTTTATTTTGCCATCGCTTAGGTTATGGGGCAAGATTCCAGATCCAATCAGTATTGCAAGATCGGGCATTTTTTCATCCGGCGGTATTATGCAAAACATACGCTAGGTAATACTATCTCCTACTTCTTGCACCAATGTTTCGAAGCTGAATCCATATCGATGCTTTAGATATATCAAACGTAAATGTGTTTATAATATCAATGCTACATTTGAGCCACAAATTCCTTTTTGCCTATCAAAATCTTTGATTTTTCAGTGGCAACTAAATTAGCTGTAACAATCTACCATGCCGGTATAGTTGTATTCTACTCCGAAGTTATCCAATACCCAATGCTTAATGATATTGACAGTCCAATTCTTTTTATTGGGTAAAATAAGTGCAAGCCATTTTCTTTTGAGCTATAGCGATTATGAATAAATCAATTGTTGAAGGAATTTACATGCAGCTACTATCCTAGTTTTCGTTTCGTTCATTTTGTGATATCATAGAAGTTATCAAAAACCTCATTTTTATGTGTATTGATGGGATTTTAATAGCAGATGCAAGATTTGAAAGGGAAGATGGAGCAGAAATCAGGATTCACGAAAAAAAAAGATAGATACTAGCACAGGAGGGGTTAGGAAATGAGTGAAAAACTACAACGCTTTACCAAACTTTTAAGGGATATGTTTGAGTTGGAGAAACCGTAGATAAACCATTTTAGAGCATTATTTATTCTTACAAGTAATGGTAAAATTTTAGGCCTATTTATGCAGCATGTAATCCTATACCTGGTAATTCATAATAGTAATTTTTGGCATAAACAACAGATTTTATGAGTTCTTTATCTTCATTAAATTGGTCATAAAGAGCAGCAATTTCATCACACAACACTTTCTAGCCCCAATATTGAAGATCTTGTTTTTCAGCAAGTTCCATATATTTTCTTGGGGATTCAGTTGTGGTGAATAGGCAGGTGTATTGATGAGAACCAGTCTTTCTTTATTTGACTCAAAAAATCTTTATATTTTCCCATTGTTGTGTGTTCTGGCATTGTCTAAAACGAGATATACCTTCTTATTAGGATTACGCTCTAATAGGTGTTTCATGAATCTTTATATTTCTTCACTGGTTATACTCTGTTTTGCTGAATAGATATCAGCAATTGTATCAAAATTTTTAGTAATTTCTGTGACTCCTATGATATTTACACCTTGGTGAGAACCGTTGCTTTCTAATATAGGGGATACCCCCACAGGACTCCAGCTTCTCCTGTTATCTGATTCGGTTCTTAGTCCTGTTTCATCCATTACGTATAACACACTTTCAGAATCGTTTTCTACAGTACATACTAAATCTATCATTTTTTTTAAAGGCTTCCTGTTCGGATTTTTTGCCTTTTGTTGGTTTTTTCTGAGCTCTTTTAAAACTAAAGTTGTTTTTGTGAAGGATATTGCGTATAGTTTGTGGGCATAATCTGACTTCATAGTTTTGGTACAGATAATCTGCTAGAAGTTGAGCCGTCCATACGTGCCCTAATAGACTGAAATCATTAAGCGTAGTATGCATAACTGTTTTTAGAAGATCATCTGCCATTTCAGCAGTAACTTTACAATTAGAAGGAGTCTTTCCTCTATGATCTTCTAGTGCCTTTATGCCTAATCTATTCTAACGTTTGATATAAACATAGATATTCACATCTGACTGTAAGAGAAAATCTGCTATTTCTTTAACTTTATGACCTTGAGCAAGCATTACAATTGCTGTAAGTATACTGCGTGCTAATGCTACACTGTGGATGTTTCTTAACTTTTTCATGATATTAGTATATAGACATACAACGCTAAAGTTTGATTTATGTCTTTATGAAGATAAGCTTTTTATGCAGCAAATATTTTATTGCCAGTTACCAGCTGTCAGCTGCCAGCACTGGTGACTGATGACTGGCAACTGGCAACGAACTGCTATTCAAAAATATAACTTTATGAAATTAAATTCAATTTTGATGTTGTAAATCTATAAAAAGAGACTTTACAACAACCAAAATTAATGAGAAATGGGTAGCTGATATTACCTACATCCATTCATTAAAGGACGGATGGAGTTATTTAGCATCTATCATGGATTTGCATACCCAAAAAATAGTAGGATATAGCTTTTCGAAGACTATGGATACATCCTTAGTATTAAAGGCATTAGAAAATGCCATAACCACACAAAAACCAAGCCAAGGTTTAATTATACATTCAGACAGAGGTTCACAATATACATCAAAGGAATACCGCGATGCAGTAGAGTCAAGAAGCTTCAAGTTGTCATATAGCGCTAAGGGATGTCCTTATGACAATGCCAGTATAGAAAGCTTTCATGCAATATTAAAGAAACAATGTGTATATCTGAATACATTCATAGATCATGAACATGTAAAATCAGTATTATTTCAGTATATAGAAGGGTTTTATAATAGAAAAGGAATCCATTCATCAATTGATTCTATGACCCCGATAAACTAATGAATAAATGCTAAAATAGCTTGTTCCGAAGGCTATATATAGCTTGCTTTGAGTTTATCGCCTTCGGGTAAAGCCAGGTGCGTTTATGAATAGTTTGTCAAGGGTGGCGGTAGGTGAAATAAAAAACTTAAATTTGTGTCCAAACTATTGACATAGATCCACTTTGTGGATTTTATAGAAAGAAATACAAAAAATATGGCTGAAGCTTGCAAGAGTTTTTCAATGGGGGAAAGATTGTGAAACTGGAAGATAAAATTAAACATTATGCCATGGAGATAGGGATCGATCTGATTGGTTTTGCTTCCGCAGAATCTTTTGAAAGGATTGGAAAAATCCAGGCCTGCAGAAAAAAAAGAGGCCATTTGTCCGGATTTGAAGAGCAGGATATAGAAAAAAGGAAAAATCCCCTTCTAACCATGGAAAATACAAAAACGATTATTGCGGCCGCCGTAGGATATTATATGCCCGAGGAGCCATGGACAGAGGCAGGGGATGAGCCTGCAGGGGAGATTGCTCGAGTTGCTTGGGGACGAGATTACCATCAGATATTGAGAGAAAAGCTGAAAATGTTGATGGCGTATATAGAAGGGATTGCAGGAAGCTTTGACTATAAAATATATGTGGATACGGGACCCCTGTCCGATCGGGAAGTTGCCTTCCGGGCGGGTATTGGATGGTTTGGAAAAAATAATATGCTCATTACGGAAAAATATGGGTCCTGGGTATTCTTAGGCTATGCATTGACCAGTTTGGAATTAGAGCCGGATAGGCCTTTGGAAAAACAATGTTTGGATTGTCAGGCATGTATCAGGGCTTGCCCCGGAGGGGCTTTGGCAGAGGGATTTGCCATGAACGAGAAAAGGTGCCTGTCCTATATTACCCAGGCCAAAGAAGAGATTGATGAAGAGATGAAAAGGAAGTTGGCCAATCGCATCTATGGTTGCGATGTTTGTCAAGGGGTGTGCCCTCAGAATCGTTCTGCTTCTATGGCAAGGAATCGGGATTTTATGCCGGAAAACAGGAGCCACAGGCCGAATCTGGCACGGTTGATACAAATGACCAAAAAAGAATTTCAAGAAATCTACGGAGAAACGGCTGCAGGCTGGAGGGGGAGAAATTATTTCAGGAGAAATGCCATCATTGCTGCCGGGAATTCAAAAGATCCCCGGCTATTGCCCTCTTTGGCCGGTGCATTGCAGGATGAAAGCACCATGATCAGAAAGCATGCCGCTTGGGCCATTCATCAGATTGGGCAGGGCGGCCATGAACTGTTAAGGAGGCATTTGTCCATAGAGAAAGAGAAGGAAGTCATTGATCTGATCAAAGGATATATAGAAGAGGCAAAAAAGATAAAAGGGTAGGATGTATATTCTTTTGAAGCGGGAAAATGCAATTCCTGCTTTTTCATTTTTATAGATTTACAACTTCAAAATTGGATTTACTTGAAAAAATTATATTTTTTGAATAGCAGCTAGTCGCCAGCTGCCAGTCATCAGTCACCAGTACCGGTAGCTGACAGCCGGTAACTGGCAACACAACATTTGCTGCATAAAAAGCTTATCTTTAATAAAGGCATAAATCAAACTTTAGCGTTGTATGTCAATAGAAGGCTGCAATGGTGAAAAATATGGTTGTTCCCGGAAAAACTGGAGAGATGGACAAGAAAACTGAATAGAATGGATTAAAGAGTGCTTGAATAAAAGGGCAGGAGGAATGACAATGGCAAAATACAGGGAACTTCCATATACAAAGTTGAAAAGATTTTGCAATCCCGATCACTTTGATTTTTGCACCACGGAAGAGTTGGTTTATCAGGATAACATCATAGGGCAAGATCGAGCTGTAAGGGCAATGGAATTCGGGCTTCAGATAAAAAATTCCCAGTATAACATTTTTATGGTGGGCTTGAAGGGAACGGGAAAGACCAGCTATGCCCAAAAAATTATTTCTGAAAAGGCAAAACAAGAAAATGTGCCAGATGACTGGTGCTATATCTATAATTTTGAAAATCCCAGTATTCCCATTGCATTAAATGTGCCGCCGGGCATGGGAAAAATATTAAGCGAGGACATGGATTTGCTGGTTCAGGATCTTCTTATAGAGATTCCAAAGGCCTTCCATGGGGAGGATTATGAAAAAAGAAAGACGGAGATCGTGAAAAGCTATCAGGAAGAAAGAAATCGGTTAATCGAAGAACTGACAGAGTACAGCAAAGAACAAGGGTTCAAAGTGAAAAATACAAGTACTGGTTTTGCATTAGCACCCTTGATCAACGGCGAAGTGATCAGTGATGCGGAGTATGCAGAATTAACGGAAGAAGAAAGGAATGTAATTGAAACCAAAGCAGAGGCCATACAGAATATGGCCGTGGAAATTTTAAGGAAGATCAAAGAATTGGAGCGGCAGGCCAAAAGAAAAATCATCGAATTGGATAATATGATTGGGCTCTTTGCAGTGAAACCTCTAATGGATGAGTTGTTTGATAAATACAAGGATCATCCCAAAATTGTGGAATATTTAGAAAATGTGCAGAATGATATTATAGAACATCTTTATGATTTCGACGTATCGGAGGAAGAACAGGAAGAGATTGTGGTAAAAAAAGCAGAAAATCATTTTGTGAAAAAATATAAGGTGAATTTATTTATTGATAACAGCAATGCGACAGGGGCACCGGTGATCATGGAAAACAATCCTACTTATAACAATCTGGTGGGGAGAATTGAATACGAAAATGAACAGGGCACCTTAAAAACAGATTTTACCATGATAAAACCCGGTGCTATTCATCGTGCCAATGGAGGATATCTCATTTTGCAGGCAAGCCAAGTGCTTACCAATCCTCAATCCTGGGATTTGTTAAAACGAACCATAGAAACGGGAGAAGTCAGTATCGAAAGTTTGCGAATGCAATTGGGAATTGCAGATATTGCTACCTTGAAGCCGGAACCTATACCGGTCAACATGAAGGTGATTCTGATCGGCAATCCCTATATCTATCAATTGCTTTATGCCTATGATGAAGATTTTCAAAAATTATTCAAAATTAAGGTTGATTTTGACGCCGTCATGGATGCCAGTGGGGAGAATGAGCAAAAGATTGCCCGTTTTATCAGCGACTACTGCAACAGAAAAGAGTTAAAACACTTAGAACGGGCGGCTGTGGCTAAAATCATTGAATATATCCATCGGATTGCAGGAAGCCAGTCAAAGCTGTCCACCCGATTCAATAAAATCACAGAGTTGCTGGTCGAGGCCGATGTGTGGGCTGAGCTGGATCGGAGTCCTTATATCATGGAGACCCACATCGAAAAGGCATATCATGAAAAAATATACCGCAATAATAAAATAGAGACCAAAATCGATGAAATGTATAAAACAGGCAAGATCATTATTGATCTGAAGGGAAGAAAGGTAGGCTTGATCAACGGATTGTCGGTGATCGATGGGGGAGATCATATCTTTGGAAAGCCTTCCGTGATTACAGTTACTACTTTTGCCGGAAGTAAGGGAATTATCAATATTGAAAGAGAAGTGAAGATGAGTGGCAAAATCCATGACAAAGGGGTTATGATTTTAGAGGGATATTTGAGCGAAAAATTTGGCCAAGATTATCCCCTTACTTTGACAGCCAAAATATGCTTTGAACAGTCTTACAATGGAGTGGACGGAGACAGTGCTTCCAGTACAGAGTTGTATGGATTGCTTTCCAGCCTCAGCGAAATACCTTTAAAGCAATATATCGCCGTGACGGGCTCCGTAAATCAGAAGGGAGAGATTCAACCGGTGGGGGGTGTTACAGAGAAGATCGAAGGATTTTTCTCTCTTTGCAAATACTTTGGACTCACAGGGGATCAAGGGGTGATGATCCCCCATCAAAATATAGATGATTTGGTCCTGTGTGATGAAGTAATTCAGGCAGTAAAAGCAGGGAAGTTTCATATATATCCTATAGCTACCGTGGAGGAGGGAATGGAAATTCTGACCGATCAACCCTTTGAAAAGATATGCAAGGCAGTCCGCCATAAGCTGGATAAATACGCTTCGGCAGATAAAGGAGAGAGCGATGAGGGCAGTCCGAAAAACCCTAGGGGCAGGATATTGAGGGGCAAATAGGCAGGATATATGGGGAAATGGGGAAACCACTTCCCTTTCGTTTTGTATACAAAATTTTAATAATATGTAAAGAGTGTAGAAAATAGAGGAATTTCGTTGGGATATGTGGTATAGTAATTATAGAAATTTTAACAAAGTCATTTTTTCTATCAGGAGGTCATAAGATGGAAGGAACAATGAAAGTCGTAATCAAACAGGAGCCAAAGGAAGGGGCAGTCCTTGTGACCAAGGAGATCCCCAAAATCGGCCCGAAGGATATTTTGGTCAAAGTCTTGGCTACATCTATATGTGGTACTGATTACCATATCTATAGTTGGGATGCATGGTCCCAAAAGAGGATTCAAACACCAAGGGTGATGGGGCATGAATTTGCCGGGGAAGTTGTTGCAGTGGGAGAAAACGTTACCAGAGTAAAAATCGGTGACATCGTTTCAGCAGAAACCCATGTGGTGTGTGGAAAATGTGCTCTTTGTGTAACAGGACAAGCCCATATCTGCAAAGATACAAAAATCTTAGGGGTAGATACTGACGGCTCCTTTGGGGAATATATTGCAATCCCCGAGGAAAATGCCTGGATCAATGATCCGTCTATTCCTCCGGAATATTTATGCGTGCAAGAGCCCTTAGGAAATGCAGTACATACGGTTCTTTCCGGTGAAATCATCGGCAAGAGTATTGCCGTGGTGGGCTGTGGACCTATCGGAATCATGGCCGTTGCTGTGGCCAAGGCAGTAAGTGCTTCCAAGGTAATTGCCATTGAGGTGAATGAATATAGAATTGAATTGGCGAAAAAATTGGGTGCCGATGTGGTAATCAATCCCATGAAGGAAGATGTGGTGAGAAGAGTTTTAGAAGAAACAGACGGCATGGGTGTGGATGTAGTTGCCGAGATGTCGGGGAATGCCGTAGCCATCCAACAGGCCCTTGAATATATCAAGCTAGGGGGAAGAATGTCCATGTTGGGCATTCCCACAAAAAATGTTGAGATAGATATTGCAGGCATGGTATTCAAAGGCATTCAAATCCATGGAATTGTGGGAAGAAGGATGTATGATACCTGGTATCAGGTCAAAGGATTATTGGCTTCAGGCAATCTGAATATTGATCCTATCATTACCCATAGGCTTCCCCTGGAAGAATATGAAAAAGGGATGGAACTGATGAAGAGCGGAAACTGTGGAAAAGTTGTTCTTTTTCCCAATATGAATCAATAGGAATAAAAATGAAAACATTAGAGTAGATCAGAGTGGATCCTATAGAGCGTATAAAGAGATACGTCGGAAGTTGCGGCTATTAGCCATTAGCTATCAGCCACCAGCTGCCAGCTATCAGTACTAGTGACTGGCAACAGGCAGCGGTTTAAGAAAAGTATAACTTTTGCATAAATTTCATTCTAAATCGTAATCCTATATATATAAAGGGAGGGTGTCATATTATGTCGAATATCCATGAATTACCTTTTTTAAAGGAAAAGCTGGAAGAATTAAAAGCCCAGGGAGTCTACAGAAAGCTACCGATTCTGGAGGGACCCAATGAACCGGAAGTAGTTCTGAACGGCAGGAAGGTAATCAATTTATCTTCCAACAACTATTTAGGATTTGCGAACCATCCCAGACTAAAGAAGGCGGCCATCGAAGCAGTAGAAAAGTACGGTGTCGGGGCGGGTGCTGTGAGAACAATCATCGGGAACATGGATATCCATGAGGAGATGGAAGCGTTGCTGGCAAAATTCAAGCGGGAAGAAGCGGTGATGTCCTTCCAGTCAGGCTTCAATTGTAATGCTGGTGCCATCCAAGCTATTACCGAAGCAGGAGATTTGATCATTTCCGATGAGCTCAATCATGCCAGCATTATTGATGGGGCAAGATTAAGCAAAGCAGATAAGACAATCTATAAGCATAATGATATGGATCACCTGGAAAAAGTACTTAAGGAAAATAGAGATAAGTACAGAAATATTCTTATCATTACAGACGGGGTATTCAGCATGGACGGAGATATTGCAGATTTGCCGAATATTGCTGCCCTTGCGGAGAAATACGATGCCATGACCTATGTAGATGATGCTCATGGCTCGGGGGTTCTTGGTGAAAGCGGCCGGGGGACCGTTGACCATTTCCATCTTCATGGAAGAATTGATTTCAGCATTGGTACTCTGTCAAAGGCCATTGGTGTTATTGGCGGATACGTGGCAGGAAGCAGAACGGCCCAAGACTGGTTAAATCATAGGGGCAGGCCGATCCTGTTCAGTACAGCCCTTCCGCCGGCTGCAGTAGGAGCAATTATAGAGGCCATCAAAATGCTGATGGAAACAACGGAATATACTGATCGACTATGGAACAATGCAAGATACTTCAAGGAGAAACTGGGAAGATTGGGCTTCAATACCAGCAACAGCCAAACACCTATCACACCGGTGATTATTGGGGATGAAGCAAAGACCATGGAATTCTCCAGAAATCTGTTCAATCACGGAGTATTCGTATCAGGAATTGTATTCCCCACAGTTCCAAAGGGAACCGGCAGGGTACGCTGCATGGTAACAGCGGCTCACACGGAGGAGCAATTGGACCGTGCCGTTGCAGCCTTCGAAAAAGTCGGCAAAGAAATGGGATTGATATAGAAAAGCAGCCGAGTAGGATTACTCGGCTGCTTTTAATCCATTGAAGAGGATATCGATCAATGTTTCTATGTCAATTTCTCCTTTGCTGCTATCGTTGATGAAAATTTCATCTGCTAGGAGGTGATGGACGCTGCCCATAAATACTAAGGCAGCAGTGTTCACATTGATTTTTCTGAATTCTCCGGCGGCTATGCCTTGCTGAAGGATATCTTCCACTAGGGAAATTTTTTTATTGCGGGAGCCTTTAAAAATTTCCTTTATCTGAATCCCTATAATATGGGCCTCCCGCATAAAAACATAAATTAAATCTCCATATCGGATCATGACTTCTTTTTCAAATTGTATATATTTTTTTAGTTTGGCTACAAAGGTTTTTTCTTGTTTGAGGGCCAAAGATAATCGATGCAAATATTCTTCCATAAAGAATTTGACCATTTCTTCAAAAAGATGTTCTTTGCTGTGAAAATATTCGTAAATGGTTCCCTTTCCAATTCCGGCTTCTACTGCAATGGCGTCTACCTTTGCTTTGTAAAATCCTTCTTTGCTGAAAACTTTTAACGCAGCTTCAATAATCAATTCTCTTTTGCTTTTTTCTTGCTCCACTTTCTATACCTCCTGCATCATCATGGAAACTTAATTTTCTGTGGGAACTTCTTTGCCTATTTTCCAAGTTTGATATTTTGTTTTTATCTTTATGACAATGTCATCAAATACCGTATAGACTACCGGTATGAAGGCCAACGTCAAAAGCGTCGATAGGGAAAGTCCTCCCACTACCACAGTAGCCATGGGGGCCTGGGTGGCAGCACCTTCGCCAAACCCCAAGCTCAAAGGGATCAGTCCCAATACGGTAGTTAATGTGGTCATCAAAATGGGCCGGAAACGGGTGAGACCGGCTTCCATTACAGCTTCCTTGCGTTCCATGCCCCTAGCCCTTAACTGATTGATATAATCAACCAGAACAATGGCATTGTTTACGACGATGCCCGCCAGCATGATAATTCCGATAAAAGCAGGTACGGACAGCGGTCTTCCTGTGATGAACAGGCCGATAAAGCCTCCGGACAATGCAAAGGGAACAGAAAGCATTACCGTAAAGGGATGAATTAAAGACTCAAACTGTGATGCCAGAATCATATACACCAGAATGACCGATAGGGCAAATGCCAGTATCAAGCTGGAAAACGCAGACATCATGTCTTCTTGCTGACCTGTAAAACGATAGCTGTAACCCGATGGCATTTGATAGCCTTTCAGTTTTTCTTGAATTTCATCCGTTACAGATTTCAAATCCCTCCCTTGGAGTTGGGAGTTGACACTGACCGTTCGAACCTGATTGATTCTTTTGATTTGGGTAGGAGAATTGCCATATTCAATATCGGCAATGACACCAACGGGAACAGACAATCCCGTGGGAGATTTCACAAGGATTTGCTTCATGTTTTCAATAGAATCCTTCACGCCGGCATTTAAGGAAATATTTACATCAATTTCATCGCCATCAATCTTAAAGGAGGTCGCTTTGGCTCCGTCAATAGATGCTTTTAAGCTATTGGCTAAATCGAAAGTAGTAATGCCGTATAGGGAGGCAATTTTTCTATTTAAAGTAATCCGGGCCTCGGGATCGCCTTCCTCAGTGTCTACCGCAACCTCCGCGGTGCCGGGAACAGTTTTTACGATATTGGCAATATCCTGGCCAATGGTTTTTAAAAGCTGGATATCATCCCCTTTGATCTGTATTTCGATGGCAGCGGACTGGGGTCCTCCTTGCATGGAGGATGATTCAGCAACAGTGATTTTTGTCCCAGGTAAAACTTCAACTTTTTTTCTAACTTCATTCACAATTTCTTCCGTAGAACGGCGGCGGTCTTTTTGATCCACAAGCATGACCGTAACCGTAGATTGATTGGAGACGGATGTGGAAAAACCTTGACTGCCGCCAATCTGAGCAAAAATTTTATCCTTTTCGGGAATCTGGCTGACGATGGCTTCCACTTCCTTTACCAGCCGATCAGATTCTCCCAAACTTGTTCCAAAGGGAACTTCAATGGTTACTGTAAACATTCCCTCATCTTCCTTTGGGAAAAATTCTCCCCCCACCATGCCGATCAAGGTCAAAGAAGCTAAGAAGATAGCTATTCCCGTAAATATTGTGGTTTTTCTATGATGAAGAACATAATGTAAAATTTTTCTGTAATATTTCAATACAAGATCAATAAAACTCGTAAACAAATCCAATATTTTTCCCAATGAAAACCCCGTATGCTTTCTCTTTTTTGCTTCACCGACTCTCAAGATTTTGGAAGAGAGCATTGGGACAACCGTTAGGGAAATGGCCAATGAAGCCAACAGGGAAAAAGTAACAGCAAAAGAAAGCTGTTTAAACACAATGGCCGTAAAGCCCTGTACAAAGACGATGGGCAAAAAAACCGCCAAGGTTGTCATGGTAGATGCAAAAACAGCCATACCTACTTCCTTTGTTCCTTCAATAGCCGCTTCAATTTTTGAGTATCCTTGCTCCCTGTATCGATAGATATTTTCCAGTACAACGATAGAGTTATCTACGAGCATACCGACCCCTAGGGCCAAACCGCCCAAAGAGATCAGATTGATGGTAAGGCCGCCAAAATACATTAAGGCAAAGGTAGAAATAATAGACACGGGGATGGCAATACCGACGATAAATGTGGAACGTATATTTCTTAAAAACAAATACAGGATAACGATGGCCAATATACCCCCGGAAATTGCATTGTTTGTAACTGTTTTGATAGACCTGTTAATAAATTTTGATTGATCTACACCCACAACGATTTCCAGCTGGGGGTAATCCTTTCGAATTTTGGATACTTCCTGCAAAACCTTTTCAGCTACTTTCACCGTATTGGCTACCGACTGTTTTGTGATATTGACGCCAATGGAGTTTTTGCCGTTGACCCTGGACAGACTTTCCCTTTCCTTGTAGTCAAAGGTAATGGTGGCAATATCGGAGAGTTTAATGACTTCTCCGGTCTTTAGCACAATGGGAACGCTTTGGATGTCTTCTAGGGTTTTAAATTCTCCCGTGGTTCTGGCCAGCAGCTCCTTGGAACCTTTTTTCACTTTGCCCCCGGGCAGGTTTATATTTTCTGCCCGCAATATATTCTGAATTTGAGACAAGGTCAACCCATAACCCGATAATTTCTCCTGATCTACTTCAATCTTTACTTCCTTTTCGTTGCTTCCATAGAGATTGACGGATGCCACGCCTTCAATTCTTTCGAATCTGGATGAAATTTCATCTTCGATGATGCGCTGCAATTTTCCAATTTCCATTTTGGATGAAATACCAAGCTGGATAATAGGTTGAGCATTAGGATCTATCTTTAGTACCAAAGGGGTGGATGCACCATCAGGAAGGGCGCCCTTAACCAAATCAACTTTTTCACGCATCTCCAAAGAGGCCATCTCCATATCGGTACCATACTCGAATTCTGCAACAACAATGGCATTACCTTCCCTTGAAAAGGAATATAAGCCTTTCAGATTGCCCACCGTGGCCACAGCCTGTTCGATGGGCTTTGTGATCAATGTTTCCATTTCTTCCGGTGCAACACCGCTGTAGTCTACAGAGACAATTGCTACGGGAACTTCAATCTCCGGATAAAGATCGATAGGAAGCAAGGTTAGGGAAACCACACCCAAAAGAATTGCAATGAGCATAAACATAAGGGTTGTGACGGGTCTATTCACAGATATTTTTGCTAAATTCATATGATCCACTCCTATTTTATAACGTTGACTTTACTTCCTTCATCTAAGTAGTTCTGGCCCTTTACCACAATCCGGTCGCCCTCTTGAATTCCTTTGATGATTTCTACATCAGAGCCGTTGTCCAATCCTATAGATACTTTGTTTAACTTTGCCCGCCCGTCAGTGATGGTAAAAACAATGGGCTCACCTTCTCGAATCACCACTGCATCGGAGGGTATAGAAATCACATTTTCTTTCTTTTCAGACACGATGAGAACTTCAGCAAACATACCCGGCTTTATAGCTTGATCAGCATTTTCTATAGCAATTTTGACGGGGTAGGTGAGTGAATTGCTTGAAGGTGCCGGAGACAATGCGATGATTTTTCCCTGAAGATAGTCTTGGCTTGCCGATTTTACAAGGATATCAACGATATCCCCTACATGGACCTTGTTGATCAGATGCTCTGATACCGATGTTTCGATCAAGACTTGATCGGTATTGGCCATGGTGATCGCCGGTACGGCAGAGGATGCCATTTCACCGGGATTGATATGAACGGCAGTAACGACACCGGAGATAGGAGCCGTCACCATATAATCAGCCAGCCTAGTCCTGGCATTTTCCAAAGCAATTCGGGACTGTTCAACTTGTGCATTTAAAACCTCTAGATTTGTTTCCGAGGCCTGCAGCTCGTATTGTTCAAACTGCTGTTTCGATATGGCCCCCTGTTCATAGAGTGCCTTCATACGTTCATAGTTAGTTTTTGCATTATCCATTTGCTCCTGAGCTTTTTTCAGATTTGCCGTGGAGATCTGATAAGCTGCTTCCAGCTGCTCTACGTTACCGATGGCATCCTGTTGCTCCATGACAAAGAGGACGTCACCTTTTTGGACGCGATCGCCCATTTCCACGTTTACTTCTACGACTTTCCCTGGAATTTTAGGGACAATCTTTGCTTCTTCAACAGCTTTGATCGTTCCTGTCAATGTTGTTTTTACAAGGATGTCTTTTTTTGCAACTTTTGCTGTTTCAACAGCTATAGGCTTTTCTTCCACAGTTATTTCTGCCTTTGTTCCACAACCTGTCAATGCAAAAGTGAGCAATAGGATTACTGCTAGAAAAAGACTAAACTTTTTGTTCATCATATCCCTCCAAAACTGACCAGTCAGTCAAAATGTATTCACGTTCATTATATCGGGTTGCAATGATTTCGTCAAGGGAGGATTTTCCAAAATCAGGGGATTTTATCATCTACTCATTTGAAAAATTAAATTCCACCCCTCCGAATACCCAATGTGGAAATTACTTTTTCAAAATCAACGGCGGAAGTCAATCTTTCAAAAAGTTATGATATCTATGGTGGTGTCTCTTTAGGATGTACTTATGAATAAGAATAAACATTTGACACAAGAAGAAAGAAGTATCATTGAACAGAGGTTAATTGAAAAAGAATCTTTTAAAAGCATTAGAGGTGAACTTGGCAAGGCCCCTACCACTATTGCCAAAGAAGTCAAAAACTATATCCTGCTCAGGAAAACAGGCCGTTACGGAATGCTTTTTAACAACTCACTTTTCAGGGGAAACTAATTAACACAACGAGTTAATTTACGTATAAAAAGTTCATATAGATTTCTTTCTAAATCAATTGCATCTAAAATAACTTCTTTTGTTAGAAAAAATAAAACTTTTCCTTCATATTCGGCAACATAATTTTTATTTTTACGGGCTTCTTGAATAGTATTAAGACTTTCATTATGGAGTTGTAATTGAGTAAGTAAAAAATTTACTTCTGAGGAGGGAAGCCCAGTATTACTACTTGCTAATTTAAGTATACGACTAAATAATACATTGTTTTCTTTTGAAATAAGCTGATTATTCTTATACGATTTTTCTGATTCTATTAAATACACAATAATTGATTCGAGAAGTTCTTGATTTATTTTAGATATATCAAAATCACTTGGAATTACAATAGAGGATTTTGATTTTTTTACTATCTCAATGATTTCGGCATCAGATTTAATCTTGAGAGATTTTTCAAAATCCTTTGGTATTGCCATATTCACTGAAACGTCATTTTGTCTATCGCTATTTATATACCAAGGGTTTGAGCATCCAGCTAGAAATAATATTAAAAGAGTTAGAAATAGAATTGGTTTTAATACAAATGGTCTCAACATTAAACATCCTCCTTGTATCATATAGCTATGGGTTAAGGGTTTATGGTTTCTTCTATATAACGAGATAATAACTTACTACTCCTTTTGCTATGCTCAAAACCAAAATCATGGGGACTTTTATTCTCATATTCCGCCTAACTATTTTTGCCAATCAAAATAATTTTAGAAAAGTCTAAAGTTCAAAAAGGAGTTTTTGGTTTTATCTCGAATAATTGTATTAGACACTACCTCAAAGGTGATGTGGGGTGAATATAAAACCGACGAAGGCACTATGGGCGCAATCAATATTTCTTTTGGATATTTCAAACAAAAGCGGTTTGACAAGAAGCAGATCAAATTTTCTATGGGTACTACGCAAGGTATCTGTATAGGTGGTCAAGTTCTCTCCGGTGATTTGGATGATAAGCGCTTTTACATTGATCATCTGGATCGTGCAGTAGTCCTTAGAAAACAATTTGAAACATCTACAGATGAGTTCTTCTATATCGCTGACAGTGCTGCTTTCACTAAGGAATTCCTTAAAAAAGCCGACTGCCTGAATGTTCATGTCATTACGCGAATGCCAGATAACGTCAAAGAAACAAAAGCTGCTATCCAGTTAACTTTGGAAAAACTCTCTGAACTGCCAACTGTTGAAATTGAAACCTCTCCATCCATTTACAAGGTCTTTGAAACTGAATGTTTTTATCACGAAACAGTGCTGAAATTGGCCTGCTGTTATTCTGAACAACTCAAGTCGGCTAAAACTGAAACCGTCATGAAGAAAGTCGCCAAGGAGCTTGAAAATATAGAAAAAGTAATTTAAAAGTTCTGAATTAAATCATGAAAAAGTTATGATGTATTCAGCGGAATATGAGTTACAAGGAATATCGGCATAAATTGTATAATTGTTTAATTCAACTTATATATGATGGACTATCTTATAAGTTTTTATATCTATACCAGTAACTTTATTCCCATAATTAATAGTAGCGATTATTTGAGTATCCAATCTGATGAAAATAAATTAAATTTTACCCATCCTTCTTTTATTTGGTTGTCTTTCCTATATTCAAATCTGTAAACAGAACTTATCCTATTTATAATAACAAAGGGGCCAGCAAAGAATTTTCTATATTCTATATTTATAATTTCCCCCCCTATTGATTCAACCTTCTCTTTAATTTTTCTTTCTTGCCCTCTTCGCACTATTAATGATACAAGAATGGCTACAATTAGCAAAACAACAAATACAGTACCTTCCATAACCCACCTCTTTAGGTATAAAATACTTCTTTCTTAATATGAAATGACATGTCTTCTCTTTATGCAATTACTATTTTATACCAATTGTGCAATAGATCCTTTTGTCAAAACACAAAATTGTGTCTGCTAAATTAAATTTTCCTATCTCAATAAATCTTAAATTTTCTTTCAATAGCTTTGATTATCATATAATTTCAAAACTATTAAATATATCTTAAAAGCAGCAACTCCTAGAGCTCCTCAGAGGCCACTCCAAAGACCTTCTCGTATAATAGCTTCATACACAACGTTGTAGTATTCGTGTCTTTTGTATTATTTGCAATAACTCTTGCAGTTCTTTCGTTGATTAGTGTTTGCCATGCTCAATCAGCCTAACCAAATTTTTTGTAATCTCACTATCACTAATTTGATACTATTTTAGCCTTAGTAATCTTCTAATATTCTTAAAGTTTTTTTCTAGAAAATATTCATGCTTTTGCGATATACCAAAGTCTCCTAATAAAATAAGTATAGAATTATTATATCATAAAAATAAAGTAAAATTATTTTTTTTATATACAATAGTGTTTACATTTTTTTATAATAATGATAAAATTTTAAAATATTAATTTATTGATTTTTAGTTCAAGATGATTGGAGGATAGCGGATGATTAAAATCAGATTACCCACCACAAACTGTCAATAGGAGCTTGCATTAAATAGCATACTATTATTTTCGCACATATGAGAATATTAATGTTACTAACGAAAGGAGGTGCAATTATCGAAAATGGATTATTCCAGGGATACTTATCTAATCAATAAAACTAATTAAGCTTAAAGTACTCTTTTACTCTACTTCTCTGGAGACATTTTCGATAATGCATATATGAAAAAAATTATAATTCTTCTCATTTCCATTCTTCTATTAGGCTCAATTTCTACTGGGTTTGCATATACAGATAAGTCTAATTTTAATTATGAAAAGTTAGAACGCAACTATCAAAAAGCATTAAAAGAACTTGAAGCTAAAAACTATGTTAAAAATCATAATCTAGAAAAAGGCAACAAAGATAAAATTAAAGACGAAATTTTAAGTAACCTAATTTCAGATGATAAAAGCGTAAACTACATAAAAAATTTTGACGAAAATGATACCACTTTAGTGGTATCGGAAGAGGGCTATGGCATTGCAACAATTGATGGAGATTATCTATTTGTTATAGACTATAAAGATGGCAAAAAAAATGAATTAAAACTCAAAATTAAAGATTTGGTTAATGGTAAATCTAAAAAGAATAATGAAGCGACAAATGAAAGTAATGAAATAGTTAACCAAGAAGAAGTAAATGTACAAAGTATAAATATTGATGTTCCAATACAGCCATATAGTGAAACTTATGAAAGTTCGCTTGATAGCTATAAGGGCTACTATGAGTTTTATGAGAGAAGAGCCACTGGCAACTATAGATATTTTAGATTAACTATACCATCAAGCAGTGGATCAGGTGCATCATTAGTAAAATCTAGAAGCACATCTTCAACTTCACAACAGCCATTTGAAGTAAAAGCATATGATTTTCTAAGCCAACTGGAATTAGCTATTGATACCGCTTCGAGCTTAAAAGATGATTATCAGAGTTTATATATAGAAATGCTTTCATCCTTACCAGGAGCTAAGGAATATAGTACAGTTGTTAGTGCAGTTCTAGGTTTTTATGAAACTGCATCTGCCTTCTCTAGTAGTGGTTTTAAATCAGGACTAATTACCTTAGTTAAAAACGTAGCTGCAATATCTTCTGATTATATTGCAAACGTTAATACTTTCGTAACAGCAGGCATGGCGCTGTCTAATTCAGTAGTCTATCGTGTACAATTAAGTAATCTTAATAGTTATTACATTTCATTTTGTAACGCATAGGCTCTTAGACGCTATTGTATAAAATGTTCTCAAAAGTTAAAGAAGGATAGAAGGTAGATTTTATCTTCTCAGACTAAAGACAAAGTATAAAAATATAGAGAGAATCCTTGAAAACAAAAAGGATTCTCTTTTGTGTTTGACCGGCATGTTTACTGAGCCGATGGGTTGAAAAAAACCCTGTCACCTAACCAGCGGGAAGACAACCCGTAAGCAAGGGCGTCACTGGCCAACGGTGGGGTCCGAAGGAAGCTGAAGGGGGAATCTGGAACATAGCGCAAGCGAACCGGGGATGGCTCGTCAAGTGGGTAACTTTGCACAGAGTGGGAAAGCCCGAAAGCTGGATAACCTGAGGGGTTAAGACGGATGCGTTCAGATTCAGGCGGGTAGGCTTAACCGGTGAAGCCCGGCATCATCTCTCAGAGAGGGTAGGCCCAAACAAGTGGAAACACAAGTGCGGGGCGAAGTGATGTGGGCTGTGTTTGGCAACAGAAAAATGTATAATTCGGCACCTTTTTTATGCAGATGACACTTGCCAACTATATTAAGTTTTAGGTTCTATTCATAGCTTCTTTTAATCTAAAGCTGTCACCGGTAAACGTTAATATATGTGCATGGTGGACCAGCCGGTCTATCAAGGCTGCAGTCAGCTTGTTATCTCCAAATATACTTGTCCATTGGCCGAATTCCAAGTTGGAGGTTACTATAACGCTCTGTTGCTCATAACAGTCTGCAATTACATTGAACAGCAGTTCCGATCCTGTCTGACTGAATGGAACATAACCAACTTCATCAAGGATTAGAAGTTCAGCTTTTCTCAGTTTTGCCTGGAATCGGGTCAATAGTCCTTGACCAAACTTCTCCTGCAGAATCGCAACTAGCTCTGCTGCCCGGTAGAATTGTACCCCTATTCCCTGTTGGCAGGCAGATACTCCAAGGGCTATAGCCATATGAGTTTTTCCTGTTCCGACTGCACCCAACATTAATACGTTTTCTTTCTTCTTAATCCACTCTAAGGATTGCAGCTTTTCACGGTTGCAGCTGGTTGGAAAGCCTATATTATCATATTGGTATCCATCAAAGGTCTTAAGATGGGGAAACATAGCCTGATGTACCAATTTATTTAGTTTGGAACGTTTACGACCTTCCAACTCGGCATTAAGTATTTCCTCTGCTATATGTATAACATGTTCGTCCTTTTGAAGCTGAACTGCCTCTGCAACATGTGCAAGCCGTAATTGACGACATATATCTGCCAGTGTTTGACTCATATATTTTCACCTCCCTTCGCCAGTATATTGTACCGGCTTAAGTCCATAGTCATTTTTCGGACTTCCGGAGGTGTGTAGGATTCTTTTAATGGATCCATATGCGGGCCAGCTAAAGGCTTAATAAGTCCCAGTCTGGCAGTAACCAGCTCAATAGGAGGTTCTTCGCCTAAGTTTTTGAGAACTTGTTCTATTTCTATTACAGTATAGTTGCCGCACCAATGAAATACGGCATGGAGACGCTCCTTTCTAAGCTGTAGGTCTTCGGTCTTAATATATTGCTGCAGTTTTTCCGGCAGCATTTTAACTAAATGTGCATGACTGACGCTTCGAGGCTTATGTATATAGTTTTTGAATGCCTCTTGCCATGGTATTTCGGTTTTCTTCCCGGTGTATGGACGGGGGAATGTGGTTAGCATCCTATGAAACTCATCCAGGACATCCACCCTATCCCACCAATATCGCAAAAGTACAGTACTGTCCGGTTTGACTTGGAACAGAGGAACATTGGTTTTATCTACTTTGATTTCACCGTATGTATTTACTTTTGCACTTTCAAGTCGATATACTTCAAAATCGACTTGAGGCAGCTTGCGTAGCTTTGATTTTTCCTGCTGCCATAGTTCATTTATTAGAGTTCCTTTGCCATAATGAGATCGGCTCATATCAGTCTGAGCTTGTATGTCCAACTGTTCAGCCAGTTTTTCTTGTGATTCAAACAGTGGTATTGGAACACACCAATTACGTTTGCTGTAGCCGCATTTGTTTTCGACATGGCCCTTCTCATTGCCTTTTTTGGGGTTGCAGAAAACAGACTCGAAACGGTAATGGGAACAAAACCTCATAAATGCATCTGTCAGCTGCCGTTCCCCTTCCGGTTTAATAGATACAACTGCGGCAGAAAGATTATCAAACCAGATTCTTTCGGGAACTCCTCCTGCTTTCTTAAACAGGGTTTTTAGACCTTCAAGAAAGCACTCCTGGTTTTCTGATGGAACCGGATGAACAAAAGCTGCGTTGCTAAAGGGAAAGGATAGAATCAGTAGCTTATATTCTTGCAGACACCCATCACGGCTTACTTGAATCGTAGTAAAGTCAGCCTGGGCTTCTCCCTCAGGATGGTCCAACCGTTGATATACTGTTGCTTTTTCCAACTGCATCTCACTACGACGTCTAGATATATATGCTGTAACTGTTCTAAGACATCCTTGGTAACCATGATTATCCCTAAGAATTTTGTAAATCTTGGCACCAGTATGACGCTGTTTTCGTGGCATAAGGCTATCTTCAAGGAGTATGGTATCAATTATTTCTTTATATGGTCCGATGACGGGCATCTTACGTTCCTTATGCTTAATTGGAAGATTCCAATCGTCACGGTCGGCGTATTTCTTGGCTGTACGCCAATCTATACCCATTGTCTCAGCAATTTCATTAATATTTGCTCCTTCAATTGCACGAAGGAATCGGATATACTGTTGTTGAGGCACTTTCAACATCCTTTCAAACCCCTCTCGTTATTTGCTTCGTACACAAACAACGATACGGGAAAGTTATGAAGTTGACAAGTGCCTTAGCTTTAAACTAAGCCGGTAATTTTACTCTGTAGTTTTTGGCTTCCGAACTCTGCATTTTTATTATGCCATATACAGTGGCAGATGAATCTGTAGTAGTGATAAACTCTGGACCAATGAAAGCTGGTAACAGACCGGAGGGCAAAACCGGGAGGACACTTCACCTGATTACAGTGGGGTACAGGATTATTGAAAATGAGCAAAAAAATAATGAGTTTTGTTTTACTAGCATTGTGCTTTTAAGTCTAGGTGTCGTTTCCTATGCTGATAATACGGAGTTAACTGGCGATATTAAACCGTTTGCAGAGTCTGATTGTCCTTATGGAACACATCAAATGTATTCGGGTGGACAAGAACGGGTTTTGGATCCGACACATTCTTATGTTATTATTGATGGCGGCTACTATACTTGTAGTAAATGTGGAGCTGTGTTCGTATGTACAGGTTATCCTCATTCTGGTGGACCTATAGCTTACCACATATTTGATAGTGAAATAAAGTTTATTGGTGGTCACATGGGCGAAAAGGAATTCTAATCAATATCAAGGACAAGTGCTCACTATACTAGCAAGTCAACATTACCAGGTTTCCAATTCTAAGCAATGGGCTTTGCTGCAGAAGAAGAACAAAAATAAGAATAGGATTGAGGGGCAGTATCAACGAAGTTAAACCTTCTTTAATACTGCCCCTTCTCTCTTCTAAATCTTTAAATTACAACTGTTTCACAAGTTTTTCGTTGATAATTTTTTCTTTGGAATATTCTAGCTGTTCTTTTCCTAACTTTAATTCGAAATATTGACCTTTCGTATTATCGCAAGTAAAAGTTATCAGGTCAATATCATTGGTATTATTTATAAGGATATCTCTAATCGCTAAGCATTGTTCAAGAAATGCCTCCTTAGATAAGGATTCCTCCCACCTAATGTCAATATAAGAAAAATATTCTGTTCCGCTTTTCACAGTCCTCACATCAACAATAGTTTGGGAAAATAGATTATTCACTAATGGTACTATTTGATTCTTTATATTGTAGGAAATGACTCTTTCCCCATAATCGTCTGTAATATCACCATCTGCATCTACTGTCACAGTAAATATAAGTGGTTGATTGTCAATCTTGGTTTCTACCTTTACATGTGCTACATTCATCCTTTCTGTTAAAAAAGAATGATCCGTTATCTTATATTCCATTCCAGGATATTTATCTTGTAAATATCTTGAAGCTTGCTCTTTATTTTGTCTTATGACAGCACTTGGGCCAGTTGTAGCCTCGCCTAATTGCCAAACTATGATGATACATGCAAATATTAAAATGAAAATGAACTTTCTTTTACTCAACATTCAAATTACCCCCTTTAATAATCAGTAAACTAAACCTTTATCTAGTATTTCGTCTTTTGTTAGATTAAGTTGGCCTTCATGGAGTTGCAGATGATAGTGATTGCTTCCTAAGCATTTGATTTGAATGCCATCTAAAACAATACCTGAATTAATTATATTATCTCCTATTAATATGACTTTTTCCACAAATTCTTCTATTTTTATTTCATTTTCCTATACTACATCCATATATGTGTGCATGGGCATCATGAGCTGCAATGTAAACTCTTATACTAATACTATTCAAATTCATGTCTTTCAGGTGAGTTAAAGCAAGTTTTTCTTTTTCCCTAGATAATTTAGAATTTTGATATGTGTCTTCAATGTCCTTATTGGGCGTGACTATGACAAGAAATTGAATGGGTACCTGTTCTCCCATAGAGTTTACCAGTACTAGGATAGTTTCACTTTCCTTATTACAAGCGCATTGCAAAAATGTATTATATAAAGATGGAGATTAAGGATAGTGGAAAAAGAGTCATTTTCACCAATAGACTTTATAAGGACAAAGAAGACAAAAGGACTTCGATAGAATGTCCCTCAATAGTAAATAAGATTTAAAATATAACAAAAAAATAATTGCATCACAAAGAAAACATATTTACTGTTATCGTTTTTTTGATATAATATTTTTAAGAATTCAGAAAATAAATGGAAATGAAAGCAGGTGGGAAAGGACATGTATTTTATGGAGGATGTAATTTTGCCTCCTGGTGAGAAAATTAGAAGGATTCGGGCATTTTTGGGAGCAAAGCAGGAAGATCTTGCAGGAGATAAAATTACGAGAAACATGATCAGTTATATTGAGAACGGAAAAACAAGACTGACAAAAAGTACGGCAGAAGTTATCGCAGAAAATATGATCCGATTATCGGAGGCACAGAAGAATCCCATCCATATCAGCGTAGACTACCTGATGGAAACCGAGATGGAACAGGCAAACCGAATCTTAGAAAAGCTTCGAAACGAGTTGGAGAAATATTCTGAAACCAATGAGAAACGGTTTATAGAGGGTTTCCAGAGGGCACAGGAGATTTTAGCAGAATGGAACCTTCCCGAAAGAAGGGCTGCTATTTATGAAGTGGCAGGTGATTTTTACTACCAAAAACAAAAGTACCATGAAAGCTATATCCACTACATCAAAGCGTTAGAAGACTACATACGGATTAATCACCATCGAAAGACAGCATGGATTTATTCTTTATTGGGGAGAGTTTCTATAGAACTAAAAAATTATCAAGAAACTATCAATTTTAACAATTATAGCATGCTCATCCTTGAAAGCCATCATATGGAAGAACCGGAAATTATGAAAAGAATTTTATTTAATAATGCTTTGGCATACTGGTATTTGCAATTGCATGATCATTGTTTAGAACTTTTGGATAAGTTGACAAAAACATATGATGATTTCAGTACGGAGCAACATCTGGATATATTGAATATGAAAGCAAACTGTTATCTAGATCGTAATGAATTAAGGCAAGCGGAAAAAATCTATATTAATATTTTAGAAGTCGCACAGGAAGATAATAATTTGGAAATGATAGCGATTGCCTATAAAAATCTTTGCGAAATTTATGAAAAGAAAGGTGAAGAAACAAAAGCCATTGAATATGGGTATAAAGCTTTGGAAATTAGAGAAAAAATCGACAGTGAATATTTGCCCGGTACGCTATTAATACTAGGGCGGTTGCACCAATCTATTCAAAACCATGAAAAGGCGCAAGAATATTTGTCAAAAACTCTGAAAACAGCCCAAAAAAGATTTGATGCAAACATACAGGCAGAGGCTTATAAACTGCTGTTAGAGACTTATATCCATATGAAGGATTATAAAGAAATTGAATCAGTACAGAAACTGTAAAAGATTTAAAGTAGACAAAAGATCAAATATTTTTACAAACCTATAAAATCCTATATAAAATTACAGGCGATTTTGATACATATTTTGAAAGGATTATATTTTCGCATATCAGGTGCTTTTGGGGTAAAAGGCACCTGATTTGCTTTTTTCACAGCAGAGATTAGGGTATAATGAAAAAAGAGTCATCAAGCATTGTATGCTCTGATGATGGCTATATATCATGCATAATGGAAATAGGTAAACGAGGATGAGGTGATGACCATGATGATTGGAGCTTGTACCGTGGAACTGATGATGTATGAACCCAATACACTCAAGGAAAAAAGGCAAATTATCAAAAGCTTGATTGGCAGAATACAATCCCGGTTTAATGCTTCCGTGGCGGAGGTAGATATGCAAGATAAATGGAGAAGTGCCGTCATCGGCATAGCTTGTGTCAGCACAACGACGAAGCATGCCCATCAGATGATTCAATCAATTATAAAGTTTATCGAGGGGGATAATAGAGTAGAGATCATCCATTATCATATAGAAATTCTGTAGCTGAAGAATTTTGAAAGGAAGGTACCAAATGCCTGGAAGAAAAGGAAAAATGCTGACGAAAAAAGAAATCGAGCAGGTATTGAAAAAATTATATCATATGTATCCGGAAGCAACTTCTGAGCTAAACTATCGAACGCCTTTTGAACTGTTAATCTCTACGATTCTTGCCGCCCAATGCACCGATGTACGGGTGAACCAGGTGACAAGCACACTATACAAGCAGTACAACACACCGGAGGCTTTTTTGACCCTGACGGAGGAAGCATTGGGAGAAAAGATCAGAAGCTGCGGTTTTTATAAGAGTAAGGCCCGAAATATACTGTACACATGCAAAATTTTGGTGGAAAAGTACGGAGGAAGGGTACCCGATACTCGAGAAGAACTCATGGCGTTGCCCGGGGTTGGGAGAAAAACGGCCAATGTAGTCATCAGCAATGCCTTTGGGAAGGCCGCTATTGCCGTGGATACCCATGTGTTTAGGGTATCCAACCGAATCGGGTTGGCCCATAGCGACAATGTGGATGAAACAGAACGGCAATTGATGCAAAATATACCGGAAGAACAATGGTCTGATGCCCATCACTGGCTGATTTATCATGGCCGAAGGATTTGCAAAGCCAGGAAGCCCCTTTGTGAAAAGTGTCCCTTGACGGAGGAGTGTTTGTATTATAAGGAACTGGCAGGAAGGATTTTATAATGCCTCCTTAAAAAAGGAAAGAGGAGAAAAAGGGGATTGCGGAGAATATCTAAAGAAGAGACAAATAGGAAAGGGTTGTGAATGATGTCTGAAACAACAGCAATGCAAAGGAATGTCCATGGGATGATATTTTCTTTAGATATAGGGACAAGAAATGTAGTCGGTATTGTAGGCAAAAGGGAGGGTGATAAATATATCATCCTGGATGCAGAAATGATGGAACATCCCAGCAGGTCCATGTATGACGGGCAAATTCATGATATTGATAAAGTGGCTCAGGTTGCCCAGAAGGTTAAGGAAGCCTTGGAAAATAGGCTGGGCTTCCAACTGAAACAGGTAGCCATTGCTGCTGCCGGTAGGGCTTTAAAAACTTACCGGGTGACAGTGAGCAGGGAGATTGATCTTTCAAAGGAAATTGACAAAGCCATGATTGACAGCCTGGAGATGGAAGGGATACAAAAAGCCCAAGAATTGCTGGAAAAGGAGGATCACGGCAAAGGCCATACCTATTATTGTGTAGGATACACTGTGGTGAACTATTATCTCAACGATGGGCTTATCACTTCTTTGAGGGGTCATCGGGGACACAAAATAGGTGCCGATATTTTAGCCACTTTCCTGCCCCATGTGGTAGTAAACAGCCTATATACAGTGATGGATAGGATCGGTTTGGAAGTGGTAAATTTAACCCTAGAACCTATTGCCGCCATTCATGTGGCCATTCCTCCAAAATTAAGGCTACTGAACCTTGCTTTGGTAGATATCGGCGCAGGGACTTCCGATATTGCATTAACCCAGGATGGAACGGTTGTAGCCTATGCCATGGCTTCCGTGGCAGGGGATGAAATTACAGAAGCCCTTGCAAAGACCTACCTGTTAGATTTTGATACGGCAGAGAAATTAAAGCAGGAGCTCAATAAAAAAGACAGTCATGTTTTTACGGATATTGTAGGGATTTCTTATACGGTGACCACCCAAGAAATCATTGAAAAAATATCGAAGGTTATCGAAGGTTTGGCCGCAGAAATTGCCGGAAAAATCATGGAATACAACGGGAAGGCTCCCAGTGCTGTATTTTGCATCGGGGGCGGAAGCCAAATTTCTACCTTTACAACTTATTTGGCAGAAAAATTAGGACTGCCGAAGGAAAGGGTTGTTGTAAGAGGTACTGAGATCATCGAGAACATTGAATTCCAGTGCGAGAAGTTAGAGGGGCCTGAGTTTATTACACCCATAGGCATAGGTATTGTTGCCGAAAAGGACAGGGGACAGGATTTCTTGCAAGTGACGGTAAACGGAAAGACAATGAAGCTCTTTCACTCGAGACAGCTTCTCATATCCGATGCATTGATTCTCATCGGTTATCATGCCAGAAAACTGATTGCCAGAAGTGGAAAAAAGCTTACTTTTATGCTGAACGGTAAGGAAAAGATAATTCCCGGGCAGCCGGGGGAATCTGCAAAAATCTATCTCAATGGAAAACTCAGCAGTTTGGATGCCAAAATTCATAACAAAGACAATATTGTGGTGGAGCCGGCTGTGGACGGCAAAGACGGGTCAGCCCGCCTAGGGGATATTGTCCGCAGTCTCAGTGTTGTGAATTTCAACGGTCTTGATGTGAAATTGTACAGCAACCTGATGGTAAACGGCCAAGAAAGAGACATGGATTATGAAATACAGGAAGGGGATGAAATCACCTTTACTGAAATTGATTGTGTGGAAGCTCTTCTCCATCGGTTTGAAATGGATGGGGAACGGTACAGGATTTACGTAAACGGCATGGAGGCAGATAAAAGCTTTTTATTAAAAAACGGAGACAGGATCATCACCTATGAGAAGGAGAAGGGTACCGTAGAAGTTCCCAAGGAAGAAAGAGAGAATTCGGAGGATTCCTCTTTATTGAATGAATATATCATAGAGGTTCATATCAACGGGAAACCTGTGAAGGTCCGAAAAACAAGCCCGGAATTCATTTTCATAGATGTATTCAATCATATCGATTTTGACTGTTCAAAGCCAAAGGGAGCATTGATATTGAACTTAAACGGCAAAAGGGCCAACTATACCGATGAGATAAAGCATGGGGACCAGATAGAAATATATTGGGAAAACAGCAAAGGATTTTGATGAAGGCCTGCGTTCATGTAGGAGTTTCTGATAATTGTTTTCATATAAATAAACTAGAGATCGCCTCTAGTTTATTTTTTGGTTGCGGAGGCAGGATTCGAACCTGCGACCTCCGGGTTATGAGCCCGACGAGCTGCCGCTGCTCTACTCCGCGGCGATTATAATTTTATATATCATTACTATTTTATGTGGAAAATATGAAATTATACCGATGCCAATATTTTTTTAGGACATGATAAACATGAAAAAAACTGCGGTGTTGAAAAAAAAGAGAGGGAGCAGGGGATGCTCCCTCCAATAGAAGGGGGAAACTTCTTGTGGACCCATGTCCACTACATATTATGAGATTCTTTGGAAAAGGTGAAAAGATGGGGGGAAAATATATTAAATTTTGATTACTAGTTGTCCATTTGGAACAATATCATGTATATTAGTTATATAAGGCAAATAAATATAGAAAATAGGGAGAAATTTCTGCCATATGATTCGCAGACGAATGGAGGAGGAAGGTTGGACACAACGGCAAAAAACAGAACTAAACAATCAAATATGATCACAGGACTTATCATTGTGTTGTTTAGCTTTCTCATTTCGACAACCGGCATATCATTTTTTTTGCTTTACAGAGATACGATCTACAGTGGCGTAACCATAGAAAATGTAGATGTGGGAGGCCTATCGATTCTGGAAGCACAACGCAAGATACAAAACCACTTTGAGAGGTTTATTGACAATCATAGCATTCAACTAACCTATGGAGATAAAAACTGGAATATTTCCGGGAGGGATATCGGCTATACCTATGATTATACGAAGGCTGCCAATGAAGCCTTTCGCATCGGCCGAGAAGGCAGCTATTTTGAAAGGCTTCAGAAAATCATTTCCCTGTATAAGGTTCCCCACAATATTGCTTTGCTGCCCACATATGATCACAAGAAGTTGGACGGGATCCTTTATGACATCAAAAGAAAGATTGACCAGCCGTCCCGGAATGCAACCATTACACGGGTGAACGGAAAATTCCACATTACCGAAGAAAAAGTGGGATTGAAAGTGAATACAGAGGGCTTAAAAGATTTAATTGCTGAGGAATTGAGAAACAATTACCGGCAGGAAACAATACAAATGGATATTCCCGTGGAGATGGCTTCCCCAAAGATTACTTCTGAAAGTTTAAGCTTTATTCAAGATCTACTGGGAGAATACACAACCCAATTCAGTGCCACAAATAAGAGCAGGACACAAAATATCGCCTTAGCAGCCAGAACCATTAACGGGACCGTACTGATGCCGGGAGAAATTTTTTCATTTAATGAGCGGGTAGGGCCGAGAACCGAAAGCAGAGGCTATCAAAATGCCCCCGTGATTTTTAAAGGAGAGCTTGTAGACGGCTTAGGAGGAGGCATCTGCCAGGTTTCCAGCACCATGTACAATGCCATTTTATTGAGCAATTTAAACATCGTGGAGAGGATCAACCACAGTATTCCTTCTACCTATGTTCCAAAGGGAAGAGATGCCACGGTGTCCTATGGGGTACTGGATTTTAAATTCCAAAACATACTTTCCCAGCCGATCTATATTGAAACCTTTATTAATGGCAATCTACTAACTGTAAGGGTGTATGGATATAAAACGGACAACAAAGTAGTCAAAATCGAATCCAGGGAAGACGAAGTGATTCGGAAAACGGTGGAAGTAAAATACGATCCCAATATGTACGAGGGAGAGGAAAAAATTGAGCAGGAAGGAAGGGACGGGTATAAGGTTACAACCTTTAAAGTTATATATGAAAATGGCGTAGAAATTGAGAGAAAACAGATTTCCAAGGATTATTACAAACCACAAAAACAAATTATCGTCAAAGGAACGAAGAAGCGCCCCATTGCTCCGGTACAGAAACCTCAAAGTCAGGAAAAATCGAAGCCTGATGAAGGAGAAGAGGCAACTTCCCCTTGAAAATGCAGCAATTGGATAAAAAACAATATAATAGAAGAAAAATGCGAATGAGGTGACAGAAATGAAGAATGCTTTATACGATAAGGAAGTAACATGCCCTCTTTGTAAAAATATATTTCGCACAAAAAAAGTACGGACTTCTTCCACAAGGATCGAGAAAAGGGATACAGATTTCTGTACCTACTATACCAGCGAAAATCCAATGTTCTATGGTGTTTTTGTATGTCCTATGTGTGGTTATGCAGCCATGGAAAGCACTTTCCATGAAATCAATGGGGCAGGGAAAAAGGCGATTGAGGAAAACATTACGAGAAGATGGACCCAGCGGAGTTTTGGAGGGGAAAGAACGATTCAGGAAGCCATTGAAGCCTATAAGCTGGCCCTGTTGTGCGGCCAATTGATCAACCAAAAGAAAGGAGTGATTGGCAATATCTGCCTGCGGATTGCTTGGCTGTATCGATATGCCAATGACCCCAAGGAAACAGATTTTTTAAAGCATGCAGTCAGGTGCTTTGAACAGGCCTTTGTCAGTGAGCCGTTGCCCATTGGAAATCTGGATGAAGTTACTCTCATGTATTTAATCGGGGAAATCCATCGCCTGATCGGAAATTACGAAGAGGCCATTGAATGGTTCAGCAAAGCTGTCGGCAATCCGGCCATCAAGACAAAAAAGAAAATCGATACTTTGGCGAGGGAGCAGTGGAGACTGGCGAAGGAATCCTTTAAAAATAAAAAAAACCAGGAGCAGGCGGGATAAACCATGGAAAAGGCATATTATGCAAGGTTTATGACAAATCTTGGAGAGATGTATATAGCCTCCAGTAATAGAGGCGTATGCAAGCTCAAACTGGAGGGGGAGGCGACGAAGGACTTTTTTGATTGGCTGGGCATGCATTTTGAAGAAATAAAGGAAGACGTAGAAAAAAACCAAGAAGCCATAGGGCAGATTGTTGCGTACGCAAGGGGAAACTTGAGGGAATTTGATGTAAAACTGCATTGCATCGGCACTCCTTTCCAGAAGAAAGTATGGCAGGCCCTGTGCAGTGTGCCCTACGGTCAAGTGGCCAGCTATAAGGATATTGCCATCAAGGTGGGAACGCCTAAGGGATTTCGTGCCGTGGGGATGGCCAACAATCGGAACAATATTCCCATTATCGTGCCTTGCCATAGGATCATAGGCCACGACGGAGGGCTGGTAGGCTACGGCGGTGGCTTGGATATGAAAGTAAAACTTTTGCAGTTGGAAGGGATAGGAATCAACGGAGGAAAAGTTGCTACAAGGTAAGTAGCAGCTTTTTTGTTTCTTTGAAGAATACCATGGGGGGAATGGATATGCATCCGCTGCTGACAACCATTGGATTGATAGAAATCATCAAAAGTACGATGCACCTGCAGAGAAGAAATCCCATTGTGTTTGTTCCGGGACTATTTGGGTCAATGGGGGATGAAATCATACCCGGCACGGGGGACTGGGGATTTGGCATGGCAACTCCTGTATACGAACCCTTTGTGCAACAATTGGAGCATTGGGGGTATCAGAAAGATCGCAATCTGTTCATTGCCTTTTATGATTGGAGAAAGGCATGTACCGAGTGTGCAGAAAATTACTTGATGAAAACCATTGAATTGGCTAGGACCAAAAGCAAAAGCAGAAAGGTGAACCTAATTTGCCACAGCATGGGAGGACTGGTTGCAAGGGCTTACATGCAAGGAAAAAATTATCGGGGAGATGTAGAGCATCTCATCATTATTGGCACACCCCATGCCGGTGCGGTGAATGCCTACTTTTTCTGGGCAGGAGGCAAGCTGCCCTACAATAGAAATTTGAAATCCGATATATTCAAAACGCTGTTGGAGGGATATCTGTGGATTCTCGAGAAGTATTACGGTGAAAAAAATGATATGGATACCATTCACCACCATTTGAAAGGTGCCAGGGATTTGCTGCCTAGCCGTCAATACGGCAATTATCTCTATTATTTAGACAGGGAAGGAGCAATGAATTTTATTTCCTACCAGCAAATGCATTATAAAAATGATTTCCTGGATGATCTCAACGAAAATCAAAAGAGAAGGATGCCAAGAAACGTGAAGGTTACTTTGATTGCAGGGAAGGGTATCGAAACAAACCATTGCCTGCAGATTGATCCCAAAAGGCAGCCCGATGGTCAGCGATGGCTGGATGGCAGGGTAGTAGATGTAGCAAAATCCCTTGAAGGGGATGGAACCGTGATGGTAAAGAGTGTGATGGCCTTGGAAGGGGATCGCTATATTCTTCACGGAAGCCATGAGGAAATTTTAGAAAAGTGCGGTTTTGTTTTAAGAAAAAAACTGGGCATCGAAGATGAGCCTTTGATGAGGAAAAGGGCGGAAGTTCTCAAAAATCATGTGAGCATTTTGGTGAAGGGCGTGGGGGAAATCAGTCTAAAGGCTCTAGGATCAGAAGGGGAATTGACTTTATATGACGGGACGGAAAAAGCCGAGGGGCTGTATGTGGAGAAATATGGCAATGGCCTTACGTGGATTATCGTTACCAATTGTCAATATGATCACTTGATTTTTCATTTTCTGTCCAAAGAAAATCATACCTTGGATGTTCTGGTGAAAGACAAGGGCGGCAATGTGAAAAGAGTGCAGTCGAAGGAGGTTTCGGCAGGACAGCGGTATCGTATTCATATGGACTGACGGAGATTCATTGACGTTTTTTTTCAAGCGTGATAGAATGATAATAGTCTTTAAAAAATTTATTGCGAATTCATTAGGTACTCTTTAGGAGTTTAATAGGGAAGTTCGGTGAAAGTCCGACACAGCCCCCGCTACTGTAAGTGAGGATGAAATCGACCATATGTCACTTGTATGCTACAGGGAAGACGTCGAGAGTAAAGGGATTCACGAGTCAGGAGACCTGCCTAATGATGCACTCACTGCCTTCGGAGGGAAGGTCAGGCAGCAATTGATGAAATCGCGTAAAAGCCTGTCCGATGACAGGCTTTTTTGTGTGTCAGGGGTGATTTTTTGAAAGGGAAAATTACAATGATTACCGGTGGTGCCAGGAGCGGAAAAAGCAGCTTTGCAGAAAACTTGGCCCAAAACGCAGAAAAACCGGTTGCTTATCTAGCGACGGCGATCCCTTTGGATGATGGGATGGAGGATCGAATTCAAAAACATAGAGCTTCTCGGCCCCGGGAGTGGATCACCTATGAAGGTTACAGGGATTTGCACAAGGTCGTGGAAACCATAGCCGGGCATCATGAAATTGTGCTGTTGGATTGTATGACCATCATGATTACCAATCTTCTTTTTGAAGATCCCGAGGTAAATTGGGATACCATCGCCCATGAAAGGATCGATGGGATGGAGGAATGGATCAGAGGGCAAGTGATGGAGTTTCTGGCAAGCCTGCGCAGCCATGGTCTATGGGGAATTATCGTTACCAATGAGGTAGGTATGGGCATTGTGCCGGAAAGCAGATTATCAAGAATATTTAGGGATATTGCGGGGAGAATCAACCAGATGATTGCCTGCGAGGCAGATGAAGTGTATTTCACGGTATCTGGCATTCCCATGAAATTAAAATAGGAGGCGAGCATATGCTGGAGAAAAAATTATCCCAAGGGTTGGTACATATTTACACCGGTGACGGAAAAGGAAAGACAACAGCTGCCTTGGGACAGGCTTTCAGGGCTGCAGGATGGGGATATAAGGTGTACATGATTCAATTTCTGAAGGGAGGAGATTCAGGAGAACTCCATACCGTTGAAAGGTTAGAACCCGATTTTAAAATTTTTCGCTTTGATGACATCAAAAAATTCTTTTGGACATTGAATGCAGAAGAAAAGGAAGCAGTAAAGAGAAATGTGGATAAAGCCTTTGCCTTTGCGGAAGAAGTTGTGCAGCATGAAAAATGCAATCTGCTGATATTGGATGAAATCATGGGGGTATTGTCCAACAAACTGCTTACTGTTGAGCAGGTTTGCAATCTTATCAGGAATAAGCCCGACTCCATGGAGCTAATCCTTACGGGAAGAAATGTCCCCTCGGAAATTGTGGCCCTGGCCGATTATGTTTCAGAAATAAAAATGATCAAGCATCCTTTTCAAAAGGGAATCGGGGCTAGGGAAGGAATTGAGCATTGATGAAGCGCTTCATTCTAATGGTCCAGTTTTTAACCAGGATCCCCCTACCGGTGAATGTAAAGGCGGATGAAGAGGATTTTCTTCAAGGGGTTGTCTATTTCCCCTTGGTGGGTTTATTGATCGGTATGTTCATCGTATCTTTTTATTATATGGGGGATCATTTGGGAGGAACATTTTTGGCAGCGGTCATGGCTGTGACTATAGAGGTTTTGATTACCGGAGGGTTGCATTTGGACGGCTTGGGAGATACCTTTGACGGAATCTATAGCAACCGTCCCAAAGATCGGGTATTGGAAATCATGAAGGACAGCAGACTGGGGACCAATGGCGCCTTGGGCATTTTCATGACCATACTTTTAAAAATTGCTTTCATCTATAGCATGGATCGGCCGATGGTGTATGGTGTACTGCTGCTTATGCCCGTATTTTCACGGTTGTGTCTTGTCTATGGTTCCAGGTTTTCCGTTTATGCCAGGGATAGCGGCATGGGGAATTTGTATATAGGAAAGGTAAACAATCTCCATTTGGCCATCACCGTTGTTCTGACAGTCTTGATTTCCCTTGTGAATTTGTGGGCGCTTCCTTTTTTGTTGATCGGGTATTTGTTCAGCATCTTTTATATAAAGCATATCACAGACAAAATCGGCGGCATGACGGGGGATACCCTAGGGGCTTTGTGCGAGCTTTCGGAGATTGTCTATCTCTTATATTTTTTAATCCTGTTCTATCTGAAAAGGGGATAAAGGCTTATGACAGAATTGTATTTGGTCAGGCATGGAGAGACAGCATCTAATGGACGAGGGGTATACTGCGGCTGGCAGGATGTTGCCCTAACGGAAAAAGGAATTTTGCAGGCCCGGGAAGTAGGAGAAAAGTTGAAAGACCGTCCTTTGGATCGCATCATTGCCAGCGATTTGCGTAGAACCCGGCAAACGGCTGAGATTATCAACGGCCATCATGGGGTGGAGATTCAGGGTGACAGGGCCTTCCGAGAAATGAATTTCGGCCTGTGGGAAGGATTAAGCTATGAAGGCATAAAAAACAGGTATCCCAGGGAGTTGGAAGCTTGGGAGAAGGACTGGCTCCATTATTCAGTGCCGGAGGGGGAAAGCCTAAAGGAGATGTATGACAGGGTAACGGCCAGGATTGATCAATTGATCGGGAATGGTGCCCATGAAAAGATACTGATCGTTGCCCATGGGGGAAGCATACGGGCCATATTGGCCTATTTGATCGGAAGAGGTGTGGAGGACTGTTGGCGATATAAAGTAGACCACTGCAAAATTGCCAAAATAGAGATTGCAGATCATTACCCCGTCTTAGCAGGGTTCAATCAGTAAAACTTTGAAATGGAGGCAGAAAAATGAGAAGCATGACAAGATATAGGACTTTTCTTTTATGGACGATTTTTCTTCTTGTATTTGCCTTGGCCGCAGGATGTGCAACAAAGAAAGAATCATTGAAAAATGAGGAAGGAAAAGGGACAAAAAGTTCTACATATCCGTTGGAATTCACCGATGGTGCAGGGAACGTGGTAGTCATTGCAAAGAAACCGGAAAGAATCATTTCCCTGGCCCCAAGCCATACGGAAATATTGTACGGGCTAGGGCTTGGGGACAAAATTGTGGGTGTTACCCAGTATTGTGATTACCCGAAGGAGGCATTGGATAAACCAAAGGTAGGAGATTCTTTCACAGTGAATGTGGAAAGGTTGCTGGAACTGCAGCCGGATATGGTAATTCAATATTGGGGAATGGATGATAGTTTGAAAAAGCAGCTGGAGGAGGCGGGCATTGTTTTGCTTACCTTTGCTCCCCAGTCCATAGAGCAAGTGAAGAACGCCATCATGCAGATCGGCGTTGCTACAGATGCTGAGGAAGGTGCCCGCAGGCTTGTTGACGGAATGGAGCAAAAGGAAAAGGAGATTGCGGAGAAGATCGATGGCCTGCCCAAGGATCAGCCGAAACCGAAGGTATTTTATGAAATTGAATATAGTTCTGCCCTCTGGACAGCCGGAAAAGGCTCTTTTATCGATGAATTGATTCGCCTTTCTGGGGGAGAAAATATAGCCTCCGATGCAGCGGGAGCCTATGCCCAATATAGTATGGAAGCATTGATCGAAAAAGATCCGGAAATCTATATAACCAACACCTTCAACATGAATTTGGCCGGGGCAATGGATATTCAGAAGAGGCCGGGATTTCAAAATATTACCGCTGTTCGCAATAACCGAATTGAGATTCTGGATGGGAATATATTGTCAAGACCGAGTCAGAGGGTAGTGGAGGCATTGGAGTTGATGGCCAAGGCCATACATCCCGAGTTGTTCCAATAGGACAGAAAAAATCCTATATTTTCAGGGAAGTTAGGGGTACAGAATGATGGGCCAATGGCACAAGAAGGCAAAATGGAATTTTATTTTATTGCTCCTGTCACTGGTTTTGCTGTTAGGTATGATGGCGGCAGCTGCCATTGGAAGTGCTTCCATTACCATGACAGATGTCTTGAAGGTTACAGGCCGTTCCCTTCCAGTGATCGGCGAATTTTTTGATACTTCCGGCATACCTTCCCATCATGGGGTTATTGTGAAGCATGTAAGGTTGCCGCGAATTTTATTGTCTGTTCTTGTAGGGATCAGTCTTTCCGTATGCGGTGCGACTTTTCAGGGAATGTTTCAAAACCCCATGGCGGATCCCTTTGTGATCGGCATTTCCTCGGGGGCGGCATTGGGAGCAACCATTGCTATTGTAGGAAAACTGGATCAAGTCTTTTTGGGTATGGGCAGCATATCTTTGTTTGCCTTTCTCGGGGCCTTGGGATCCGCCTATTTGGTATACCATTTGGCGAAGATCCAGTCTAAGGTCCCCGTTTCCACCCTGCTTTTGTCGGGTATAGCCGTGGGGCAATTTTTAACAGCCATTATGTCTTTTTTGATGGTGATTCACAGCAGTGATGTCAATAAAATTATTTTCTGGACATTGGGCAGTTTTGCTACGAAGGGATGGGATCAGGTGCAAATGATGGTGGTGCCTGCATTGTTGGGCTGGTTTCTGCTCTATTATTTCTCCAGAGATTTGAATGCCATGCTGCTAGGGGAGGAATCGGCCCACCATCTCGGCGTGGAAGTAGAAAAAACAAAAAAGACTCTTTTATTGATAAATTCCTCCATCGTTGCGGTGGCCGTATCTGTCAGCGGCATTATCGGATTTGTAGGGCTCATGATTCCTCATATAGCACGACTCTTGGTGGGCCCGGACCATAGAATCCTGATCCCAGCATCGGGTCTGGCAGGAGGGATGTTCATGCTCTTTGCAGATACCGTTGCCCGTACGGTCATTGCACCTGTGGAAATACCTGTGGGGATTATTACGGCATTATTTGGCGGCCCATTTTTTATTTACTTGTTGAGAAAAAAGAAAAGCAGCATCTTGTAGCTGATGGAGGTTCCTATGGCGATGGAAGTAGATATAAGGAATATCAGTTTTCAATATGGAAATCGTACAATCCTGGACAATGTTTCCTTGACCATCAAAGCAGGAAGTTTTACCAGTATTATCGGGCCTAATGGTTCAGGGAAGTCCACATTGCTGAAAAATATTTCCGCTTCCCTAAAACCGAATCGGGGAACCGTGATGCTAGGAGAAAGGGACGTAGGATTGATGACCTCAAAGGAAATTGCCCGCCATGTGGCAGTAGTTCCCCAAGAAACCCATGTGGCCTTCTCTTTTTCTGTCTTCGATATTGTGATGATGGGAAGAAGTCCTTATTTGAGGAGATTCCAAAAAGAAAGCCCGGCAGACTTTCAAATTGTCAGGCAGGCCATGGAACAAACGGGAACATGGGGGTTAAAGGATCGGCCCATCGATGAATTGAGTGGCGGGGAACGACAGCGGGTCATTATTGCGAGAGCCTTGGCCCAAGCGCCGACGCTGATTTTACTGGATGAGCCTACTTCCCATTTGGATATACAGCATCAGATAGAGATTTTGGAATTGCTTGAAACATTGTGTAAGGAAAAGGGATTGACCGTGGTGGCGGTACTTCATGATATGAATCTGGCGGCCAGATACAGCAGTGATTTGGTGCTGCTGAAGAATGGAAAGATTGTTGAAGTAGGGAATGCAGAACAGGTTATTACCTATGAAAATCTAAAGAAGGTCTATGCCATGGAGATGATCATTGAAAGAAATCCCTTTACAGGGACCCCCTATATGATTCCTCTTTTTACAAGGAAGGAGAAAAAACATGACCAATCATGAATGTAAAGAAATGATGCCCATGGGTTATCCCAGGCTTGTGTTGGCGGGGACCCAGAGCGGTGTAGGAAAAACTACGATTTCCATCGGGATGATGGCGGCTTTCCACAGAAGGGGTCTGCAGGTACAGCCTTTCAAGGTGGGACCCGATTACATCGATCCCGCTTTCCATACCTTTGTTACGGGGAATAAGTCCCGGAATTTAGACAGTTGGATGCTGGAAGAGGAGACGGTAAGAGGGTTATTTGCGAAAAATGCCATGGGAAAGGATATCTCTATTGTGGAGGGAGTCATGGGGCTGTATGACGGCATCGGATCCCATGGGGGAGAGGGCAGCACAGCCCATGTGGCCAAGATTATTGAGGCACCCGTGATTTTAATCATCAACGGTAGTGGCATGGCTGCCAGTGCTGCTGCCCAGGTGCTGGGCTATCAAATGTACGATCCCGATGTGAAGATATCTGGAATCATCGTGAACAATGTTTCCGGAGAGAAGCATTATCGGCTGCTCAAGGAGGCCATTGAAAGGGATGGGAAGGTCAAATGCCTGGGATATATGAAAAAGAATTCCGGCATTGTGTTGCAAAGCAGGCACTTGGGGTTGATTCCCAGTGGGGAAGTGGAAGACTTAAAGGACAAAATTGACCAAATCAGGAGCATGGTGGAGGAAACCATCGACTTGGACAGATTGCTGGAAATTGCCAAGAAGACAGAGCCTATGGCCCATAGATTTGCTGAAAAGACTTCTCTGGGGGAGAAAATCAATCTTGGTGTTGCCTATGACAAAGCCTTTCACTTTTATTATGAAGATAACCTGGATTTGTTGAGAAGTCTGGGTGCAAACCTGGTATTTTTTAGTCCTTTAAAGGATCAAAGGTTGCCGGAGGATTTGCATGGGCTGTATTTTGGCGGCGGTTTCCCTGAGGTATTTGGAAAAGAATTGGCGAAAAATGTTCCGCTGCGGAGGGAAATCAGGGAGAAAATACAGGGGGGCATCCCCGCCTATGCCGAATGTGGAGGCCTCATGTATTTGACGAGGGCCATTAGGGATATGGAAGGGCAACGGCATGAGATGGTAGGTATTTTTGACACGGAGGCAAGGATGACGGAGAGGTTACAACGGTTCGGGTATGTGAATATAACCATCCATGGACCCTGTGTATTGTCAAAGACTAGAACAAAGGCAAAGGCCCATGAATTTCATCGGTCCACCTTGCCAGAGAACTTGTCCCAAGAATATGTCTACACGGTGGAAAAGGCGAGAAATGGAGAAAAAGAGGCTATATGGCAATGCGGGTTAAAACGGTATAATACCTTGGCGGCCTATGCCCATATCCACTTCTACTGCAATCGGCAGTTGGCTGAAAACTTTATTGAAAACTGCAGGATATACAAGAATGGAGGCAGGGAAAAGGTATGAAGACAAGGAAAATGATGCTTCAGGGCACAGCATCTTCTGTGGGCAAGAGTCTGCTGACGGCTGCTTTTTGCAGGATCTTTCGCCAGGACGGCTATAGGGTGGCACCCTTCAAATCGCAAAATATGGCCCTCAATTCCTTTATCACCAAGGAAGGTTTAGAAATGGGAAGAGCCCAGGTGGTGCAGGCCGAGGCTGCCGGGGTGGAACCCAGCGTATGGATGAATCCTGTTTTGCTGAAACCCACTACGGATCAAAAGTGCCAAGTGATTGTGAAGGGAAAGGTATACAAAAATATGTCGGCCGTGGAATACCATCAGTTTAAATCCCGGCTGGCAGATGTGGTGAAGGAGAGTTTTCAGAAGTTGGAGGAAGCCTATGACGTGATTGTTCTGGAGGGTGCTGGAAGCCCTGCAGAAATTAATTTGAGGGAAAATGATATCGTGAATATGGGCATGGCAGAAATGGCAGACGCCCCCGTCATTTTGATCGGCGATATCGATAGGGGCGGTGTATTTGCATCACTGGCAGGCACCATGATGCTTTTGACGGAGGAGGAAAGGAAACGGGTAAAGGGTGTCATCATCAATAAGTTTCGGGGTGATGTGGAGATTTTAAAGCCCGGCATCCGCATGCTGGAAGATATCATCAAAATTCCCGTGTTGGGGATTATTCCCTATTGTGATGTACAAATCGAGGATGAAGACAGCCTGGCCGAGCGATTTCGATACCAGAAATGCAAGGGAGGACAAATTGAGGTTGCCGTATTGTATATTCCCCATGTCTCCAATTTTACGGATTTTAATGTCTTTGAGACCCAGGAGGATGTAAATTTAAGATATGTCAGGGGGGGGGAGTCCATTGGCAATCCCGATATACTGATCATTCCGGGATCCAAAAATACCATTGAAGATTTAATCTATTTGCGGGAAAAGGGATTGGAGGAACAAATATTAAGGCTCCACAGACAAGGCAAACTGATTGTAGGTATCTGCGGCGGATATCAGATGTTGGGAAAAACCATCCGGGACCCCTATGGTACGGAAAGCTCCATTGAGGAAATCAACGGATTAGGCCTTCTAGACGTGGAAACGGTATTTGAGGTAGAGAAAACCACAACCCAGGTGGAGGCAGTGGTAACGGCCCCGTTGTCGGGTATCCTGTCAGGTATCGAAGGCATGAAAATCAGCGGCTATGAAATTCACATGGGAAAAACCTTTCTGGGTGAGGAATGCTTTCCTCTAAATGAGATAAGAAATCGATTGGGGGAAAGGACACAGCTTCAGGATGGAGCCGTCAATGAAGCGGGAAATGTGATGGGTACGTATATTCACGGGATCTTCGACAATATTCCTTTTACAAGGATGATCTTGAACAATATCCGAAGACAAAAAGGATTGGATGCTTTACAGAGCAAGATCGACAGCTTTGGGGCCTTTAAGGAAAGGGAATATGATAGGCTTGCCTGTATCGTAAGGGAAAATATAGATATGGAGAAAATCTATGGGATTTTGAACGGAGAAGAAGTATGCTAAAGATTGTGATAGGATATGGAGCAGATTTGCTCTTTGGAGACCCTTATTGGTTACCCCATCCGGTACGCTTTATCGGTAGGGGGATCCAGGGAACAGAAAATTTTCTGAGGAAATTTTGCAAGGGGGCCAGGGCGGAACGGATAGGGGGCATGGTTTTGACCTTACTGGTAGTAGCCGCCGCCTATGGGACTGCTTATCTTTTGATATATGGCGGAAGGCGGATTCACCCCCACCTGGCTTCTGGGATAGAGGCCTTCTTGATTTTTCAGATTTTGGCTGCCAAGAGCCTCGACAAGGAAAGCAGGAAGGTATATACTCAACTGCGCCAAGGGAATCTTTTGGGGGCCAGAAAATATCTATCCTATATTGTAGGCAGGGAAACCCGGGACCTGGATGAAAAAGAAGTGGCCAGGGGGGCCATAGAGACAGTGGCAGAAAACATTTCCGATGGGATCATTGCCCCCCTTTTCTATATTTTCATTGGAGGCGCCCCGCTAGGAATGGCATATAAGGCTGTCAATACCTTGGATTCCATGGTGGGCTATCAGAATGACCGGTACCGGTATTTTGGATGGGCCAGTGCCCGGTTGGATGATTTGGCCAATTATATACCGGCCAGATTGACGGCTATCTTGATTGTCATGGCATCGGCCTTTTTGGGCTATAACTGGAGGAATGCAATGAAAATCACCAAAAGGGATTGCAGAAATCATAAAAGTCCCAACAGCGGCTATCCTGAATCTGCTGTGGCGGGGGCTTTGGAAATCCAGATCGGGGGGACCAATACCTATTTTGGTCAAAAGGTATTTAAACCTGCCATCGGGGATCCAATCCGCCCGTTAGAAAAGGAAGATATCCTGCGGACAATCCGAATCATGTATGCTGCATCCTTTCTTGGTCTGATATGCTTTACACTGATAGAATATCTGACAGGCCGACGATGATAGGGGGAATAGGAATGGAAATTGCGAAGCATGGGGGCAATATCTATGAAATGGCTGAAAAATTAGGTATCCCCCCCTATGAGATAATAGATTTTAGTGCCAATATCAACCCTTTGGGTGTGCCCGACAGTTTCCGCAAGGCGATGTTGGAAAACATCTCCATCCTTGCAAATTATCCGGATCCCCGGTATAAAAATCTTATCCAATCCATTGCCCGGTATCATGGCATCCGTGAAGACTACATTATTGTAGGTAATGGTGCGGCGGAAGTAATATTTTCCCTCATATCCGGGCTGAAGCCGAGAAAGGCTTTGCTACTGGCACCGACTTTTTTGGAGTATGAAAGGGCATTGATCAAAGCAGGCTGTGAGGTGAAACATTATCTGCTCAAGGAAGAATTGGACTTTAGGGTGGATGAGGGATTCTTCAAAGCTATTGACGAAGATACGGACTTAGTGATTCTTTGCAATCCCAACAATCCTACCGGACAGTTGGTAGATCGGAGAATGAAGGATACAATTTTAGAGATCTGCAGGGAACGGCGCATCGGTCTGATGGTGGACGAAGCTTTCAATGAGTTTTTAGCTTGTCCCCAGGAAGAAAGCATGATATCATCCCTGGAAAATTATAAAAACCTATACATCCTTCGATCGCTAACGAAATTTTTTGCCCTTCCTGGTCTTCGGATCGGCTACGGAATTTCATCCAATCGGGAGATGCTGAACAAAATCGAAAAGTGCAAGGAACCTTGGATGGTAAATAGCTTTGCAGCCCTTGCCGGAGAAATTGTAGTGAAGGACCAGGCATATATAGAAGAGAGCAGGCGATGGATTTTTTCAGAAAGGGAATATTTATACGACAAGTTGCGGGAGATTGAAAAGATAAAAGTTTATAAGCCTGCGGCAAATTATATTTTATTCCGGGTATTGGACGAAAAAGGAAGTCATCTTCAGGAAAAGCTTTTAAGGCAAAAAATTCTCATCCGAAGCTGTGCCAATTATGAAAACTTGAATGGATCGTATTTTCGAGCAGCCGTCAAAGACCGGCTTGCCAATGAAAAATTGGTCCAGGCTTTGAAAGAGGTATTGTATGAGAGTTAAGGCAAAATGTCCTGCTTCCTGCGGTGAATTGCTCCAAGGGATGATGGGGAATGGTGAAAAGTTAATATCCTATTCTATTGATATCTATTCGGAAGTTACGATCGAAGAGAAGAAAAATCCACAAAGGGACTTTCGCAGGCGAAAAGCAACGGAGGCTATGTATAAAACCCTTGCGTATTATGGGGAACCTGTTGCCATGGGGGATGTTTTTTCTATTGAAATCCGTTCCCATATTCCCCTTGCCAAAGGGATGGCCAGCAGTACGGCGGATATTGCCGCAACGGCTGCAGCCACGGCATTTCTGTTGGGAAAAAAATTAACCGGGGACCAACTGGCAAGGATTTGTGCATCCATTGAACCTACGGACAGCACGATTTTCGAAAATTTTACCTTGTTTGATCATCTTCAGGGCATAAGGGTGGAAAGCTTCCACTGGCATCCGGATCTTGACGTATTTGTGCTGGAACCGGAGGGAACGGTGGATACCCAGATCTTTCGCATGAGGGATTATACAAAGGAGCGCTTGGAGGCCCAGCCAAAGGTGGAGGAAGCCCTTCGGATTTTTAGAGAAAGCATGGCAAAACAAAATCTTTCCCTTCTGGGAAAAGCCGCAACCATGAGTGCCTTGGCAAATCAAAAAATACTGCCTAAGGAAAAGCTGGAAGAGATTATCGATATATCCCAAAAGACAGGTTGCCTGGGGGTGAATGTAGCCCACAGCGGCACCGTGGTAGGAATCCTTTTGGAAAAGGATAGGGGGGATAGGGAAGCCCTCCAGCAGATGCTGAAGACCCAGGGTGTATTCCAGCATTATAGCAAGGCATATTTTGCAAGGATGATACAAGGCGGTGTAAATATTTCAGAATGTTAAGGAGGAGATGATGAGGTGAAACGGGCATTACTTATATTAGGACATGGCAGCCAGGCAAGGGAGGCCGATGCAATTTTCGAAAAAATTGTGGAAATGGTAAAGGAAATTACATCCTTTGAAATGGTGGGAATGGGATCCTTGCAGATTTCCAAGCCCAGCTTTGAAGATGGGATTTCCGAACTCATTGAAAAAGGAGCGGAACAGATCATCATTGTTCCCATGTTTATCTTTAAGGGAAACCATGTGAAATTTGATATTCCTGAAAAACTGGAGGAGATAAAGGACAAGTATCCCCATATAGAATTTAGGATGGCCAACCATATCGGTGCCGATGAAAGAATTGCCACCATTATTGAGGAGAGGGCAAGGGAGGTTATAGGAGCATAATGGGCGATTATATGAAGGTGCCTCACCAGATTGAGGAGCGAAGCTTTGCCATCATTACAGAGGAATTGGGAGACAAGACCTTTCCCGAGGATATAGGCAAAATTATCAAGAGGGTGATCCATACCACGGCGGATTTCGAGTATGCAGACATTACCATAATTTCTCCAAGGGCCATCGAATCTGCCCAAAGGGCTATCCAAGGGGGAGCCCATATTGTGACCGATACCCAGATGGCCAAGGCAGGAATCAATAAGGCGAAGTTAAAAAAATTTGGGGGAGAAGTACGATGTTTTATGGCCGATGAGGATGTGGCCCAAAAGGCGAAGGAAAGAGGGATTACCCGGGCAATGGTATCCATGGAAAAGGCCGTGGAAGATTCCAACAACCGAATTTTTGTCATTGGCAATGCACCAACGGCATTGTTTGAGCTGAAGCGATTGATTGAGGAAGGAAAGGCAAAGCCTGATTTGGTTGTGGGGGTCCCTGTGGGTTTTGTGGGGGCGGCAGAGTCCAAGGAAGCTCTGGAAAGCCTGGATGTTCCCTATATTGTCACCAGGGGCAGAAAAGGAGGCAGTGCTGTAGGGGCTGCCATTATCAATGCTATTTTGTATATGATGGAGTAACATTCTTTTCAAAAAAAGAGGGTTCTATATGTTGAATCGCTATATTGTAAAAGATGGAAAAAAATTGAGGTACGGATATACCACAGGCTCTTGCGCAGCTGCTGCTGCCAAGGGGGCAGCCATACTGGCGGTGAGAGGAGAAAGGCCGGTGAAGGTAGCTATTGATACCCCTAAGGGTTGGCGCCTGGAGATTCCTATTGAAGCATGGGATGTGGGGGAAAACTATGTCCTCTGTACTGTACGAAAGGATGGAGGGGATGATCCCGATGTGACCCATGGGATTTTGGTGGAAGCCCGATGTGAGCTCATCGATGAACCACGTATAGAGATCAGGGGAGGAAAGGGTGTGGGCATTGTGACAAAGCGCGGATTGCAAGTCCCTCCAAATCACCCGGCCATTAATCCTGTTCCCAGGATGATGATACAGAGGGAGGTTACGGAAGTTCTGCCCAAGGATGTAGGAGCCATCATTACCATCTCTGTTCCCCGGGGAGAAGAGATTGCAAAAAAAACCTTTAATCCCCGGTTGGGAATCGTAGGGGGAATTTCTATTCTGGGAACATCGGGTATTGTGGAGCCCATGTCGGAAGAAGCATTGAAGGATTCCCTTGCCTTGGAAATCAGTATGGCTGCCGAAGAAGGAAAGGACCGTCTCGTATTGGTGCCCGGCAATTATGGAAGAGATATTGCCATGGCATACTATGGACTCCCGGAGGATATGCTTATAAAGACCAGCAATTTTGTAGGGTTTATGCTAGAAAAATGTGTAGAATACGGGATCAAGCAGGTATTGATGATTGGTCATATCGGTAAATTTGTAAAGCTCGCCGGCGGTATTTTTCATACCCACAGCAAAGTGGCCGATGGCAGGCTTGAGATTCTGGGAGCTAATCTGGCGCTGCTGGGGGCAAATCCGGAGGATATCCGGGAACTCTTTCAATGTGTGACTACGGAGGCGGCCCTGGAAGTCATTGAGAAAAAGGGATTTGAGCATATCTATGGGTTCCTGTGCGATAAGGCAGAGGAAAAATCGGCACAGTATGTGCATCATCAGTTGGAAGTAGGGATCATTATGTTTTCCATGGAAAAAAAAATATTAGGAATAGGAAAAAAGGGAAAAAGATTACTGGAGGCGTTTCAGAATGAATAAAGTCTATGTGCTGGGGATGGGGCCCGGGAGTCGGGAATATATTCTGCCCGTTACGGTCCGAATCATTCGGTCATGCGATATATTGATCGGCGGGCAGCGGAATCTCCAGTATTTTCAGAATCTTGGAAAGGAGACCCACTGTATCAAGGCAGACCTCCGAGGAATTATGGAATATGTCCAGGAAAAGAGAAAGTATAAAAAAATTGCCTTTCTTCTTTCGGGAGATACGGGATTTTACAGTATGCTGGAATATATTAAAAAATACATTTCCATCAAGGATTTAGAAATAATTCCCGGCATCAGCTCCTTTCAGTATCTTATGGCCAGAATTGGAGAATCATGGCAGGATGCCTTCGTGGGAAGTCTCCACGGCAGAGAATGGGATTTTGTTGAAGCAGTGCAATCCTATGGGAAGGCTGTATTTTTAACGGATCACAAGTATACACCCCAGCAGATGGCGAAAAAACTTGTAGATCACGGGATGGAGGATAAAATTATGATCGTAGGGGAAAATCTATCCTATGAAAATGAAAAAATCATCCGAGGAACGCCGAAGGAAATCATGGATATGCCAAGTTTTGATATGGCTGTGGTGGTGATTAAAGATGAAAAAGATTTGTTGGAATTATAGAACTCCGGGAATACCCGATGAACTGTTTGTCAGGGGCAATGTTCCCATGACAAAGGAAGAAGTCAGGGCCATTACCCTTTCCAAGTTGAGGCTGAGGGAAGACAGCATTGTGGTGGACGTGGGAGCCGGTACTGGCTCTATTGCCATTGAGGCAGCCCAGCTGTGTCCCAAGGGAAAAGTCATTGCCATCGAACGGAAGGAAGAAGGGGTTGCCTTGATCCGTGAAAATTGTACTCGATTTCAAGTGGAAGTGGAGATTCTCCACGGCAATGCAGCCCACAAATTAAAGGCTATTGAAGTTTTTGACCGGGTTATCATCGGTGGAAGCGGCGGAGAGCTGGAGGAAATCATTCAGCTTTGTTATGACAAACTTACAAAAGATGGAAGGATTGTGGTCAACAGCATTACCCTGGAGACTCTCTATACATCCATACAATGTCTGGAGAAAATAGGATTTTCCTATGTGGAGGCAGTGTCCGTCAATGTGGCCAGGGGCAGGAAGGTCGGCCGGTATACCCTGATGGAGGCTATCAATCCTATTTATGTGATTTCCGGGGTAAAAACATAGGAATAGACAGCTATTAGGTATAAGTTGATTTTTTGTGTTGTATGTGTATCAGGGCAAATCAATTTGCAGATATGGAGGATAGGCAATGAGTGGAAAATTTTATGGTCTGGGGGTAGGGCCCGGGGATCCGGAACTGCTCACCTTGAAGGCTGTTCGTATACTGAATGCCGTGGATGTGATTATTGCTCCCGAAACGGTGAAGGACAATGGCAGTGTTGCCTATGATATTGTGAAAGGTCATATAAGGGAAGAAAAAAAAGTCCTTTTTCAAGTGTTTCCCATGACTTATGACAGCCGGGAATTGGATGAAAGTTGGAATCGCAATATGAAAGAGATTTTGGAGATTTTGCAGGCGGGCAAAGATGCTGCTTTTATTACCTTGGGAGACCCCATGGTGTATAGTACCTATGTCTATGTTATGCGTTTGCTTAAGGATCACGGCATTGCAGTGGAAACGGTACCGGGGATAACGTCTTTTTGTGCTGCGGCCAGCAGGCTAGGGGTTCCTTTGGCGGAAGGCAATGAAACCATTGCCGTTATTCCGGCGGCCTATCAATGTGATCACTTGGATGAGATATTGACCTTGGCCGATAACGTGGTCCTCATGAAGCCGTCCAAAGGCTTTCAGAAAACCATTGAAAAACTGGAGGATAATGGATTTTTGGAAAATACCGTATGGATTGCCAAGTGCGGTCATAAAGACGAGAGAATCTCCTATGATGTGAAGGAATTGGCGGGGGAGAAAATTGACTACCTATCGATGCTGATTGCCAAGAAAAGGAGGCTGAAATAATGGTATACTTTATCGGCGCCGGGCCTGGTGATCCCGATTTGATTACAGTGAAAGGTCAAAAAATAATACAAGAAGCCGATATCATTATCTACGCTGGTTCCCTTGTCAACGGAAGAATTATAGACTGCAGGAAACCGGATGCAGAGGTGTTCAATAGTGCTTCCATGACATTGGAGGAAGTGATAGATGTCATGGAAAGGGGTGTAGGAGAAGGAAAATTGGTGGCAAGAGTCCATACCGGTGATCCCAGTATTTATGGAGCCATTCGAGAGCAAATGGATATTTTGGATGAAAAAAATATACCCTATGAAGTCATCCCGGGTGTCAGCTCTTTCGTAGCTTCAGCGGCAGTGATCAAAAAAGAGTTTACCTTGCCGGGGGTAACCCAGACAGTCATCCTTACCAGAATGGAAGGAAGAACGGATGTGCCGGAAAAGGAAAGCCTTGAAAGTTTAGGGCGTCATCGAGCTTCCATGTGTATTTTTTTATCGGTCCATATGATTGATGAGGTGGTAGAAAAGCTAAAGGTTCATTATCCTATGACGACGCCCGTTGCCGTGGTAGAAAAGGCCACATGGGAGGACCAGAAAATTGTCCTGGGAACCCTTGAGGATATTTCCAGAAAAGTAAAAGATGCCGGAATCTACAAAACAGCCCAGATTATGGTAGGAGATTTCCTGGGAAATCAATATGAAAAGTCAAAGCTTTACGATAAAAATTTTCATCATGGTTTTAGGAGTGGAGGAAATGCATAAGGCCATCATCACCCTTACCAAGGGCGGACTTCAGCTGGGACTGAAACTGCACGGGGAGATGGCTGACAGCGTCCTGTATGTGCATAGGAAGTTTGAAATCGAAGGCAGGGGAATCCAAAAGATTCACGGGCCTATGAAGGAATTTGTGGGCGAAATTTTTCATCAATATCAATGCCTCATCTTTATCATGGCGGCAGGAATTGTGGTAAGGACCATCGCACCCCATATTCAGGATAAAAAATGGGATCCGGCAGTCATTGTTTTAGATGAAAAAGGCAAAAATGTAATTAGTCTTTTATCGGGCCATATGGGCAGGGCTAATGGGTATACCTTGGAGATCGCCCAATTGCTCGGGGCAAATCCCGTGATTACCACGGCCTCCGATGTAAATGAAAAGATTGCCGTCGATACCTTGGCCATGGCATTGGACTGCTCTATTGAAAATTTTAGAGATGCCACAAGGGTTACGGCCCATATTGTAAATGGCGAAAGGGTAGGGATGATCTCCCATATTCCTGTGGAGGTGGCTTTGCCGGAAAATATGGTTTTGATCGATGAGGAACAGGCAGTCCAGGAAAAATTTGCCGGATTGATTTATATTACCGAGAAAAGAATAGATCCGAAGATTGCCTGGGATTATGTTGTTTTAAGGCCCAAAAATATTATCCTGGGGATCGGTTGCAAAAGGGGAAAATCAAAGGAAGAAATTATGGATGCCATCCTGGATACCCTCCATGCTTTAGGTGTTGCGGAGGCATCTATAAAGCACATTGCAACGGTGGATGTGAAAAAGGATGAACCGGGGCTTTTGGAGGCAGCCCAAGCACTGGGGGTACCCCTTGTTAGTGTAGCAAGGGAAGCATTGAAAGCCGTGGAAGATGAATTTGAGGGATCGGATTTTGTGAGAAAAAGCATTGGTGTTGGCTCCGTTTGTGAGCCGGCAGCTTTTCTGACCAGCAGCGGAGGCATTTGGCTGCAGAGGAAGACGATTCATAATGGCATTACGATTGCAGTACTAAGAGAGGGTGGTAATCCCTATGGAAATCATTGTGGTAGGCATCAATTATAAACAGTCCCCTGTAGAAATCCGGGAGAAAGTGGCCTTTACAAAAAGTGACTTGGAAAGGGCTTATGGCCTGTTGAAGAAGAATCATTATGTAAAAGAGGCAGTCATTCTTTCTACTTGCAACCGCAGTGAAATTACTGCTGTGGTAACGGATGCAGACAAGGGAGCCAAGGAGCTCATCCGGTTTTATCAACAGTTTTTTCAACTGGATGAGGCAATCTTCCATGATCATATTTTTGTAAAGGCTTCGGATGATGCTGTAAAACATGTGTATCATTTGGCTGCCGGCTTAGACTCTCTCATATTGGGAGAGGATCAGATTTTAGGCCAGGTACGGCAGGCCCACATGGATGCAAAAGCATACGGATGCACCAAAACCATATTGAATAAATTGTACAGGGAAGCGGTAACCACTGCGAAAAAAATCAAAAGGACAACGGCCATTTCTCAAAATTCTTTATCCATTAGTTCTATTGCCGTAAAATTTTTAGAGCAAATCTTTTTAGACCTGACAGATAAACGGGTGATGGTTATCGGCGTAGGAAAAATGAGTAGAATTGTTATTGAAAATCTCATTTACAAAGGGGTTCGAGAAATCTGCGTGACCAATAGAACCAAAGGGCATGCCGTGGACTTATCGAAAAGATATGGGGAAGTGGGAGTCATCGATTTTCAGGATCGATACAAAATGATTCCCCAGACAGATATTATCATTACCTCTACCAGTGCCCCCCATTATGTATTGCGCAAAAGCGAATTTGAAAAATATTATGCAGGAGGGAACCAAATCTGTATTATCGACATTGCCGTACCCAGGGATGTGGATCCGGAGATAGGGAAAATGGAGGGAGTATCTTTATATGAGTTGGACGAATTGAAAAAAGTATCTCTGGAAAATATGGAATCAAGGCTGGAGGCAGCCAAGCATGCGGCAGCAATGATTATTGAGGCCTGTATTCAATTTGAAAATTGGTATCACTGCCTGCCGGTTTTTCCAGTGATAGAAGGATTGATCCAATACAGTGAAGAAATTCTTCAGGAAGAAATGGAAAGTTTGATGGGCCGGTTGGAGAGCGCTTCACAAAAGGATAGGCAGTTGATTGAGATTGTAATGAGAAGTTTGGCCAAAAGGCTTATCAAAAAGCCCATGCTTAATTTAAAAAGGGCCGGGGAAGACAGACAAGGGGAATTGTATGCCTCTATCGCCGGTCAGTTGTTCGGTATCAATCAGTATGGCTGCAAAGCCTGGACCTCCAAGAAATGAAACAAAAACAATTACCAGTACTGGTGACTGATGATAACTTTTTAAAGCAAATTCAATTTTGAAGTTGCAAATTTATAGACTACCTTAAAGAAATATAGCCTTTGTATAAATTTGATTCTGGGGTTGTTATATAAGATAGAAATGCTGTAGGAAAGACAGTGAGGGGGAAGAAGATGGAACAAAAGGGCAGGATATATGTTGTAGGTCTTGGGCCCGGAAACAGGGAGTATATGAGCATGAGGGCCATAAGGGCCATAGAAGATGCGGAAGTAGTGATCGGCTATAAAACCTATATTGATTTGATCAGGGATCTGCTGGCAGGCAAGGAAGTCATTGATTCGGGCATGCGGAAAGAGGTGGAGCGCTGCCATTTGACCTTGGATAAGGCTCTCGAAGGAAAAAAGGTAGCCCTCGTCAGCAGTGGTGATGCGGGGGTGTATGGTATGGCCGGCATCATGTTGGAAATAAAGGATGAAAGAGACGAAGACATCGATATAGAGATTGTCCCGGGAATTACGGCTGCCAGTGCTGCCTCTGCCGTACTGGGGGCACCCATGATGCATGATTTTGCCGTCATATCCCTCAGTGATTTGCTCACCGATTGGGAGCTCATCAAAAAAAGATTGACCTGTGCGGCTATGGGAGATTTCGTTGTGGCCCTATATAACCCGAAGAGTATGGGACGGGTGCATCAAATTGAAGAGGCCAGGGAAATTATGATGAAGTATAAGGGGAAAGATACGCCCGTAGGCATTGTGAAAAATGCCAAGAGGCAGGGAGAGGAAGTTATCATTACGGATTTAGAGCATATGCTGGATTATGCTATAGACATGTTGACGGTTGTGGTGATAGGAAATGCCCATACCTATGTAAAGAATGGCAAGATGATTACACCGAGAGGGTATCAGCGATGATTCTGGTGATGAGCGGGACCCTGGATGGCAGGAGAATCATTGATCTCCTTGGGGCAAAGGGTTATCCGGTTGTTGTTTCAACGGCTACAGCCTATGGTGCTGGCCTTGTGGAAAGCAGAGAAGGATGTCAAGTCTGCCATCAAAGGCTCAACCAGGAGGAATTGAAGGTTTTTTTACGGCAGCAGGGGATAAAATTATTGGTTGATGCAACCCATCCCTATGCTGCAGAGGTGTCAAGAAATGCCATGGATGCATGCAAATCCTTGGATGTTCCCTATCTGCGTTTTCAAAGGAACGGCACGGATATGGAAAAGTATCAAGAAATGATGCATTTTACATCAGACTATGATGAAGCAGCCCAATATTTGCAAGGAACAGAAGGCAACATTTTATTGACAACGGGCAGCAAAACTTTGGAGATTTTCACAAAGAAGATCGATGTAAAAAGAATCTTTGCCAGGGTGTTGCCAACCAGTGATGTGCTCAGGAAATGTGAAGGATTGGGATTTTCTGCTTCCAATATTATTGCCATGCAAGGTCCCTTCTCCAAGGATATGAATGTGGAAATGATTAAAAAATACGACATCAGGATATTGGTGACGAAGGACAGCGGAGATGCAGGGGGAACTCCAGACAAACTGGAGGCAGCCCGGGAAACGGGAATATCTGTTGTCATGATTGCTCGGCCTCCCGTAAATTATAGGAATATTTATGGAAATATACCGGATCTGTTGGATAAGGTGAGTGAACTGTATGAAAAAGTATTATCCCATCATGTTGGATATTGAAGGAAAACCTTGTGCTGTCATCGGCGGCGGAAAGGTAGCCGAGAGAAAAGTAAGATCTCTGCTGGACTGCGGGGCAAAAGTTACAGTGGTGAGCCCCCAGTTGACGGCGGGAATCAAAAAATTAGCAGATGAGAACTTGGTGCGTGTCTTAGAGAGGGAGTACCGGTGGGGAGATTTGAAGGACCATGATCTTGTTTATGTGGCTACCGATGATCCTGAGGTAAATGCCCTGTGTCTCCGGGAGGCAAGACAAGAGGAAATATTGATCAATGTGGTAGACAAGCCGGATATGTGTGATTTTATTGTTCCTGCCGCCATACAAAGGGGTGACCTTACCATCACCGTATCTACCAACGGAAAAAGCCCCATGTTGTCCAGAAAAATTCGTGAAGAGTTGGAAAAAATGTACGGTGAGGAATATGCAGTGTTTTTGGAAGTGATGGGTGATCTGAGAAAAATGATTTTGTCGGAATGGAAAGATATCCGTCATAGGAGAGCCGTCTTTGAAAAGATCGTCTATGGTGATGTTTTCGATCGATACAAAAATGGAGAGATACAAGATTTGAAAAAGTTTATCATCGATCATTTTTTGCAGGTACCCAACGGCAATGATCGTTGAATAATCGCAGAACAGGAAAAGGTGGATAGGATGAAAAAGGACAAGATTATCGTCGGCTCCAGAGCCAGTGCCCTTGCTTTGATGCAAACCCATTGGGTCATCGAAGGGCTGAAAGAGAAATTTCCCCATCTCCAATTTGAAGTGGTGGAGATTAAAACCATTGGGGATAGGATACTGGATAAAACCTTAAACAAAATCGGGGGCAAGGGTCTTTTTGTCAAGGAGATCGAAACAGCCCTGCTGCAGCATGAAATTGATATGGCGGTTCACAGCATGAAGGATGTGCCTACGGAGATGACGGAACAGTTGATGATTGGTGCCATCACAGACCGGGAGGATATACGGGATGTATTCATTTCTAATAATGGAGAGGGACTTGCTGCATTGCCTGAGGGTGCAAAGATTGGAACCAGCAGCTTAAGGAGAGCGGCACAATTGCTGGCTTTTCGGCCGGATTTGGTCATCGAGCCCATCCGGGGAAATATTGCCACGAGGATCGAAAAAATGAAACAGCTCCATTTAGATGGCATCATTCTGGCGGCGGCCGGTATGCTCCGGATGGGCTGGGAAGAACGGATTACGGAATATATTTCCACGGATCTCTGTATACCGGCTGTGGGACAAGGAGCATTGGGAATTCAAATCCGTAGGGAGGATGAAGACTTGGCGGCCATCGTTAAAGAAATCAACAATCCAACGGTAGAAATCTGTATAAAGGCAGAAAGAAGCTTTATGAGGGAACTGAAGGGGGGCTGTCATGTACCTATGGGTGCATATGCACGCATGGAAGGGGATAAACTGATGATGGAGACCGTTGTCTCATCCCCTGACGGCAGAAATCAAATCAGACTGAAAAAAACATGGGAGCCCAGGGAAGGAGAACAATTAGGCATCCATATGGCAAGGGAAAGCCTGGATAGAGGTGCCCGTGAAATACTTAGAAAGATAGAGGCTGGTGAATAATATGGAAGCGGGAAAGGTATTTTTAATAGGTGCAGGGCCGGGAGATTATAAATTGATTACGCTGAAGGGATTGGAATGCATACAAAAAGCGGATGTAGTCCTCTACGATCGACTGGCCAGTGAGAAACTGTTAAGCTATGCAAGGGAGGATGCAGAGCGGATTTATGTAGGAAAATCCCCCGATTGCCATAGCTACGCCCAGGAGGAAATCAATCGGTTGTTGGTAGAAAAGGCGAAGGAAGGGAAAATCGTGGCCCGATTGAAGGGAGGAGATCCCTTTGTCTTCGGAAGGGGAGGGGAAGAAGCCCAAGCATTGGCAAAGCATGGCATTCCCTTTGAAATTGTACCGGGCATTACTTCTGCTGTATCTGTTCCCGCCTATGCAGGGATACCCGTTACCCATCGCAATGTAAGTGCATCCTTCCATGTTATCACGGGCAATGAAGATCCGTCAAAGGAAGAAAGTGCCATTGATTATGAAATCCTTGCCAAGTTGGAGGGAACCTTGATTTTTCTCATGGGGGTCCGCAATATAGAAAAAATATGTACGAGTCTTATGGACCACGGACAGAGAAAGGATCGGCCTGTGGCAGTGATCTATAAAGGAACCACCTCCGATCACAAGGTTTTGAAAGGAACCCTTTCTAACATCAGCAATCTTGTGAAGGAAAATGGTTTTGCCAACCCTGCCGTTATTGTGGTAGGAGAGGTGGTAAATCTGTCGGAGACCCTGCAATGGTTTGAGAACAAGCCTTTGTTCGGGAAAAAAATACTGGTTACGAGGACGAGACAGCAGGCGAGCTCCCTGTCGGAAAAAATAGAGGAGCTGGGTGGGGAGGCCATTGAGTTTCCTACCATCAAAATTGAAAAACCTGAAACCTACGATGAAATAGATAAAGCCTTTGGGCAGATAGAGAAATATGATTGGATCATTTTTACGAGCGTAAACGGTGTGAAAGCTTTTTTTGATCGTATGAGAAAATTGGATTTTGATGTGAGGCTGCTCCATGGCGCAAAACTGTGTGCCATCGGTCCTGCTACGGCCAAAGCTTTGGAGGATATGGGTTTTAATATAGAGTTTGTGCCGGCAGAATACAGGGCAGAGGCCATTGTGGAAGGCTTGAAGGATAAAATCCGGCCGGGGGATTCTATTTTGCTGCCCAGGGCGGATATTGCCAGGGAGGTACTAGTGGAAGCGTTGGAAAAATTGGGTGCATGTGTGGATAATATTCATGTGTATCGTACGGTCGTGCCGGAACAGGATCGGGACAAATTGCTTGAAATACTCAGGGAAAATAAGGTGGATGCAATTACTTTTACCAGTTCTTCTACCGTAAAAAATTTTATTCAGATCTTGGGGGAGGAAAACAAGGGATGGTTGGAGAACATAGCCCTTGCCGTGATCGGTCCCATTACAGAAGAAACCTTGGAACAACATGGATTGAAGGCTGCTATCCGTGCCCATGAGTATACCATTGACGGATTGGTGCATGCCATCATCCAATATTATGAAGTACAGGCCCAAAAAGAACTATTTGTTATTCATCGGGAAAAGGAGGGGGACCATGGATCCCATTTACAGGCCTAGAAGATTGAGAGTAAATCAAGCCATCAGAAGTCTAGTGCGGGAAACCAGCTTGTCAGTGAATGATTTCATCTATCCGCTGTTTGTGGTGGAGGGAAAAGGGATCAAGCGGGAAATTCCCAGTCTTCCCAATCAATATCATTATTCTGTGGACATGCTGGGACAAGAGATCAAGGAGATTGCAGCCCTGGGGATCAAGGCAGTGCTTCTTTTCGGGCTTCCCCATCGAAAGGATTCCTGTGGCAGTGAAGCCTATCATGAGGAAGGGATTGTGCAAAGGGCGATCAGAGAAATAAAGAGGATCCATAGGGAAATTTTTGTCATTACCGATGTATGCATGTGCCAATATACGGATCATGGGCACTGCGGCATTATTGAAAAGGAATATGTGGCCAATGATGTTTCCGTAAAGTACATCGCCCAAATTGCCCTCTCCCATGCTTTGGCGGGAGCTGATATGGTTGCACCCTCCGACATGATGGACGGCAGAATTGGGGCAATTAGAAAAATTTTGGATAAGAACGGCTTTACGGAGGTGTCTGTCATGTCCTACAGTGCCAAATATGCATCAGCATTCTATGGACCTTTCCGGGCAGCAGCCGATTCGGCACCCCAATTTGGTGACCGGAAAACCTATCAAATGGATCCTGCCAACAGTGACGAGGCCCTTAGGGAGGTAGAGTTGGATTTGGATGAAGGAGCAGATGTTGTTATGGTAAAGCCGGCCTTGTCGTATTTGGATGTGGTGAGAAAGGTAAAGGATGCCTTTCGTGTTCCCGTGGCAGTTTACAATGTAAGCGGCGAATATGCCATGCTGAAGGCGGCTGCAGCAAAAGGGCTCCTGGATGAACGGGCCGCTGCTCTGGAAATGCTGACTTCCATGAAGAGAGCAGGAGCGGATCTGATCATTACATATTATGCGAAAGATGCAGCCAAATGGCTAAAGGAGGAGTACGATGAATTTGTCTAAATCAAAGGCCCTTTTTGAAGAGGCAAAAAAATACATTCCCGGTGGTGTAAACAGTCCTGTCAGGGCTTTTCGCTCTGTTTCGACAAACCCGCCTTTTATTCAGAGGGGAGAAGGCTGTCGGTTGTATGATGTGGATGGCAATGAGTATATTGACTATGTAGGCTCATGGGGCCCCCTAATTCTTGGCCATGCCCATCCCAGGGTAGCAGAGGCTCTCAAAGATGCCGTGGACAGGGGTACCAGCTATGGGGCTCCCACAGCAATAGAAACGGAAATTGCCAAGGTGATCTGTGAAGCGGTGCCGTCGGTAGAAATGGTGAGAATGGTGAATTCCGGTACAGAGGCCACCATGAGTGCTTTGAGGCTGGCAAGGGGATATACGGGGAGAAATATGATCGTAAAGTTTGAAGGAAATTATCATGGTCACTCCGACAGTTTGCTGATCAAAGCAGGTTCTGGAGCCTTAACCCACGGGGTACCCGATAGTCCAGGAGTACCGGCAGATATCGCGAAAAATACCATTACAGCCCGGTATAATGACATAGAGGGCATGAAAAAAATATTTGAAGTCTATGGAAAGGATATTGCAGCCGTGATTATAGAACCCGTAGCAGGGAATATGGGAGTTGTACCGGCCACCCAATGGTATATGAATTTTTTACGGGATATCACGGTAAAATATGAATCCCTGTTGATTTTTGATGAGGTAATGACCGGTTTCAGGGTATCCTTCCAGGGTGCCCAGGGCCTATATGGCATAAAACCGGATATCACTTGTTTCGGCAAAATTATCGGGGGAGGGCTTCCTGTAGGTGCCTATGGGGGGAGAAGGGACATCATGTTCCATATGTCCCCGGCAGGTCCGATTTATCAAGCGGGGACATTGTCGGGAAATCCCCTGGCTATGACGGCAGGCCTTACAACCTTGAAGATTTTAAGGAATCATCCGGAAATCTACAGGGAATTGGAAGAAAAATCAAAGATGCTGGAGGAGGGACTCCGGGAGAATGTATCGAAGCTGGGTATAAAGGCCTCCTTCAATAGGGTTGGATCCATGTTGTGCATGTTCTTTACCGAGCAAGAGGTGGTGGATTATGAAACAGCACTGACCAGTGATACGAAAAAATTCAGCATCTACTTTGAAGAAATGCTGAAACAGGGGATTTATCTGGCTCCCTCCCAATTTGAAGCAGTTTTTGTTTCTGCTGCCCATCGCAAAGAAGATATTGAAAGGACCATTGAAGCCAGTTACCATGCATTGAAAAAAATTGTATAAAAGATCAGAAACAGGCGGCATTGATCTCTGCCGCCGAATTTTTTTTAGCGGCTTTTGTTATTCTGAAATGGAAGTTGTTTCTTTCAAAACAATATACTATAATATATAGGGAAAATTTGATGCAAAGGAGAATACAAAATGAGTCTTTATAGCGCCTGGACACAAATTGCTTTTGGAAATAAAAACCAAGAGGTGGAAATTGCTTTCTGGAAGGAATTTTGTGGAGCGGAAAAAAGTTTCTATGAGTATATTCTTGAAAATTATCAACGGGTTACAGAGGGAACTGTAAAAGAATTTGCTGAGCAATTGGGAACATCCAATGAATTTGTCATGGGATTTTTGGACGGGATCAACGACAGTTTGGTAAATCCATTAACTTTAGAAGAGATTACGGAAGACAGCCTTGTAAAATTGGAAATCGACTTTGAAAAGCTGTACTACAATATGCATGAGGCAAAGGCAGATTATCTGTATACCTTGCCCCAATGGGAGCCCATCTTAACCCAAGAGAAGAGAAAAGAAATTGAAAAGGCCCAAAAGAGGTCAAAAATTGTAGTAAAGGAAGAGAAAATCGGCCGCAATGAGCCTTGCCCATGCGGCAGCGGGAAAAAATACAAAAAGTGCTGTGGCCAATAGAGAAAATTTTTTGCATATCATCCACAAGAGCAGCCCAGGGCTGCTCTTATTTGCATTGAGGGCATAATCCATAAAAATACAGCTGTTGCTTATGGACGGAATAGTTTGTAAATGCATTGACCTTTTGAAAGAGGTCAGAAAAGATGTCCTCTTGAATATCGTCCACCCTGTGGCAGGATGTGCAGATAATATGGGGGTGGGAGTTGGTCTTTGCATCATAGCGAAAACTGCATTCCCCTACATTTAATTCCTGAACTAATCCGGCTTTTTTAAATGCGTCGAGGGATTTGTACACGGTAGCCAAACTCATGGTAGGGTAAATGGGTGCGAGTTTTTTGTAAATCACTTCCGCACTCGGGTGCTCCGTAGTATGGATCAAAATATCATATATGGCGATTCGTTGAGGGGTTACCTTCATACCGTGATCCCGCAATATTTTTGCAAAATCTTTCACAAGAATACACTCCATTCAATGATCAATCTCTATTGTTAGTTCGATTATATTATAGCCTTAATTTCTATGTCAAACAATATTATTGACTATTCTGAAAATTATATTTCATATATATTTTATCATATATCGAAAAGAATAGAAGAATTGAAATTAAGGAAAGTGGGTGAAAAAATGGAAAAAGTTTCTCTTGTCCGATGCGAAGACTATGAATATGAGAAGGTAAAAGAAGCGGTTTTGCAGAGTTTTTGTAATTTAGGAGGAATAGAAAAATACATTCAACGGGGTGACAGGGTTTTATTGAAGGTAAATTTGCTGATGAAAAAAAAACCTGAGGAGGCGGCCACTACCCATCCCATTTTTGTTCGGGCTTTGGCTGAAATATTGATGGAACATGGAGCCCAAGTCATCATCGGCGATAGCCCTGGGGGACCTTTTCACGAAAAACAATTGAGGGGAGTTTATAGGGTTTGCGGCATGGAGGAGGTGGCAGAAAAGACAGGAGCACAGCTGAATTATGATACAGGACAGGTGGAGGTGAAGGATGACACCTTAAAGCTTTTGAAAAATTTAACAGTGATAAAGGTATTGCAGGATGTAGATAAGGTGATTTCTGTTTCCAAGCTGAAAACCCATGGGATGGCCCTCTTTACGGGAGCAGTAAAAAACATGTTCGGCATCATACCGGGACTATTGAAGGTGGAATATCATTTCAAAATGTCCAATATAGTTGATTTTTCCGATGTACTGGTGGATATCTGCAAATATGCCAATCCTATTCTTTCCTTTATGGATGGTATTGTAGGCATGGAGGGTGACGGACCTTCTGCCGGGACCCCTAGAAAAATTGGTGCTGTGATTGCTTCTACCAGCCCATACCATTTGGATGTGGCGGCATCTTCCATCATCGGCTTGGATCCACGGGAAGTGCCGACGATACAGCGATCCATGGAACGGAATATCTGTAAGGGAAACTTGGAAGATATTGAATTCGTTGGAGGAAAGATAGAAGATTTCCGAGTGAAAAAGTACAAGGTTCCCAAGATTCGAAGCGTAAATTTCTTTCATGGAAGACTTCCGAGATTTTTAGAAAGGCCCATGCATCGTCTGCTGCAGCCAAGGCCTGTATTTCTCCATGATCAATGCAGCGGCTGCGGGGATTGTCAGGAAAGTTGTCCGCCCAAGACCATTACCATGATTCATCATCGTCCTGTTGTCAATCTAGAGCATTGCATACGGTGTTTTTGCTGTCAGGAGCTGTGCCCTCAAAAAGCAGTAAAGATCCACAGGCCATGGCTCCTCCATCGCCTTGTCCAATGGTAATGGCATGGGATTTTCTTTGAATACTTTTCTTCATTTTTTATCATACTATCCCTATTCAAAGGAAAATTTGAGGTGATAGGATGAGGAAAGAGAGAAGAATAAAAGAGCCTGTGGTGGCTTTCATGAAAGACCCGAAGGAAGGGCAGTCCCTTCTCAAGGCTTTGGAGTTGCTGCCCATGGAACAGATCATTAGAAAAGGGGATGTGGTGGTGATTACACCTAACTGGGTGAAATCCAAACCTCCCTATACAGGAACCGTTGTGGGTCCCCATACCTTACAAACACTGATCAGGTATGTAAAAAGCAAAAATCCGGGAAGGATCTGCATTGCCACTGGGTCCGGCGGCGATCCCACTCCAAAGGTTATGGCAGAGGTAGGATACGATAAGGTCATCCGGGAGGAGGCCGTGGAATTTGTAGATTTAAATTATGGGCCCTATATGGAATTGGAACTGGATCATCAACAGCCTTCCAAGACAAAGATCAATCAGCTGCTGGAGGAGATGGATGTGCTGATATCTTTTACCCAGTTAAAACATCATGAAGAAGCCACCATCAGTGCAGGCATCAAAAATATTGCCTTGGGCTGGCCTCCTGCGGAGATTCACGGATTTCCCAAAAAAGATTTGGGAATCCATGAGGATCTTCACGGTTTTATTGCAGCCATGGCAAAAAAAATTCCCATTGATCTGACCATTGTCAGTGCAGACAAAACCATGATCGGTACAGGTCCTTCCGATGGAAAGACCGTGGGTACGCCTGGATTGATGATTGCCGGCACAGATCCGGTAGCAGTGGATACATTGGCTGCAAGGCTTCTGGGATTTCTCCCTCAGGCGGTGCAGTATCTTTATGCCCTTTACAGAGATGGGGTGGGTGAAGGGAGGCCGGAAAAAATGCAGATCAGAGGCATTCGTTTGGAGGAAGCGGAAATGGTATTCAGCAAAGCCGCTTATCATCAGGAAATTGTATTGGATAAAAACCGAATCAAAGATATACATGGCAATCGATAGGGTCCCAAAACCGGGGGCCTTTTTTTGGCTATAGGCCAAAGGAACGAAAGGATTTGAGAATCTCCGGGAAATTTTCTATTTTTACTGTTTTATGATATAATAACACAGAAGCCAATGGATCGATGCTTTTGTGGAGCACAAACTTTTTAGGGTCTTTGCATAATTTTAATTTTTTGCAGTAAAGGGGTAGATTTGAAGAATGGCAATCAATGTTGTATTATTTGAGCCCGAAATCCCGCCGAATACAGGAAATGTTTCGCGAACCTGTGCGGCTACGGGAAGCAGACTTCATTTAATCAAACCTTTGGGTTTTTCCATTGATGATAAGCAGTTGAAAAGGGCAGGGTTAGATTATTGGGATTTGTTGGATTTGCATCTCTATGAAAACATTGATGCATTATTTAAAAAATATCCACATGGAAGGTTTTATTTTGCCACGACAAAAGGGAACCAGTATTATACAGACGTGCAGTTTCAGGATGAGGATTTTATTGTCTTTGGCAAGGAGACTGCCGGATTGCCCCAAGACCTTCTATTAAAGAATCAGGAAAGCTGCATTAAAATTCCTATGCTTCCCAACGAGAAGGCCCGTTCCCTCAATTTATCGAACTCTGTAAGTATTGTTCTTTATGAAGCATTAAGGCAATTAGGCTTTCAAAATCTGGTCTAAATCTTATGAAATGGAAAAGAACTATCACGAAATCATGGGATAGTTCTTTTTGTTTTATCTTTTCGTTCAAGGGAAATCATCCATCCGTGGGTACTAATCTGGCAATTAACAAACATTAAAAAAAATTAATGGAAAGTTAACAAAAACCGCAAAAAATAGTGTATGATATACAAGGAAATACATGAGACATCATAAATGATTGTGGGGGGACATGATGAAAATTCTGTTTGAATTGCTGGGAGGTCTAGGACTTTTTCTATACGGCATGACCATTATGGGTGACGGCTTAGAGAAAGCTGCCGGAAATAAAATGAAAAGGATCATTGAAGTACTGACAAATAACCGATGGGTTGCCATGATTGTAGGAATTGTGGTGACGATGGTGATCCAAAGCAGCAGTGCCACTACGGTAATGATCGTGGGTTTTGTCAATGCGGGGCTCATGACCCTGACGCAGGCAACCGGTGTCATTATGGGGGCCAATATCGGAACGACCATTACGGCACAAATTGCTTCGTTGAACTTGAGTCAAATTGCCCCTCTCGTAGTAGGGGTCGCAGTAGGGGTCTGGCTGTTTTCAAACAATAAGAGAACAAAGAATATCGCAGAAATTTTCATTGGATTTGGAATTTTGTTCATTGGCATGGACTTCATGAAACATGCTGTGAAACCTTTAAGAGAGTACGAAGGATTCAGAACGATGCTGTTGGGTTTTGGCAGAGATACATGGGTCGATTCTTTTCTTGCCATATGTGCCGGATTTGCCGTAACTGCCGTTGTTCAGAGTAGCAGTGCATCAACGGGAATCTTGATTGCTTTGGCCAGCGAAGGATTGCTTCCCATTGAGGCTTCGTTGCCCATTGTCTTTGGAACCAATATTGGCACCTGTGTTACTGCGATGCTGTCCAGTATTGGGGCCAACAGAACAGCAAAAAGGGCTGCCTTTATCCATTTTATGTTTAACTTGGCCGGCACCGTGATTTTTATGCTGCTGTTCAGAAATGTGACCATTCAGTTTGTAAAATATATTTCACCGGAGAATGCTGCGAGACAGCTTGCAAATGCTCATACATTCTTTAATGTAGTCAATACAGCAATTTTGCTGCCCTTTGCTCCAGTGCTGGTCCGTTTTGCTAATGCCATTATTCCCGTGAAAGCTTATGAAAAGGAAAAAGGGGCCGGTATTCAATATTTGGATGACAGAATTTTGGAAACACCATCGATTGCCATAGGCCAGGTAATCAAAGAGACACTGAATATGGGAAATTTAGCTTTGGAAAACTATAAAAAATCCATGGAATCCTTTTTCAGAAAGGACGAAAAGTTGGTCCATGAGGTATTTCGCCAGGAGAAAGTGATTAATCAGCTGGAGCGGGAAATTGCCGCATATTTGGTAAAACTGTCCAACACTGCCCTATCTGCCGAACAGCACGAAATTGTGGACGGGTTATTTAGTACAATTAATGACATCGAGCGGGTAGGGGATCATAGTGACAATCTGGCAGAGCTTTCTTTATATGCCATAGAGCATAGCCTAAACTTTTCCAATACCGCCATGCTGGAGTTAGAAGAGATGTACGGTAAGGTGCTGGAAGCCTATGAGCAATCCCTTCTCACTTTAAGAACAGGGGATCTTCGGATTGCAAACAAGGTGATTCAAAGAGAGGGAGAAATTGATATGCTGGAAAAAAGCTTAAGAGCTAATCATATTCAGCGGTTGAACAAGCAGATGTGCCTGCCGGAATCCGGCGTCATATTTTTGGACATGCTCAGCAACCTTGAAAGGATCGCTGATCATGCAGCCAATATTGCCATAGCCGTTTTGGATGCAACAAAAAAGTAGGGATGAAAGGAAATCTTGAAATGGACAGTTCTTTTTTAACGTGGTTTTAAAGAAAACAATATTATTTTTAAAAATTTAACACAGAGTTAACAAAAAGCATAAAAAATTATTGTATGATAGACAAGGCAGTCCTTTAAATGAGAAGGGACGTATGGAAAGAATTTTTGCGTGGAATTCTATGGCAATATTTCTTAGATACTTTGTTTATTTAGTACGGGAGGATGAAGCATGGGTATAGCATTTGGTCTTATTGGAGGATTAGGTTTATTTCTTTATGGAATGCGCATCATGGGTGACGGACTTGAAAAGGCCGCGGGAGAACGACTCAAAAAATTGATTGAGGTGTTGACGAACAACCGGATCATGGGCGTGATTGTTGGAACTATCGTTACTGCTATCATACAAAGCAGCAGTGCTACCACAGTCATGGTTGTAGGATTTGTCAATGCGGGGATTATGAAATTGACCCAAGCCGTTGGCGTGATCATGGGAGCCAATATCGGAACAACGGTCACAGGGCAGCTTGTGTCCTTTAAATTGACAGATTATGCACCGTTGGCTGTGGGGATCGGGGTAGCTATTTGGCTGTTTGCGTCAAACAAGAAAACAAAAAATATCGCAGAAATCTTTATTGGTTTTGGTATTCTGTTTATTGGTATGGAGACCATGTCCCATGCCATGAAGCCCCTCCGAGAGTATGAAGGATTCAAAATGATATTGGCAAGCTTTGGTGGGGGAACCTTCCTGGATACGCTCCTGGGAATTTTAGCAGGCTTTGCTATTACTGCAATCATTCAAAGCAGCAGTGCCTCTATCGGTCTTTTGATCGCTCTTGCGAGCCAAGGATTGTTGCCGATTGAATCTGCCCTGCCAATTTTATTTGGTGACAACATCGGTACATGTGTAACGGCGCTACTATCCAGTATCAGCGCAAACAAAACGGCCAAAAGAGCAGCAATTATTCACTTGATGTTTAATATCGTTGGAACGATTCTATTTGTGTTTATATTGCAAAGGCCGGTATTATATGCCGTGAAGGCTTTATCTCCCGGGGATGTGGGAAGACAAATTGCCAACGCCCATACATTGTTTAATGTAACCAACATGTTTATTCAATTGCCTTTTGCGGGAGTATTGGTATTCTTCGCTAGGAAAATCATCCCTGAAACTCCCGATGAGCAGAAGCATGTGGTAGGTGTGAAATATCTGGATGACCGTATTCTGGAAACACCTTCTATCGCTTTGGGGCAAACGATTAAAGAAGTTTTGCATATGGGCAATTTGGCATTAGAGTCCTATCAAAAATCAATGGAAGCATTTTTAAATACCGATGAAAAAACAGCTCATGAAGTTTTTTCTCTGGAAAGTGCCATTAATCATTTAGAAAAGGAAATCGCCGCTTATTTGGTGAAACTGTCCAATACAGCCTTATCAGCAGAGCAGCATGAGATTGTGGATGGGCTATTTAATACCATTAATGATATCGAGCGGGTAGGAGATCATGCGGATAATTTGGCAGAGCTGGCTATATACCGCATTGAAAACAAACTGGAATTTAGTGAAGTCGCTATTCAGGAGCTGCAGCTGATGCATGACCGCGTGCTGAAATCTTATACCCAAGCTATTCTGGCACTGAAAACGGGAGATACAAATATTGCAAAAAGGGTAATTGAAAGAGAAGGCGAGATTGACCATATGGAGAAATCTTTGAGGGCCAGTCATATTGCCAGACTCAATAAGCAGCAATGTTCTCCGAGCGCAGGGGTAATATTCCTAGATATTATCAGCAATTTGGAGCGAATCGGGGACCATGCTTCAAAAATTGCCTTTGCAGTGATTGATGCAACGCAAAAATCATAAACAAAAGATAAGACAGGTGCTTCAGTTGCATGGGGCTCCTGTTTTTTCTTTTTTTGAAATTCTATGAAAAACCGGGCCAGTCCAAAATTTGGTTGTAAAATCATCATATTGATAATACAATATAGGTAGAATAAAAAAGAGAAAATTGAGGTGAGCAGAGAATGATAAAAATTGTAACGGACAGCGTATCAGACATACCACAGGATTTAGCAAAAACCTTAGATATTACCGTGGTGCCTTTGACGGTAAATTTTGAGGACAAGTCCTATCGTGACGGTATTGATTTATCAACAGAAGAATTTTTTGCCATGATGAAGGAAAGTCCAAAACTGCCCACAACCTCACAGGTTACACCCGGTGAGTTTTTCAAAGTATTCCAAGAGTTAACGACTTCGGGAAACACAGTGATCACAATTCTGATGTCATCCCAGCTGAGCGGAACCTATCGTTCCGCCTTAGCGGCAAAGGATATGTTGGAAAATGGGGATATTGAAATCATAGACTCAAAAGGAGTTACCCTCGGTTATGGATTATTTGTCATTGAAGCAGCCAGGATGGCACAAAATCATTATAGCAAAGAGGAAATATTAAAAAGGATTACATACATGCGGGAAAATATGGAATATAAATTTGTGGTGGATACCCTTGAAAACCTATATAAAGGCGGAAGGCTCAATGCGGCGGAGGCTTTTGTAGGAAAACTGCTGAATATCAAGCCTATATTAACGATGAAGGATGGAAAACTTATTCCGGAGGATAAGGTGAGAGGCAGAAAAAAAGCCATTAAGTGGCTGATAGATTGGATTCAAGAGCATCAAATCGATTTATCCCAGCAAACCATAGGAGTAAACCATTCCAATGATGAGGCCTATGCTTTAGAATTGATCGAAGCCATTCGAGGAAATTTTGCCGTGAAGGAGATTATTCTTTCGAAAACGGGATGTGTTGTAGGGACCCATGCGGGGCCCGGTGCCGTCGCTATGTATTTTTTAAGAGAATATAAACAATAATGTAGAAAAAGGAAAAGGTGCTGACTTTTCGAAAGGAGGAATATGTGTGAAACCTATAAAAATTATTGCAGATAGCCTTTCTGATATTCCGAAGGAGCTGGCAGCAAAATATAATATTTCTGTGCTTCCTTTAACCATAAGATTTGGCGATGAAGAATACAAGGACGGGATTGATTTAAGCACAGCTCAGTTCTTTGAAAAATTAAAGACAACGACGCAAATGCCCAGCACTTCCCAAGTGCCGCCCCATGAATTTTTAGTGGAAATGAAGGCAGCCTTGAACGATGGCTATGAGGTGATTGTTATTAACGGTTCCTCTGGCGTCAGCGGGACCCATCAATCGGCCCTGATGGCAAAACAGCAATTGGATACGGAGGAAGTAACGGTAATAGATACCTTAGCCCTTTCTTATTCCTGCGGCATGATTGCGGTAGAGGCGGCAAGAATGGCGCAAGCAGGAAAAACAAAGGAAGAAATACTCCATAGAATTGAAGAGATGAAAAAAAGGGCAGATCATCTTTTCTCCGTGGAGACCTTAGAATTTTTAAAAAGAGGGGGACGATTGAGCGCAACAAAGGCGGCCATTGGCACGATACTGAATGTGAAGCCCATTCTTACGATAGAATCAGGAAAGGTTGAAACTTTAGATAAAGTGAGGGGCAGCAAGAAAATTATTCCCAGGATGATCGAACTGGCAAAGGAAAGGGGCATGCAAAAAGGTTGTGAGATGATAGGATTGGCCCATGGGGACAATCTGGTAGGTCTTGAAATTCTAAAAGAAGAAGTCATCAGAGAGTTTGAGCCCAAGGAATTGGTTACGACAAATATCGGCTGTACCATAGGAACCCATACGGGTCCGGGATTATTAGCTTTGCTGTATTTAAGAGGATAAGACATCCATAAACCATATGGGTGCTTTCATCCTGTCAAGAGGAAGGGAGAGGGAGAGGAGAAGTGGCTAGTAAAGTATATTTTGCAAACCTAAGAGCAACTTCTAAAAATACCAATATATCGACAAAGCTGCGAAAGTTGTTTGACAAAGCAAAGATAGGGGATATCCTTGCCAAGGGAGACCAGACAGCCATAAAACTCCATTTTGGAGAAAAAGGCAGTCACGCGTATATTCATCCTGTATTTGTAAGACAGATTGTGGATAAAGTCAAAGAAAAAGGGGGGCAACCCTTTTTGACGGATACCAATACCCTCTATGCAGGTAGCAGGACCAACAGTGTTGACCATATGGTGACGGCTATTGAAAACGGTTTTGCCTATTCGGTAGTGGGAGCACCCATTATCATTGCTGACGGACTATACAGCAAGAATTCCATCGATGTGCCCGTCCATCAGAAAAATTTTGCTACTGTAAAAATTGCAGGGGATATTTATAATGCCAATGCTATGATTGTGCTGTCCCATTTCAAAGGACATGTAATGTCAGGATTTGGCGGGACGATTAAAAATTTGGCTATGGGTTGTGCTTCGGCAGCAGGAAAACAAATCCAGCATTCTGATGCAAAGCCGGAAGTGATCGACAAGCATTGCATCGGCTGCAGCGTTTGTGCCAAATGGTGTCCGGCAGACGCCATTACGATTCAAGGCGGAAAGACAAAGATAGATTTGGAAAAGTGCATCGGCTGTGGAGAGTGTACAACGGCATGTCATAAAAGGGCCATTAAGGTTCAGTGGAAGACGGATACGAAAGTGTTTTTGGAAAAAATGGCTGAGTATGCCTTGGGTGCCGTTGCAAACAAACAAGGGAAGGTGGCCTATATGAACTTTGTCATGAATGTAACCCCTTTATGCGACTGTGTACCTTGGAGTGATACCCCCATCGTTCCCGATGTAGGCATACTAGCTTCCTTTGATCCCGTTGCCATTGACCGTGCCAGCTATGATCTGGTCAACAGCCAGCAGGGGCTTCATGATTCAGAATTGTCTTGCAATCACGAGGCAGGGAAGGATAAGTTTCAGGGTGTTCATAAAGATGTGGATGGAGCTTATATTTTGGAGTACGGTGAGAAAATAGGACTGGGCACCAATCACTATGAGCTGATCTCCATTGATTCATAAAAATGGATTATATCTCATCTGCCCTTTTACAAAAAATAATCTTTTTTGTGAAATACAGATCTTGTTGTCATTGACCGGTTGCCGGCTACCAGCCGCCAGCTGCCAGTCATCAGTCACCAGTACCGGTAGCTGACGCCGGTAACTGGCAACTGGTAGCTGCTCAAGAAATATAGCTTTTGCATAGATTTAATTCTAAAGTTGCAAGCCTATAAATTTTTACAGAATAGAAATGCATATGGTTGTCATGCTCCCTTAACAAAAATTCAGAAGATTCAGCCGGAGAAAATGTATTGTCAAATATTTAGCAGATATAATATAATAAATATAGATTTCATCTATGAAAATTATGGAATATATTATAAAAAAATATATATGGTTTCTGGCTGATAAATGCGGGAGAGAGCCCAGGTTACGGGCCGCCGAAGGAACAAACCGAAAAAGTTTGCCAATTTTGAGGTGAAATTCTCAGGCAAAAGGACCGCATTTTGACAGAACTCTGGAAAGCTTCAAAGGAAGCACCGAAGGGGCAATTCTATTTTAGAAGAAACTCTCAGGTTATAGACAGAGGAGTATGGCAATGGATTCTTTGCTGTGCTTCTCTGTTTTCTTTTGAAATCCAGCACGATTTTTAAAAAAATCTTTTGATAAAACGTTTTCCTAGAACACAAGAAACTCGAGGTGAAATCTTGAAAAAAATAATTATTACGAATAATCCTTTGGTATATGAAAATTATAAAGATAAAATGGAAATAATGTATTCTGCAACCTATACATATTTGGAAGTGTTGTCGAACGCCAGAAATAAAATACACGAAGGGCACCGGTTGCTGACCCATCCCCTGTCGGGAAGTGTGAAACCAAACGAAACGCCGTACAAGTCCGTTGCTGTTACGATAGAAAAGGGAAGTTTGGATATGGAATCCCTAATGATCATTGAAGAAAGTATAGAAACTGCAAAAAAGTTTATTTTTGGAAAGAAAACACCCCGTTGGACGGAAAAGATACTGGAAGATTTTCGACTGATTGATTTTTATTTGATCAAAGGCGCCATTGAAAGTATGGATCAATTCCATGGATAACAATTTAAAAATAAAGGAGGAAGAATCATGCAAAATTTGTATGATGTGGTCATTGTTGGATCAGGTCCGGCAGGGCTGGCCGCAGGTCTATATGCTGCAAGAGCAAAAATGAAGACCCTGGTATTAGAAAAGAACAAGGTGGGAGGACAAATTTCAACTACTAATGAGGTAGCGAACTATCCCGGTTCCATTCCCAATGCCACAGGACCCAGTTTGGTGGCTAGAATGGTTGAGCAGGTAGATGAATTTGGCGCAGAGAGAAAGAAAGACAATATTGTAGAAGTTGATTTCAGCGGCAAAATTAAAGTATTGAGGGGCGAAAAGGATGAATATCATGCCAAGGCAGTGATTATTGCCAGTGGTGCTACGCCCAAGTTGATTGGATGCCCGGGCGAGCAGGAGCTAACAGGAAAAGGAGTGTCCTACTGTGCAACCTGTGATGCAGACTTCTTCACGGACCTGGAAGTATTTGTAATCGGCGGTGGAGATTCTGCTGTAGAAGAGGGAATTTATCTTACAAAGTTTGCCCGCAAGGTAACCATTGTCCACAGAAGGGGTGAATTGAGAGCAGCAAAATCAATTCAAGAAAAGGCATTCAAGAATCCCAAAATAGAGTTTATGTGGAATACGGAAGTTGCAGAAATCAAAGGAGATGGTGTAGTAGAATCCATCGTATTTAGAAATACAAAAACCGGTGAAACCCATGAGTACGTTGCCGATGAGAATGACGGAACCTTTGGCGTGTTCCCGTTTATCGGATTCCAGCCATTAAGCGAAATTTACAAAGGGAAAATAAATATGGATCCCCAAGGCTATATTATCACCGATGAAAATATGAATACAAATGTACCTGGTGTGTTTGCTGCAGGAGATATTCGGGTAAAATCATTAAGACAGGTAGTGACAGCTGTAGCGGATGGAGCCATTGCCGCAGTACAGGCTGAAAAATATATTGAAAGCAACTTTGAAGAATGATGCTGTAAAAATTTTTCCGTATACCCTGTGCTATAAAAGGGATATCGGTGATTAAAGGAGGTGAAAACATGTTATCTGTAGATAAGGATACTTTCCAAGCAGAGGTATTGGAAGCCCAAGGATTTGTGCTGGTAGATTTCTGGAGTGATGGCTGTGAGCCTTGCAAGGCCCTTATGCCGGATGTGGAGGAATTGGCTGCAAAATATGAAGGAAAAGTAAAGTTTGTAAAACTGAATACAACCCAGGCAAGAAGGCTGGCCATCTCACAAAAGGTTCTGGGTCTTCCGACAATCTCACTTTACAAGGATGGACAAAAGATTGATGAAGTGACAAAAGACGATGCGACAAAGGCAAATATCGAAGCTATGATTCAAAAACATGTAGGGTAACCTATAGTCTATTCCGGTGGGTATAGACCCGCCGGCTATGGGTTATAAATATAAAGGGAGGTGAATTTTGTGCGCCTAGAACTAGGAAAAATTAAAATTACAGATGTTCAATTTGGTGACACAACGAAGGTAGAAAATGGAACACTGTATGTAAATGAGCAGGAAATTGTAAACCTTATCTTGGAAGACGAGCACATCAAGAGTGTAAAGGTGGAGCTTGCAAAGCCGGGTGAAGAGACAAGAATTACACCTGTGAAGGACGTTATTGAGCCAAGAGTAAAGGTAGAGGGCCCAGGTGGAATATTCCCGGGAGTTATTAACAAAGTTACTACAGTGGGGACTGGACGCACACATGTATTAAGTGGTGCCGCAGTTGTTACTTGCGGCAAAATCGTAGGTTTCCAGGAAGGTATCATTGATATGTCAGGTCCTGGAGCCGAGTATACTCCATTCTCAAAGACATACAATGTTTGCTTGGTCATTGAGCCCGTAGAAGGCTTAAAGCAGCACGAGTATGAAGCTGCAGCAAGAATGGCTGGATTAAAGGCTGCTGCCTTTATCGGCAAAGCGGGATTAAACGTTCAGCCCGATGAGGTAGAAGTTTATGAAACAAAGCCATTACTGGAAAGCATTCAGGAATATCCGAATTTGCCAAAAATCGGATATGTGTATATGCTTCAAACCCAAGGATTGCTGCATGATACCTATGTATACGGGGTAGACGCCAAGAAGATTGTACCTACAATTCTTTATCCGACAGAAGTCATGGATGGAGCAATTCTAAGCGGTAACTGTGTTTCTGCTTGTGACAAAAACACAACCTATCATCATCAAAACAATCCTATTATTCACGATCTGTATGCAAGACATGGCAAGGATCTGAATTTCGTAGGGGTGATCATTACCAACGAAAACGTATACTTGGCGGATAAGGAAAGATCCTCCAACTGGACTGCGAAGCTGTGCAGGTTCCTTGGATTGGATGGAGCTATTATATCCCAGGAAGGTTTTGGCAACCCAGATACAGACCTTATTATGAACTGCAGAAAGATCGAAAACGAAGGTGTCAAGACTGTAATTGTTACAGATGAATATGCCGGTAGAGATGGAGCATCCCAATCCCTTGCTGATGCAGATCCAAAGGCAGATGCTGTTGTAACAGGCGGAAATGCGAACGAAATTATTGTTCTGCCTCCAATGAAGCGAATCATTGGCATGCTGGATTACACAGACAAGATTGCCGGCGGTTTTGACGGAAGCTTAAGACCGGACGGAAGCATCGAAGCTGAGATTCAGGTAATTACTGGAGCAACCAATGAATTAGGCTTCAACAAGATGTCAGCGACTACTTTCTAATCAATAGATGCTTTGCTGAGCAGAAAGAAAAAAATGATAAGAGAGGATGGTAACCATGAGTATGTTCGATGGCAAAAAAGTCATCATCATTGGTGACAGAGATGGTATACCGGGTCCTGCAATGGAAGAATGCTTGAAAGGAACAGGCGCTGAAGTAGTATTTTCTGCTACAGAGTGCTTTGTCTGAACGGCTGCAGGAGCAATGGACCTGGAAAATCAAAATAGGGTAAAAGCAATGGCTGAGAAGTACGGACCAGAAAACATTATCGTTCTTCTTGGTGCTGCTGAAGCAGAAGCTGCAGGCTTGGCTGCTGAAACAGTAACAAATGGAGACCCTACCTATGCAGGTTCATTGGCAGGAGTCCAGTTGGGACTCAGAGTATATCATGCGGTAGAGCCGGAATTCAAAGAAGCAGTAGATCCGGCGGTATATGATGAGCAAATCGGTATGATGGAAATGGTATTAGATGTAGATTCTATCATTGCTGAAATGAAGTCCATCAGAGAACAATTCTGCAAATACTAAAATAAACCTATAAAAAATTTCCCAGTGCAAAAATAAGAGAGGGGGGAAACTATGAGCAAGATAAGAGTTGTTCATTATATAAACCAGTTCTTCGCCGGTATCGGTGGCGAGGAGAAGGCTGATATAAAGCCTGAAGTAAGAGAAGGCGTGGTTGGACCCGGAGCTGCTTTAAACGCGGCATTCGGTGGTGAAGCGGAAATCGTTGCCACGATTATCTGCGGAGATTCTTACTTTAATGAAAATATTGAAGAAGCAAAAACACAAATTCTTGACATGGTGAAACAATACAATCCTGATCTGTTCATTGCAGGACCGGCTTTTAATGCAGGTAGATACGGTGTGGCATGCGGTACCATTTCTAAGGCAGTGAAGGACGTCCTGAACATTCCTGTAGCTACTGCGATGTATATTGAGAATCCGGGCGCAGATATGTTCAAGAAAGACCTGTATATTGTTGAAACAGGAAACTCTGCTGCAGCTATGAGAACGGCAGCTCCAGCATTGGCAAAACTTGCTCTGAAGTTGGCAAAAGGAGAAGAAATCAAAGCTCCTCATATTGACGGCTACATTCCAAGGGGTGTAAGAAAGAACATCTTCTTGGAAGAGAGAGGATCAAAGAGAGCCGTAGATATGATGCTGAAGAAACTGAAGGGTGAGACCTTTGTAACGGAGTATCCGATGCCTGATTTTGACAATGTAGCACCAAATCCGGCTGTAAAGGATATTTCGAAAGCAAAGATTGCCTTGGTTACTTCCGGTGGTATTGTACCAAAGGGTAACCCGGATCATATCGAATCTTCCAGTGCATCAAAGTATGGAAAATACGATATTGCTGATTATGCAAAACTGACAGAAGCAACCCATGAGACAGCCCACGGCGGATATGACCCTGTTTATGCCAATGCAGATCCAAACAGAGTATTGCCTGTAGACGTATTAAGGGACATGGAAAAAGAAGGTGTCATCGGCGAATTACACAGATATTTCTATACTACTGTGGGGAATGGTACTTCTGTTGCCAATTCGAAGGCATTCGCAGCGAAGTTCGCCCAAGAACTGGTGGCTGACGGTGTAGATGCTGTTATCCTCACCTCCACCTGAGGTACTTGTACACGTTGCGGTGCAACGATGGTAAAAGAAATTGAAAGAGCAGGCATTCCGGTAGTACACATTTGTACAGTTGTTCCAATTTCTTTAACAGTTGGAGCAAACAGAATCGTACCTGCTGTAGCAATTCCTCATCCCCTTGGAAATCCGGCGCTGGATCCAGCAGAAGAGAAGAAGCTGAGAAGAAAATTAGTTGAAAAAGCATTAAAGGCTCTTTCAACGGAAGTTGAAGGTCAAACAGTATTTGAAAATTAATAGATTTGCCGGCTGTTTCCGCAGCTGGCAGCTGCTGAGACTAAACAAACAATAAATGGGTGGTGAATGCATCACCCATTTATTAAAATTATATGCATGACATGGAAAAATAAGAACTGATTATTTCTTTCATGATTTTTCTATGCGTCCAAGGATTTTGCCCAATATGTACCTAGTCTGCGGCTGCGAGCTGCCAGGGGACGCCTGCAGCCATTTTGCTCTTAAATTATATGGAGGTGGAAATGATGAGTTATGCTGTAGTAAAAGGATCAGGGTATGTTCTGGTGCATACGCCTGATATGATCTATCATAACGGTACCACGCAAACAACAGAAAAGCTTACAAATCCTGACTCAGAATATCTGAAAAAGCTTCCCGAGCACATTAGACCCTATGAAAAGGTTGTAAACTACGGACCCAATCAAGTGTATATCGGAAATTTGACTCCTGAGGATTTAAGAAAATATGAAATGCCTTGGTATGATAAAGATATACCGGGAGCCAGCCGTTTCGGCAAGTTCGGCGAAATTATGCCCCAGGATGAGTTTATTGCTTTGATGAAGATGGTGGATGCCTTTGATTTGGTAAAATTAGACAAAGGTTTTACAGCCATGGTGAAGGAAAAGATGATGAATCATCCCCTGTTCAAGGATGATGTTCCTAAGCTGAAGGAAGGCGAAGATTTGGCAGATATCGAAAAATATATTCAGGAACAGCATGCAGAAGGTTTGTATCATGAAGGGAAATTGGTAGGATGCGTAAAAAGAGCCCATGATATAGACCCCAATTTAAATGCCCATGTGCTGTTTGAAAACCTTGTGGTAAAAGCTTCCGGGGCATTGGCTTTCAAGCATCTGATTGATAAGAATAATATCAATGTGGCCGATATTGATTATGTGATCGAATGCTCAGAAGAAGCTTGCGGCGACATGAACCAAAGAGGCGGCGGAAACTTTGCCAAGGCCATTGCGGAAGTGGTGGGAGCAATGAATGCTACAGGTTCTGATACTAGAGGCTTCTGTGCGGCGCCAACCCATGCATTGATTGAAGCAGCAGCTTTGGTGCAGGCAGGGGTTTATGAAAATGTTGCACTTGTGGCTGGCGGTGCAACGGCAAAATTAGGAATGAACGGCAAGGACCATGTGAAGAAAGGAATGCCTATCCTAGAGGACGTACTGGGGGGATTTGCCGTTCTTGTAAGCAAAAATGACGGGGTAAGCCCAATATTAAGAACAGATCTTGTGGGAAGACATACCGTAGGAACCGGATCATCTCCCCAAGCTGTCATTACATCCCTTGTCACAACACCCCTGGATAAGGGAGGATTAAAGATTACAGATATTGATAAATATTCTGTAGAAATGCAAAATCCAGATGTGACAAAACCTGCAGGAGCGGGAGACGTGCCGGAAGCCAACTATAAAATGATTGCTGCCTTAGGCGTGAAGAGAAATGAATTGGACAGACAAGACCTGGGTACTTTTGTTGAAAAGCATGGCATGCCGGGATGGGCGCCAACCCAAGGACATATTCCTTCAGGAGTACCCTATCTTGGATTTGCGAAGGAAGATTTAACCACCGGCAATCTCAACCGGGTAATGATTGTAGGAAAAGGCAGTTTATTCCTTGGTCGTATGACAAACCTGTTCGATGGGGTTTCCATCGTCATGGAAAGAAATACAGGAAAGGCAGAAACAGCAGGTGCCAGTATATCGGAAGAAGAAGTAAAGCACATGATAGCAGAGGCTATGAGAGACTTCGCGTCACATCTACTAAAGGCATAGGGGTGATGAGAATGGCTGAAAATAACGCAGTAAAACAAATGATCGGCAAAGTGTTTTTAGACATTGCCGATGCCATCAAAACAGGCAAGTTTGGAAACCGTGTCAAAGTAGGGCTTACAACCCTCGGCAGCGAGCATGGAGTAGAAAATCTGGTAAAGGGTGCAGAACTGGCAGCCAAAAATGCTGAAAACTTTGACATTGTATTAATCGGACCTAAGGTAAATACAAACTTAGAGATTGTGGAAGTAAATACAGAAGAAGAAATGCATAAAAAGATGGAGGAGCTGCTGGACAGCGGTTATATCCAAAGCTGTGTGACGATGCACTATAATTTCCCCATCGGCGTTTCTACGGTAGGAAAGGTGATTACACCGGGGATGGGTCGGGAGATGTTTTTGGCGACGACGACAGGGACGGCCTCAGCCCACAGGGTAGAAGCCATGGTGAAAAATGCCCTTTACGGCATTATCACAGCAAAGGCCATGGGTATTGAAAATCCAACAGTAGGGATTTTAAATCTGGATGGTGCCAGACAAGTAGAACGGGCACTAAAAGAATTAAATGCCAACGGATATAAGATTAATTTTTCCGAATCCATCCGCTCCGATGGAGGAGCTGTCATGAGAGGAAACGATCTGCTGGCCGGTAGTGTCGATGTGATGGTGACGGATACGCTGACAGGCAATATTATGATGAAGGTATTTTCCTCCTATACTACAGGCGGTAGTTATGAGGCTTTGGGTTATGGATACGGTCCGGGAATCGGAGAGGGTTATGACAGAATCATCCTCATTCTGTCGAGGGCGTCTGGCGTACCCGTGGTAGCCAATGCTATTCAATATGCTGCAAAACTTGCCCAGGGCAAACTGACAGAAGTAGCGAAGGCAGAGTTTGCCAAAGCAAAGGCGGCTAAATTTGATGAAATTCTAAAGTCTTTAACCAAGGATGCAAAGAAGGCTCCGGCAGAAACCGAGACAGTAACAGCGCCGGCTCAAGAGGTTGTCACAGGTTCCATCTCCGGTATCGATATTATGGATTTAGAGGATGCCGTCAAGACCCTCTGGAAGGCGGGCATCTATGCTGAAAGCGGTATGGGTTGCACAGGACCGATTGTTCTTGTTCATGAGGAAAAGGTCCATAAGGCAACGGAAATATTAAGTCAAGCAGGCTTTGTAGCAAAGGAAGGCGATATTTGCTAAGCATAAAACTCCAGCGGTGCTGGAGTTTTAGCTTGTAGACAAATCCTTGAGATTTGGCTTCCTGCTCAGACCTGCGCCGCTTTTCTAAATAAAAAAACAAGGAAAAAAGCGGCTTGCTGATTCGCGACGAAGCCTAAATCTCAAGGGTTCTTACTTATCCCGTTACTTTTTCTACAGACTACTCCAGCGGTGCTGGAGTTTTATTGCTGCTATAGCAAAAAAAATAACCATAAATATTTTTTTATACTTTAAAAGGATTTTGAGATGTTCGTGTAGAATTCTTATAGGCTATATTGTCTAGGGGAAGACAACAAAAAATGGACGAAATTGAGGAGGAGAGTAACATGTTCAAAAAAACTATGGCATTATTGCTGACAATGATGTTGCTTGCAGGCTTAGTTGCTGGATGTGGCCCAAAGGCACCCGAACAGCAGCAGCCCGGTGAAAACAATGCCCCTGCTGAGAAACCGCTAAAAATCGCAATGGTTACAGATGTAGGCGGTGTCAATGACAGATCCTTCAACCAATCAGCATGGGAAGGCTTACAAAGAGCACAAAAAGAGCTGGGTGTTCAAGCAAGTTATCAAGAATCCAAACAAGAAGCTGATTATGCAACCAATATTGAAACCCTTGTGGATGCAGAAAACGATTTGATCTGGGGTATTGGTTTCCTTATGGGTGAAACGATAAAAACAGCTGCGCAAAACTATCCCGATCAGAAATTTGCAATTATCGACTATGCCTATGGGGATGAGACACCGGAAAATGTAGTGGGTGTTGTGTTTAAAGAAGAAGAACCATCCTATCTTGTAGGTTACATAGCCGGTAAGATGACAAAAACAAATAAAGTTGGTTTTATAGGCGGCATGGATTTTCCTGTGATCCATAAGTTCCATTATGGATATCTGGCCGGCGTGAAAGCTGCAAATCCAAATGTAGAAGTAATGGTACAGTATGCCAACTCCTTTACGGATGAAGCCAAGGGAAGAAGTATTGCAGAACAGATGTATGCCAATGGTGCAGATATTATCTTCCACGCGGCAGGAGCGACTGGAAACGGCATGATTGAAGTTGCTAGAGAAAAGGGCAAATATGCGATTGGTGTTGATAAAGACCAAAATCCAGACGCACCGGATAACGTAATCACATCAGCCATGAAGCGAGTGGACAATGCAATCTTCAACGTAGCAAAAGATTTAAAAGATGGTAAATACGCTGGCGGAGAAACTGTAGTATACGGTTTAAAAGAAGGCGGTGTAGATATTGCTCCAAGTTCCAGCAAACTGGTACCAAAGGAAATTTTGGATGAAGTAGAAGCCTTAAAGGCCAAGATTATCAGCGGCGAAATTAAGGTTCCGGCTACGAAGGAAGAATTTGAAGCAATGAAATAATTTCTAGTGATGAAGCCCAGGCCATTCGGTTCTGGGCTTCAAATTTCCAAACCAGGCAGGAAAGAATTGCAAATGTGTTGTCGTAAAAATATGGCGGGTTGTTATACGAAGTATAATTTAGTATAATAGAAATGCTTATGCAATCACAAGCGTAGTAGGGAGGTATTGTTTTGGATGCCATAAAGGAGCATATAGATTTTCAGACAGTGGTTGTGGAAATGAAGAATATTGTAAAGAAATTTGGAGATTTTACGGCCAATGATCATATTGATCTCAAGGTGCATAAGGGAGAAATCCATGCCCTGTTGGGAGAAAACGGTGCAGGGAAATCTACTCTCATGAACATACTATATGGGTTGTATATGCCTACAAGCGGCGAAATATATATTCAGGGCCAAAAAGTGGATGTGAAGAACCCCAATGTTGCCATTGCCCATGGCATTGGAATGGTTCATCAGCATTTCATGTTGGTCAAGCCCTTTACCGTGGCTGAAAATATTGTTTTAGGCATGGAACCTACGGGAGCATTTAATAAACTCAATATAAAAAAAGCCATTGAAGATGTACGGGCTCTATCGGAGCAGTATGGTTTGCATGTGGATCCGGAAGCAAAAATTGAAGATATCTCTGTGGGCATGCAGCAGCGGGTGGAAATATTGAAGGCTTTGTATCGAGGTGCGGAAATTTTGATTCTGGACGAGCCGACGGCTGTATTGACTCCTCAAGAAATTAGAGAATTGATTGTGATTATGAAAAATCTTACTAGCCAGGGGAAATCCATCATCATTATTACCCACAAGCTAAAGGAAATCAAAGCCTGTGCCGATTACTGCACCATCATTCGAAGGGGGAAGCGGATTGATACGGTGGATGTTTCCCAAACCGATGAAAATCAACTGGCTTCCATGATGGTTGGAAGGGAAGTTAGTTTTGCCGTAGAGAAAGGGCCTGTCAAACCATCGGATATTGTTTTAAAAGTGGAGGGTTTGGTAGTTGAAGATAATCGAGGATATGAAGTTGTAAAGGGGTTAAATCTGGAGGTTAGGGCTGGGGAAATCGTTGGCATAGCGGGAGTGGACGGCAATGGGCAAACGGAGCTGATTGAGGCGATTACCGGCCTGAGGAAGGTGAAGTCCGGCAAAGTGTGGATCAATGGAGTAGATATTACCAATCGGACCCCCAGGGAAATCTTTGAGGCAGGTGTTTCCAACATACCCGAAGACAGGCAAAAACACGGGCTGGTCTTGGATTTTACTGTGGCGGAAAACATGGTGCTGGAAAACTACCGCAAGGAACCATTTTCTAAGGGAATTCGCTTAAATTATGATAAAATCCGATCCTTTGCCGAGGAGCTCATGGAAAAATTTGATGTACGCCCAAGGAATAAGGAGCTAAAAGCTAGGGCTTTGTCGGGAGGAAACCAGCAAAAAGTTATCATCGCCAGAGAGGTTACCAATGACCCAGATCTTTTGATTGCTGCTCAGCCGACCCGGGGCCTTGACGTAGGGGCCATTGAGTTTGTCCATAGGGCGTTGGTTGATCAAAGAGACAGGAATAAAGCAGTTTTGCTGGTATCTTTTGAATTAGACGAAATTATGAATGTTTCCGATAGAATTTCTGTAATCTACGAAGGAAAGATTGTTGGAACCGTAAATGCAAAGGAAACGGATGAAAATGAATTGGGATTGATGATGGCAGGAGGTGGGCGATAATGGAGGCAAAAACAATGAAGGAACGTATCAAAAATTTGTTTCTCAATGAAACCTTGGCCCTTACCATATTATCGATCATCATGGGGCTCTTAGTAGGTGCTGTGGTCATCTATATTTCCGGTTATCGTCCCTTGGAGGCCTATCGTCTGATGTTGGATGGCATCTTTTCCAGACCGAAATATCTAGCTTGGACGGTGATTCGTTCAACTCCCCTGATTTTGACTGGATTATCCGTGGCATTTGCCTTTCGTACGGGATTATTTAATATAGGAGTTGAAGGACAATTTATCATTGGCGCATTGGCTGCCACTTTGTTAGGGTATTTCCTAAAGTTGCCCGCCATTCTCCATGTTCCCGTTGTCTTCTTTGGTGGGGCTATCGCCGCCGGACTCTGGGGAGCCATTGCGGGATTTCTAAAGTCAAAATTTGGAGTCCACGAGGTAATTGCAACAATTATGTTGAACTGGATGGCTTTGTATTTGTCTAATTTTGCTGTGGAACAGGAGGCATTTAAAAGAAAGGGAACGGAATCTTCCCATGATATCCATGAGACTGCAAAGATCGGAATGGATTGGCTGAAGGAATCCTTGGGTGCGGCTACGAAGGTGAACTGGGGCATTGTTATTGCCATCATCATGACAGCCCTCATTGCATATCTGCTCTTTAAGACGACTGTGGGATATGAGTTAAGGGCTGTAGGATTTAATAAGGATGCCGCCCAATACGGAGGCATCAATGTAAAACGGAGCATTGTATTGTCCATGGCTATTGCTGGAGCTTTGGGGGGTGCCGCTGGAGCCCTCCATGTGATGGGTGTATCGTATCACGTTTCTATTTTAGCTGCCATGGAAGGCTATGGATTTAATGGCATTGCCGTTTCGCTGATAGGAAATAATACGCCTTTTGGAGTCATATTATCTGCATTGCTGTTCGGAGGACTCACTTATGGGGGATCCAAAATGCAGTTGATCGGTGTGCCTACGGAAGTCATCAATATTGTCATTGGATCTATTATTTTCTTTATTGCAACCAATAGAATTTTTCGATATGTGTTAAAGTGCTTGGATAGAAAAAAGCTCCAAAAGGGGGTGCAATAGATGCTTAAGGATTTGGCTTTTATACTGGGAACTACATTGATGTATGCCACGCCGTTGATTTATGCCTCCCTGGGTGCAGTGTTTTCAGAAAACTCGGGAGTTGCCAATATCGGAATCGAAGGGATGATGACGGTAGGGGCTTTTTCTGCTGCTGCTTCTGCTTTTATTCTTTCAGATGTCTACGGGATCCTATGGTGGGTGCCTTGGGTGGCATTTATCATTGGAGGTCTTGCGGGAGGTTTTTTCGGGCTGCTGCATGCCGTGGCATCGGTGAGCTTCCATGCGGATCAGGTTGTATCGGGCATTGCCATCAATTTTTTAGCGCCAGGCCTTTCCCTGTTTCTTTCGAGGAGATTGTTCGAAGGGGCTACGATGACGCCGGCAATACCCTTGAATGCTAAATTGCCGAGGCCTTTGAACGGGGTGATTGAAAATTCTATTCTTGATACGATTTTCAATCAGTATGCCTCCGTCTATATTGCCTTTCTGCTGGTACTTCTGTCCTGGTATGTTTTGTATAAGACAAAGCTGGGATTGAGAATTCGAGCCGTAGGGGAACATCCAAAGGCGGCGGATACCTTGGGAATTAATGTATATAAAATACGATATTTTTCTGTTATTTTGTCGGGAATTCTTGCAGGGCTGGGCGGTGCTTCCTTAAGTATGGCAATCGTTGCTTCCTTCAGACCTACATTAATTTCGGGGCAAGGTTTTATTGCTTTGGCAGCCATGATCTTCGGCAAATGGAAACCCCAGGGTGCCATGGGAGCATGTCTGCTTTTTGGCGCTACTACAGGCATACAGATTTATTTAGGCAGCCCCCAAGTGGGACTTAACATTTCTGCAAATCTGCTGTCCATGATTCCCTATGTCATCACTCTGGTTGTACTCATGGGCTTTGTAGGGAAGGCTGTGGCACCGGCAGCCGATGGAATTCCATATGAAAAAGGAGAAAGATAGACAAGGCCCCAAGCCTTGTCTTTTCTGCTGTAATGCAGAATTGTAGGAACAAGCTTTATTTAACAAAAATTTAATGATATAATAATAAAAGAGAAACAAATATTTGTGCATCCACCGTTTTAAGATTGATCACGATAGTATCCTTTGATATGGAAGGCGGGTGATTGGAGATGAAGATGGGATTCCATTTGAATATTGAGCAGATTCAAAAACTGGTTATGACTCCCGAATTGAAGCAAGCTATTCAAATTTTGCAATTTAATACCCAGGAGCTATCCCAGTTTCTTGATGAACAGCTATTGGCAAATCCTCTTCTAGACATTGCAACCTCACCCCAGGACGTTGAGAACAGCAAAAACTCAAACAAGGAAGAAATAGACTGGAAGGAATATTTTCGAGAATATGATGATATCAGCTATAGACAGCCAAACTATCATAAAGACAAGGATGAAGTATCCATTGAGCAGTTTTTGTATAATGACACGACATTGACGGAACATCTCATGTTTCAGCTCCAATTTTCTATTTTGAAAAAAAGGCATTACAGCATTGCTAAGTTCATTATTGAAAGTCTTGATAAAAATGGCTATTTGACATTGCCCGTATCGGAAATTGCAGAAATTTTTCATGTTTCTGAGGATGCCGTGGAAAATGTATTGTCCATTATTCAAACCTTTGATCCTTTAGGCGTTGCTGCCCGGGATTTAAAGGAATGCCTGCTGATTCAGGTGCGTCAGAGGGGAATTCAGGATAAGAGGATTGCGGATGTCATCTCCCATCATTTGGATGACTTGGCAAATAATCGTTTGGCAAACATTGCGAAGGAATTAAATATTACGCCGAAGGAAGTTCAGGAAATTGCTGATTTTATAAAAACCTTAGAACCAAAACCTGGCAGAATATTTGGATCGACCCATGACGTCAAGTATATCACCCCCGATGTAACCATAGAAAAAGTAGACGGAGAATATGTGGTTATTGTAAATGATACAACGGCTCCAAGATTGACCATCAATTCTTTCTATAGAAGCATGTTAATGAACGAAGATAAGGATTCCAGCACATCAAAATTCCTCACAGACAAATTAAATGCTGCCATGTGGCTGGTGAAGAGCATAGAGCAAAGAAGGCAAACGATTTATAAAGTGGTGAAGGCCATTGTAGATTATCAAATTGACTTTTTTGAGATGGGTAAAAAATATTTGAAGCCCTTAACCTTGAAACAGATTGCCGACGAGATAGGCGTCCATGAATCCACTGTAAGCAGGGCTGTAAATGGAAAATATGTGCAAAGCCCCAGGGGTGTATTTGAGTTGAAATTTTTCTTCAGCAGCGGTGTATCCAACCAAGAAGGAGAAGGGATTGCAGCGGAGAGCATCAAGAGCATGATGCGGGAGTTGATCGATAACGAAAATCCAAAGAAGCCCCTGAGTGATCAAATGATTGCTGATTTATTGCAAAATAAAGGGATCAACATTTCCAGAAGGACCGTCGCCAAATACAGAGACGAGATGAATATACAGCCGTCTTCCAAAAGAAAACGTTTTTAAAGGATAAAGCAAGCATAAGCCTTTGTAGGACAGGAAAGTTGCTGTCAAAAGGTTTATGCTTTTTTATGCTGTAAATATATCCTGTTACTAGCTGCCAACTACCAGCTATCGGTAGTGTTGATGGGCAGCTGGCAACAGATGACTGGCAACTGTTGAAGAAATATAAGCTTTGTGTAAACTTAATTCAAAAGTGCAAATCAACATAAGAGAATTTTATAATTGAATATTGCATTTATAAATTTCATGTATTACAATGAAAATGAAAATATTTTTTTGTCTCGCGCGGGACTAAAAATGTCTATAGGGACATAAATAGACCATGAACAAGGTATTTCTGGGAAGGCTCATAATATCCGCAACAGGATGGGAGGGATATATTGAAATTGATACATAAAGAAGATTGTGATATTGATACGGTCATTGCCCTTCAAAAAAAAATCATTCCCGATCTGCATGAAATTTTTATGAAGCGATATGATATTCTTCGGCTGATCCATTATTATCAGCCTGTGGGCAGGAGACAGCTATCAAGTATTCTGGGGATCGGAGAGCGGGTCATACGGGGAGAAGTGGCTCTGATGAAAAACCAGGGCCTAATTGAGATCCGTGCAGAAGGAATGAATACTACAGCGATTGGAGAAAATACCCTTGAAGGGTTAAGTGTCTTTATTCATCGCTTCAAGGGGTTGCGGGATCTGGAGGAGGAAGTGGGGGAAAGGCTTCAGATCAAAAAAGTCATCGTTGTTCCCGAAATGATTCAAGATGGAGAAATTGCCCTAAAGGAAATTGGAAAGGCGGCAGCTAATTATCTAAAATCAACTGTCCAGTCTAAAATGATTATCGGCATTACCGGCGGAAGCACCATGGCAGCAGTGGCAGAGGAAATGGGAAAGGAACAGGGCAAATTCCAAGATGTGATCGTGGTGCCTGCCCGGGGGGGATTGGGAAAGGATGTAGATAAACAGGCCAATACCATCGCAGCAAAGATCGCCGGCAAACTGGGCGGAACCTATAAGTTGTTGTATATGCCTGACAACATTGATAAAAATGTTTTCTCCACATTGTCAGAAGATCCTGTGATCAAAGATGTAATGGAGTATATTGAAAAAATTCAAGTGCTTATCTTTGGCATAGGACGGGCTGATAAAATGGCCATACGTCGGGGATTGAGCCCGGCAGAGCTTCAAGACCTTGCACAAAAGGGAGCTGTATCAGAAGCCTTTGGCTATTATTTTAATAGAAATGGCGAAATTATCAGGGAGGTAAATACCATTGGCGTAAGCTTGAAAAAGTTTAAAGAACTGAAACTTGTGATTGGTGCCGCGGCGGGAGCGGAAAAAGCAGAAGCTGTGGTTGCCATCAGCAGATTAAACGCCAATCTTGTCCTGGTCATCGATGAAAGCTTGGCAAGGGAAATTTTAAAGATAAAATAATATGATTGAGGGAGGAATTATCATGGGAGTAAAAGTAGGCATTAACGGATTTGGGAGAATAGGGAGAAATGCATTTAAAATTGCCTTTGAAAACCCAAACAATGAATTTGAAATTGTTGCCATCAATGATTTGACCGATGCGGAAACACTGGCCCATTTGCTGAAATATGACAGTGTTTTCGGCAAATTCGAGGGAACTGTAGAAGCAAAGGATGGAGCCCTTGTGGTCAATGGAAAAGAAGTAAAGATTTTTGCAGAAAAAGATCCTGAAAACTTACCATGGGGAGAACTGGGTGTTGATATCGTTATCGAATCCACAGGCATATTTACTCAAAAAGAAAAGGCAATGAAACATATTCAGGCAGGAGCCAAAAAAGTAGTGATTTCAGCTCCGGCCAAGAATGAGGATATCACCATTGTGATGGGAGTCAATGAAAAGGACTATGACCCTGAGAAACATCACATTATTTCCAATGCTTCCTGTACCACAAACTGCCTGGCGCCTTTTGCCAAGGTAATCGATGAAAAATTCGGCATCAGAAAAGGCTTGATGACGACGGTGCATTCCTATACAAATGACCAGAGAATCCTTGATTTGCCCCATAAAGATTTAAGAAGGGCAAGGGCTGCGGCAGAATCGATTATTCCAACGACTACGGGAGCGGCCAAAGCTGTTGCTTTAGTTTTACCGCAGTTGAAAGGGAAGCTCAATGGTTTTGCCATGAGGGTGCCAACACCTACCGTATCTGTGGTAGATATTGTATTTGAGCTGGAGAAGTCTGCAACTGCTGAAGAAATCAATCAAGTGCTAAAGGCTGCTGCCGAAGGAGAATTAAAGGGTATTTTGGGTTACAGCCATGAACCCCTGGTATCCATTGACTATAGAAAAGATCCCCGATCATCTATTATCGACGGTTTATCAACAATGGTTATTGGCGATAATCTAGTGAAAATTATCTCCTGGTACGACAATGAATGGGGCTACTCCCACAGGATTGTGGATTTATTGAACTACATGGTGCACAAGGGTCTGTAGGGTTTCCATTGAAATGAATACCAATCTGTCAGGATTGGTATTCATTTTCACGTGCGCCCGGCATGGGCAGTAACTTGGCGGTGAAAGTCCGCTATGGGCTTGGCAGTGGGAACCATTAGCCAAAGGCAAGGGTGTCCATCGTGAGGTGGAATCTGAAGGAAGCCGGAGGCAAAGTCCC
>NZ_LOEE01000002.1 GCF_001562415.1 Thermotalea metallivorans | reverse complement strand
TTGAGGAATATAAATGTACACAAGCTTCACTCCTTTGATTAGAGGTATTGTGTACATATATTCCTCTTTTATTTTGCAAATTATTACGTCAATTTTTGGTAATTATTTAAAAAGTGCAAAACTATAGATCCCTTATTCGATCTAGGGATTTTCGATAGAATTCAGCAAAATCATGTTCAATCAAATACGCCATACGCATAATGGCCAAGTCGGAAATATCCGATTCCAGTCTGCTCGGATAGAGATTTTCCTCTTCCTTTACTAACTCAAAAATACTAGCTTGTTCCAAAGGCAACGGATCGCCTTGGGACCAGGCATTTTCCCTTAGCAGATTTTCTAACGCCTCTTTCAGGATTTGATAATGTTCTTCCTCCGCTTTTGCCAGACCTTCAAAGACCTTTTTTGCTTTTTCACCCTTTACCTGGTCTTTAAAATGGGTATAAAATCTTTGACCGTTTCGTTCCATCTCCATAGCATATTGTATGATACTGACGGCAGTGTTTTCCAAGGGATATCCCTCCTCTTAGGCAATTTTCAATAGAATTTATACAATATCAATACCCATTTTTTCTGAATAAAACACAAGGGTTTCGCAAATAATAGGCAATCGAAGTGATTTTTTAGGAATGCATAGGAGATGATAAATATTCGACAAGAAAAAAGTGAGACTGTATTCCAGTCTCACCCAGTTTGCAGACAAACCCTTGAGATTTGACTTCCTGCTCAGACCTGGGCCGCTTTTCTAAATAAAAAACAAGGAAAAAAGCGGCTTGCTGATTCGCGACGAAGCCTAAATCTCAAGGGTTCTTACTTATCCCGTTACTTTTTCTACAGAATGAAGTGAGACTGTATTCCAGTCTCACTCAATTTCGTAAGGCCATTTGTCGATACCGCCCTTGAGGATGTAAACCCTTGGGAAGCCGTTATTTGCCATAATTTGGGCTGCCTTGGCACTGTCTCGGTCATTTTCACCGTACAACATATATATTTTTTCCCTGTCAAAATCAGCTAAACTCCTTTTTAAGTCCCGATAGGTGATGAGGGTAGCCTGAGGAAGGTGTCCGTGGGCGTAATCCTTTTCATCCCGAACGTCCAGTATTACGACCCCCTCATTCTTTTCTATAAGTATTTTCGCCTGTTCCGGAGATACTTTCTTATAGGCGTATTTTATAGTTTCTGAGAATGTTTCATCTGAACCTGACATCTTCATCCAAATTGCTATACTAAGAATCAGTGTTAGAAGTACTGCAAGTGCTATGTATAAAGTCCGTTTTTTAAAAATAAACACCTTTAACATGGGGATATCACCTCACTACCTTGTCTCGTACTAATAATATATTTATATTTTATGGGTTTTATTACTGAAATTTATGATGCCTTCCTGTCCTCCCTTGGCAGAAAGGGAAAAAAATGATAGAGAATTTTAAAAAATAATATGGAAATTTAACGTAAAAAAAGTAGGAGTCCTGTAAGCACCAATGGCAGGAAGGAACATATGATAAAAATAGGCGGTTAACCTAATGATGGATAGGAAGGAGGAAAGCGTTTGTATCCCTATGATGGTTATTGGACCTGCTATGAAATGGAAGTAGAAAGAATGTATCCGGAAATCTATCACAGAATTTATCCCCATGTCTGCAGGATCTGTGATCGAGAGGATCATCCCTATAACCATAGAATGTATCCATTTCCAAAAAGAGAGATCATTGATCGCATGGTAGATGAGGTATATGGGCAGATGGAAGAGGATGAAATGTATCGTACACCTGACGGATTTGGTTCCCAGAGGAATTTACTGCGAGATTTGATTGCAATCCTGCTGATCCGGGAGCTATTGGATAGGAGAAGGTTTCCAAGGAGAAGAAGACCTTGGGCGTATTACTAAAAATTAGGGGCAGAAAGCCTCTAATTTTTTTGTTGACTTTTTGTCAAAGAAAGAATAATATAATAATAGAAATACCCCTTACCCAGGGGGATAGGGAAAGGAAGGAAAAGCATGATCACACAAGATATGATTATCTACGATGTTTTAGCAAAATATCCTGAAGGGGAAAAAATATTTAAAGATTTTGGAATTCGATGTTTTGGATGAGGGGGTGCCCTTTATAAAAGCATAGGATATGCTTGCAGGATGTATGGTGTGGAGGTTAAACGTTTATTGGATGCATTGAATGAACTGACAAAATAAAAATAGGAGTGGATGGGAATGGGTGAAAAAATACTGGTAATTGGAGCAGTTGCGGCAGGTACCAAAGCTGCTGCAAAAATCAAGCGGGAAAATCCTAAAGCACAAATTGTTGTAGTGACGCGGGATGAATATATCTCCTATGCAGGCTGTGGTCTTCCTTATTATATTGGCGGTGTCATTGAGGAAAAGAAGGAATTAGTTGTGAAAACACCGGAGGATTTTAAACTGTTGACGGGCATTGATGTATTGACGAAACATGAAGCGTTGAAAATTCATAAGGAAGCAAAGACAGTGGAAGTAGAGGATATGACAACAGGAGAAATAAAGGAATATAAGTATGATAAGCTGGTCATTGCCACAGGGGCATCCCCCTTTATACCACCTATTGAAGGAAGAGATCTAAAGGGTGTATTTTCTGTGCGGACAGTAAATGATGCTTTAGCAATCCGAGAGCTGGTAGATCAGGGAGCCGTGAAGAAGGCTGTAGTCGTAGGCGGCGGTTTTATCGGTCTGGAAGTAGCAGAGAACCTTCATGAAAAAAACATTGAAGTATCTATTGTAGAACTTATTTCCCATATTCTGCCGCCCTTTGACGAAGAAATTGCATTGTATGCGCAAAATTACATGGCGGATAAGGGCGTAAATATCTACACGGGCGAAAAAGTTCTTTCCTTGGAAGGGAAAGATGGAAGGGTTTCCAAAGTAATTACAGACAAGAGGGAGATTGCAGCGGATTTGGTGATCATGTCTGTAGGAGTAAGACCTAACACAGAATTGGCCAAGGAAATTGGCCTGGAATTGGGGCCTACGGGAGCCATTAGAGTAAATGAATATATGGAAACCAGTGAAAGGGATATTTATGCTGTGGGAGATTGTGCAGAAAACATGAATCTAATTACAGGACAGCCTGCCTGGTATCCTATGGGGTCCACGGCCAATAAAATGGGAAGGGTCGCAGGCATCAATATTGCCAATGAAGAAAAGGATAGCCTGAAGGGTGTATTGGGAACGACCATTGTAAAATTGTTCAAACTCAATGCGGGAAAAACAGGATTGTCCGAAAGAGATGCAAGGAAGGCCGGTTTTGAGGTTGAGACAGCTTTGGTTCCTGCCAACGACAGGGCCCACTATTACCCCGGTTATAGGGAAATCATCACAAAGTTGGTTGTGGACAAGAAAACCCATAAAATTCTGGGCGCCCAGGTGATTGGAGAAGGGGTGGTGGATAAGCCTATGGATATTATTGCAACAGCCATTACCTTTGGGGCAAAGGTAGAGGATTTGGAAAAGCTTGATTTGGCCTATGCGCCGCCTTTCTCTACGGCTATGGCATCAACAATTCTGGCAGCCAATGTATTGCGAAACAAACTGACGGGAAGGGTGCAAGGTATCAACCCCGTAGAGTTAAAGAACAGGCTCCATGAGGTACAGATTGTGGATGTTCGAGATGAAGGTTCCTTTATGGTCGGAACGATCCCCGGAGCTGTCAATATCCCTTCTGGAGAGCTATACATGAGGGCCCATGCACTAGACAAACATAAGGAGATCGTATTGGTATGCAAAATCGGTAAAAATGCATATTTGTCCTACTTGAAATTAAAGGAATTGGGCTTTGAGAATGTCAAGATTTTAGAGGGAGGTACAAATGCCTACCCTTATGAAAAGGAATAAGGGGAACAAGGTGAAATGCACAGCAAAAATCAGATAAAGTTTTTGACGGTGCATTTTATCAAATGAGGAAGTACGATTATGATGGTTTATTTATAAAGGAGGAATAAAAAATGGCTGAATTCAATCTAAACTGTAAAGGCTTGCAATGTCCCGGGCCAATTATGCAGGTATTTAAGACTGCAAAGGAGGCACAACCGGGAGATATTATCCATGTAAAAGTTACAGACAGGGGTTTTGCAAAAGATATACAAGCCTGGTGCAAAAAAACAGGAAATGAAATGCTGGAGCTTGTAGAAAGCGAAACAGAAATCTATGCAAAAATCCTTAGAAAGTAAGGGGAGAAATTATGGCAGATAAAAAGACGATAATTGTATTTAGCGGTGATATGGATAAGGTGATGGCAAGTTTTATCATTGCCAACGGTGCCGCTGCCATGGGTAGCGAAGTGACCATGTTCTTTACCTTTTGGGGTTTAAATGTATTAAGAAAGGCCCAAAAGATAAAGGTAAAGAAAGATTTTATGGAAAAAATGTTTGGATGGATGATGCCAAGAGGTGCAGAAAAATTGGGCTTATCCAAAATGAACTTTGGTGGCATGGGAGCCGTGATGATGAAACAAATTATGAAAAAGAAAAATGTAAACAGCTTGCCGGAATTGATTGAAAGTGCTCAGGCCATGGGTGTAAGAATGATTGCTTGTACCATGTCCATGGATGTGATGGGCATTAAAGAAGAGGAATTAATCGATGGAATAGAGTTTGCCGGAGTAGCTACCTACTTAGGAGAATCTGACGAGGCAAATGTGAACTTGTTTATATAAATTTTTGCAACAGGAAAAGAAGTGGTTGAAATTTGATCAGCCACTTTTTTCATCATATAAAATATCTCTGTATATTGAAAAATTACCGTAGAATTTCTTTTTTTAAAAGTGATTTTGTGGCAAAATAGAATTAATAGATATGGTCAAGGAGAGGAGTGTTTCTGTGTCAAAAGAAAAGGCAAAGAATGATATCATCGGCAGGCTGAGAACGATTAAAGGCCATATTGCTGGCATAGAAAAGATGATTGAAGAAGACAAGCCTTGCGATGATATATTGCTTCAAATTGCAGCCATTAAGGCCTCCGTTCACAAAGTGGGGTTGGTGATTCTGGAGGAACATGCCAAGGATTGTCTTATCCATGCAGAGGAAGGGGAAAAGGTAGAAAAAGAAAAAATAGAAAAAGTGTTGAATACCATTGTAAAATTTATAAAGTAGCACGATGTTAAGGTGCTACTTTTAATTTTGTTTTTTGTACAACGGCAACAATTTTAGGATAGGCTTTTAGTGTACCATAAGCTACCAAAGGCCTGCCAAAGGCAACAAGCCCTAAACGCCTGGAGCTGCCTCCGCCGATGCGCATCAGATTATTTACGGCAACGGAGGTATCTACAAAGAGGATTTCTTTTCTATCACGGCCGACCATGTCGAATACGCTTCCAATGGCATTGGTAATCAGTTGGGGAACATATTGTCTATGGATGGTATAGATTTGATTTCCGTATTCGTCCTGCCCATGATAGATGAGTCGGCCCTGATCTTTCTTTTCCAGTTTGTCAAACAAAGGAACATCCAATATATCTTTCATGGAAGGAAGTATGTCCATAGGCAAGCGGTTTAGATGAATTGCTGCAGCAATGACGGTAGAATGGGTGCCGCCCACATCATGATAAACCACATACAAAAATATCACCTACCTTGAGAAATGATGAAAAAAATCAATAATATTAGTGTTCGTCCTCTGCTAAAAACTATACTTACCCATAGATGATTTTTCTTAGGCTGAAAAGGAAATTGCCATATCTGTGAGCCGTCTTACATATAGATGTATATGATATATATTATAGATGACCAAATGAAAGATATAAAATTTGAAGATAAATGAGGGAGGAAAATATGGGAGTGTGTGCAATATATGATGATGGCCAATGGAATGAACAAATTGCTTTAGCAGCTTCAACTTTTGGATTGGATTTTTATCCGCAGGAATTTGAATTGTTGGATAAGGAGGAATTTTTTGTATATCGGGTGCATTTGGGATTGCCTCTCCTGCAGCCCTATTGGCGTTTCAGCGGAAAGGAGCAGATTTTTAGCCTATCAGATTGCAAGCGTTTTTTTAATGAAAAGGCTCTTTATGCACTGCCCCAAAGAGCATATCTGCTTAGGGAAAACACTTTATCGGAAACGCTTTTTGCAATGATTCATCTATATGCATATAACGACTTTGTAAAACGTAACAAAATCTTTAGGACGATAGGAGACGGGCGGGATATTTTGCGCCAATTTGACGGGCATCATCAATTCATTCAAAGTTGTATGGAGAATGAAAAAATCGGTTCTGGTGAGGTAGAAAAAATTTTGGCAGGAGCCCATGCGGCACGTTTTCAAGGGAATCAACTGCTTCATTTTATGATGGAACAGGGAAATCTGTCTGACTGGCAAAAAGAGCTTTTAAAAATTGTAGAAAAGGAAACACATTATTTTCTGCCTCAACTGGAAACCATGATCATGGCTGAGGGATGGGCCGGTTATTGGTACGAGAAAATTTTAAACCAGTTAGCTTTGCCCGATGAGCTCAGGGAAGAATGCAAGAGAATGCATAATGTTGTTTTTTATAGAAGCACAGAATCTTTTACGCTAGAAAAAATGGCATATATGTTGTTCAAAAAGATCGATGAAACCTATGGCCCTAAGGAAATTTTTCAAATTTGCCAAAGAGAAAGGGATGTATCTTTTGTTGAAAGGTATTTCGACTGGGATATATACAGACGATTGAAAGGAGCAGGTGATTTGCAGGAGAATGGAAGGGCTGAAAAAGATGCATGGGAGATGTTGAAAAAGAATCTTCTGGATGTCGCAGGACAAAGAAGGATCCCTATGATCAGGGTTAATGGAGTTAGGGTACAGGACGGGACCCTGCTATTAGAACACCTGTGGGATTATCGGGAGTTGCAGCAGGAATACGTTTTTGAATTTTTAAAGCATATGGTCAACCTATGGGGCAACAAAGTCATGATTAAGACAAAGTTTAACAATATCAATAAATTGGTACTTTGTAATGAATGTAAATCTATTGCCATCAAAACAGAAGGAAAGTGAACCTATCATAAAAGGTGCTGACATCGGCATCCGTTAGCTTGTAGACAAATCCTTGAGATTTGGCTTCCTGCTCAGACCTGGGCCGCTTTTCTAAATAAAAAAATGAGGAAAAAAGCGGCTTGCTGATTTGCGACGAAGCCTAAATCTCAAGGGTTCTTACTTATTCTATTACTTTTTCTACAAACTGAAGGATGCTGACATCGGCATCCGTTTTTTGTGCTATAGATAATACATACCAAACAATGCAACCAGCAAAAGAAAAAATAAGAAAAAGCTGGTGGGATGTTCAAGACAGTAGGGTGTATCCTTAAAGAGTAGGATTAATAATAAAAAAAAGAACAAAAGACTATCTTGCGAGACTTTAGCAGTGCCTTTATTGGACATGAATTGATGCACCTCCCTCTACCTTATAGTATTCTTAAAGCCTTTCCGAAGTACCATGAGGGGGTGAAGAAGCCTAGAACATCTAAAATTGAAATAATGAAAAAACAAAGAGCATTCGCGCAAAAATATTAAAATAATTTAAAACAAATATTAACATATGTTAATGCTCAAAATGGAATAAATATGATAATATATAAATTGCACGCCCTTATAGGATATCGTTTTCCTAATAATGGAAAGCATGAATATCCATTCTTATTTTCAACCCTGGCACAAATCCCAAGCTTTGAATTGTCAGAAAAGTGAATCACGATCTTAAATCACAGAAGGAGGAGAAATTGATGGCAAATGCAAAACAAGCTGTGCAATCATCAAGAAAAGGATTATTTGCAAGATTTCTTGATATGATTGAAGTGGTAGGAAACAAGCTGCCCCATCCGGTAACGATCTTTGTTTTATTTAGTATTGCTGTAGCAATTATTTCTCATATTGCAGCGGCAGCGGGCGTTTCTGTGGAATTCAATATGGTAGACAGAACGACGAATGAGGTGAAGTTGACAACTGTACAAGCAATCAGCTTATTAAATGCAGACGGTATCCGCTACATGTTTTCAAAGGCCGTGGCGAATTTCACCGGCTTTGCACCTTTAGGAACAGTGCTTGTGGCAATGTTAGGTGTTGGCGTGGCAGAAGGAACAGGACTTATTCAGGCATTATTAAGAAAATTAGTATTAAGTACACCAAAGAGACTGATTACTGCAGTAGTTGTATTTGCAGGGGTTATGTCAAATATTGCATCGGATGCAGGTTATGTTGTATTGGTTCCATTGGGAGCAATTGTATTCTTAAGCTTTGGGCGTCATCCATTGGCTGGCCTTGCAGCGGCTTTTGCCGGGGTTTCCGGTGGATTTAGTGCAAACTTGCTCATTGGTACGGTTGACCCATTATTAGGAGGCATCAGCACAGAGGCTGCCAAATTGGTAAGCCCTGGATATGCTGTGGCACCGACGGCGAACTGGTACTTTATGATTGTATCTACATTTCTTATTACAATTTTAGGTACTTGGATTACAGAAAAAATTGTTGAGCCAAGACTTGGGGAATACAAAGGAAATGAGAAAGTGGATTTACATGATTTAACAGCTGCTGAAAAGAAGGGCTTACGAGCAGCACTGATTTCCATTGTTTTGTTTGCTGTATTGATTGCCCTGTTAGTAGTACCTGCTAACGGCATTTTAAGAGATCCTCAAAAAGGAACGATTATGGGGCACTCGCCCTTTATGGATGGTTTAGTACCGATTATTATGTTGTTCTTCTTAGTTCCTGGAGCTGCCTATGGTATCTTTGCAGGAACCATCAAAAATGATAAGGATGTGGCCAGCGCTATGGGCAAGGCCATGGCTTCCATGGGAGGATACTTGGTGTTAGCCTTCGCGGCGGCTCAGTTTGTTGCATACTTTGCCTATACAAATCTGGGCACAATCTTGGCAGTAAAAGGTGCTGCTTTCTTAAAGGCAACAGGAATGACAGGTTTTCCGTTAATTATAGGATTTATTTTAGTATCTGCCTTCATCAACCTGTTCATCGGTTCTGCATCGGCAAAATGGGCCATTATGGCACCGGTATTTGTGCCAATGTTGATGCAGTTGGGATATTCCCCTGAATTTACGCAAGTTGCTTATCGAATTGGTGATTCCTCTACGAATATCATTTCACCGCTGATGTCATATTTTGCCGTAATTATTGCTTTTGCTCAAAAATATGATAAGGAAACAGGAATCGGTACTTTAATTTCAACCATGCTGCCTTATTCTATCATCTTCTTGGTAGGATGGACAATTTTATTGGTAATCTGGTCGTTCTTTGGCTTGCCGATTGGCCCGGGAGCAGGTATGTATTTACCAATGTAGTAGCAAAAAGGCACCTTTCGGTGCCTTTTTGTGTATATCCTTTACGACAATGAAGGAAAATATGATAAGATAATCGAATAGTAACGGAGATAAGAAGCAGGTAGAGCGCCAGATAGGATGTAGCAAGGCTAAAAATTAATTGGAGGGAAAAAGATGATTAATAGAGAGCGAATTGTAAACGAGTTTTTAAAGTATGTGCAAATTGACAGTCCTACAAAGCAGGAGGGTGATTTTGCAAAATTTATTAGTGAGGAACTGAAAAGTATCGGCTTGGAGGTATATATAGACGATGCAGGAGAAAAGGTTGGTTCCAATACGGGAAATGTGATCGCAAAACTAAAGGGTACTACAGATGCAGCACCCATTCTTTTCAGTTGCCATATGGATACAGTATCACCAGGGGAAGGCATCAAGCCTGTGATTCGTGAGGATGTCATTTATAGCGATGGTACGACGATCTTGGGTGGAGACAATAAGGCAGGGATTGCAGCAGTAGTTGAAGCCCTCAGGACAATCAAAGAAAATCATATGAAACATGGCCCTATCGAAGTTGTATTCAGCATTTACGAAGAGGGTGGATTATTTGGGGCTAAAAATCTTGATTATAGCAAAATAGAATCTAAGATGGGCTTTGTATTGGATAGTGGTGGAGATCCGGGACAAATCGTGATCAAAGGGCCTGCCCAGGACAAAATCAACGCCAAAATCATTGGCAAACCCGCCCATGCCGGCGTTGCACCGGAGGAAGGAATCAGTGCTATTCAGGTAGCTGCTGCGGCCATTACAAGGATGAATCTTTTAAGGATTGATGAGGAAACGACAGCCAATATAGGTGTTATTCAGGGAGGAAAGGTTACAAATATCGTCTGTCCTGAAGTGGAAATTAAGGCAGAGGCGCGAAGTTTAGACAATGAGAAACTGGACAGACAAACGGCCCATATGGTTGAATGTCTGAAAAAGGCTGCAGAAGAATTTGGGGCTCAAGTGGAAATTGAAACGGAAAGGATGTATAAAGCCTTTGTCATCGATGAAAATGACGAGATTGTTCACATTGTGAAAAAGGCGTGCGAAGGGTTAGGACTGAAAGCCTTTACCGATTCCACAGGAGGAGGCAGTGATACCAATATATTGAACAGCCATGGCATTAAAGCGGTAAATTTGGGGATAGGAGAGAGAAAACCCCATACGCTGGAAGAACATTTAAGAATAGAAGACTTAGTAAATACAGCAAAGCTGATATTAGAAATTATTCAGACGGTGGCATAGCAAAATCTCAAGGCTTTGTCTACAAGCTATCATCCTTCTTTGGAAGGATGTTTCTTTTTGCAAACAATTGGATACAATACATGTAAATGCCTGAATTGGACAGTGTTATATTTTCAAAAAAACTATTGCATTTTTTGAAAAAATATATTTTAATATATCTATTGGCATTTTGAACATACAACTTTTGTGGATAATTATTCAATAATAAATTTTAGGAAGGACGTGATACAGTTGAGAACACTTGATCAGAACAGGGCACCTCTTTTTGAGGCACTGGTGGAGTACCATAAGCGGAATGTTATACCTTTTGACGTACCTGGGCATAAGCATGGAAAGGGCATACCGGAAATGGCAGCGTATTTTGGCTCTACAATGCTGGAGCTGGATGTAAATGCCATGAAATGTTTGGATAATATCTGTAATCCTATCGGCGTTATTCGGGATGCAGAAGCATTGGCAGCAGATGCATATTATGCAGACCACTCTTTTTTTCTGGTCAATGGTACGACGGCAGGGGTGCAGGCGATGATCATGAGCGTTTGCGAACCCGGCGATAAAATCATCCTTCCTAGAAATGCGCATAAGTCAGCCGTGACAGCATTGATCCTAAGTGGTGCTATTCCAATATATATACAGCCGGAAGTCAATGAAGATTTAGGGATTGCCATGGGTGTCAGCGTAGAAAGCGTAGAAAGCGCAATTGCCCGACATCCTGATGCCAAGGCCATATTCTTGGTAAACCCGACCTATTATGGCGCCATTTCTAATATCAAGGCCATTGTAAAGACTGCCCACAAATACGGCATGGCTGTTCTTGTGGATGAGGCCCACGGAGCCCATATGAATTTTCATCCCGAGTTGCCACCGGACGCCATAGAATTAGGGGCAGACATGTGTGCTGTAAGCACCCATAAAACCGGAGGATCCCTTACTCAAAGCTCTCTGCTGCTGCTAAGGGAGGGAATTGTGGATGCAAAAACAGTAAAGACAACTTTGAATTTGACCCAGACAACCAGTGCTTCCTATCTATTAATGGCAAGCATAGACCTTGCCAGAAAGCAACTGGCCACAAGAGGAGAGGAAATGCTTACGGAGGTACTAAGACTCAGCCGGTGGGCAAGGGATGAAATCAATAAAATTGACGGTTTATATGCTTTTGGAAAAGAATTGATTGGTACACCGGGAGTACATCATTTTGATGAAACGAAGCTGGGTGTAAATGTAAGAAATATCGGCCTTACGGGTTTTGAAGCATATGATATTTTGAGAGATGAATATAACATCCAGACAGAGCTGGGAGATATGTATAATGTCCTTGCCATTGTCAGTCTTGGAGATACCCAGGAATCGGTAGAAGCTTTGGTAAATGCTCTTAAGGATATTGCGGTAAGGTACCGAAGGAATGAAGAGGTGAGACTTACAAAGGGAATATTGAAGAATCCTGACATCATTGTTTCTCCTAGGGATGCTTATTACAGTGAAAAGCGTGTTGTAAAGCTGGAAGAGGCTATTGGTGAAATCAGCGGCGAATCCATTATGGCTTATCCTCCCGGGATTCCTGTTGTAACACCGGGGGAAAGAATCAGCAAAGAGATTGTGGAATATATTCAGGTATTGAAGGAAGAGGAAAGTTTGCTCCAGGGAACAGAAGATCCCTATGTGAATTATATCAAGGTTCTGGGAATGAATGAACGCAGATAGAAATACCCCTCTATGTTGGAGACATAGGGGGGTTCCCTATGGAGGTATTTTGTCCGTATGGTTGCAAGTAAATTCCTAGAAAAGTGCCGAAAATTACAGACAAAAATACTTTCAAAAAGAAAGAAAGACTTATAGGGGCAAGAAGGAATAAGACAAGAGAATTTAGCAAAAACCAATGATTTTCTAGAATTTCAAAAAAAATATTTTCGTTATATACTTATATACGTGTCTTAGGAATTACTGTGATAGATAATACTGTAATAGTAAATGCTGAAATTGGGGGATTATGGCTAAATGGGGAAAAGCGATGCTGAAGCCGCAGTTGGAACGTTCTGCATTTGCTATAGTAGATTTGGAGGATATAGATGGTCAAAAGGTATAAACTGAGAAGAGGATGTTTGTATTATATTAAGGAGAAGCATTTTCGCTCCAGATGGCAGGAACAAATTTATAAGTGGAAGCTGAGCCTGAAAGGGTGGAAGCTGGAAGAAATACGAGAAGAGTATTAAAGAATGAAGGGTGCATGGAATGCATCCTTTTTTAATACAATTTTTTGCCTATGCATGGCAATAAAATTCCTTTTGCAAAAATTGATGGCAGATAGGGCTTCTTGTTCAATGATCTATCACAAAAACTTATACAGATGTATTTGTTTTTTATATAGGAAAATTTTCAAAAAAGGTTATAAAATGATAAGTATGTACATGAAATGGTTTTGGTAGGATAAATGCATTCTGGCAGTAAAATTAGAAGATTTAACATTATAAACCAAGAGAAAGAATACAGGGAAGATATGATTTTTATAAGTGAAACAAATAGAACGGAAGGGGTCAAAAAACGGTAAAAACGACCTTGGATTATCCTCATGAAAAATAATATAATTTGAAGGGAACACAGAGAATAAAAAAATTTTTGCAGTCATAAGTATTGGATAGAGTATTCATTCACCATGATCGGATGAGGAGATGGAAAACATGAGGGTGGGAATCCCGAGAGGACTTTTGTATCATTATTATTATCCCTTTTGGAAGACGCTTTTTGAAGAATTGAAGGCAGAAGTTGTCGTATCTGGTCCTACAACAAAGGAAGTGGTCAACAAAGGCATAGAATTTTCCGTTCCGGAAATATGTGTCCCTATGAAGGTCTTCACAGGCCATGTGGAACAGCTTGTGAAAGACGTCGACTATGTATTTATACCAAGAATGGTTTCTATTGCAAATAAGGAATATTTTTGTCCAAAGTTTATGGGATTGCCGGATATGATCAAATATACTGTACCAGGGGCGCTTCATAAGATTTTAAGTCCCAAAATAGAATCCGACAGCGATAATATTTCAAATCCCAAGTTTTATCGGGAAATGAAGGATATTCTAAAAATCAGTTCGTGGGATTTAAATAGGGCACTGAAAAAAGCAGAAAAGGCATGGAAACGTGTCAGGGCTCTCAGCAAAAATGGATATGTTTTGACGGATGCCCTAGATGTTTTTGAAGGAAAGAAAAACCTATCCCAAGAGCCAGTATTTAAGAATGGAGAAATTACCATTGGACTCATGGGTTATGTCTATGACTTATATGACCCTTTTATCAGTATGGATATAATTGATAAATTAAAGGAATTGAATGTAAATATACTCACCTTTGAAATGTTGGATGAAAGACAAATTTACGATAGTATCAAATTTATGCGCAAGAAGTTGTTCTGGACTTTCAGCAATAAACTTTTGGGGGCAGGATACCACTTCTATCATAATCCAAGGGTGGATGGAATTATCCAGGTAACGGCCTTTGGCTGTGGGCCGGATTCTATGATCGGCAAAATTATGGAATTGGAGTCCGGTAGATTCGCAAAGCCTTTTATGACCGTTCGTATTGATGAGCACACGGGAGAAAGTCATTTGCAAACAAGGGTGGAAGCGTTTGTGGATATGATAAGAAGAAAAAAAATGGTGTCAGGAGGTGTGCATCATGAAGGTAACCTTTCCCTATATGGGATCAACACTGGTTTATAGAAAACTGCTCGAGATGTTGGGACATGAACCCGTATCACCTCCAAAGCCTAGCCAAAAAACCATTGACCTTGGTGTAAAACATAGTCCCGAATTTGCCTGTTTCCCTATGAAAGTGATTATGGGGAGTTATCTAGAAGCCTTGGAGATGGGCGCAGAGGTGATTTTGACTTCGGGAGGACACGGTCCATGCAGGGCAGGATTTTATGGGGAGATGCACAAGAGAATCCTAAATAATCTTGGTTATCATGTGGATGTGTGGGTATTTGACTCGATAAAAAGAGATTATGCAACTTTTATGCACCATGTGAAAAAGCTGAAAGGAGATAACTCTTGGTTAAAGCTCTGGCGCATATTGAAGCTGTTATACCAAGTGGCCAAGGATATGGACCAATTCGAGATGCAGTTGCAGACGAAAAGAGCCTATGAAGTGAAAAAGGGAGACTGTACAAGGATTTGGGAAAATATTCAGCAAATTTATGATGGAGTAAACTCGGAAAAAGATTTGGATGAAGCGAGACAGCGGTGTCAAGCTTTGATTGACGGCATAGCCATTGTGGAGGTGCCGGAAGAACAGAGGATCAGAATTGGCATTGTGGGAGAAATTTATGTGGTCATGGAATCGGCTGTCAATATGAAGATGGAGGAAACCTTAGGGGGCCTTGGTTGCGAGGTGAGAAGGGGCCATTATCTTTCCCACTGGATTGAAAACAATATGATTCCAAAACCTTTTTCCAAATCCCATGAAGAAGAGATATTGAAGAAGGGTGAAAAGTATATTGAGATACAAATTGGCGGACATGCTAAGGAAACCATGGGTCATATTGTGGATTATTATGATCAGGGTTTCGATGGAATTATTCATTTAATGCCCTTTGGCTGTTTGCCGGAACTTGTTTCCCAGAGCATTATGCCCAAGTTAATGGAGGACTTGGGAATTCCGGTATTGACCATTGCCTTGGATGAACAGACAGGTATTGCCAATAATTTAACGCGTATAGAGGCGTTCTTGGATTTGATTCGAAATAAAAAAAGAAACAGACGATGGAAAGTATCCTAGAGATGTGGAGGACATGGCATGGATAAGGTATATTTAGGTATTGACGTGGGTTCTGTAAGTACAAACATCGTAGCCATTGATGAAAACAATCAGGTATTATCCAAACAGTATATTCGGACAAATGGACAGCCTTTGGAATCAGTAAAAGCCGGGATTAAAAATTTGAGAAAAGATATGGATGGAAAATATATCGTTTCCGGTGTTGGGACTACCGGCAGCGGCAGGCAATTAATCGGCATGATGGTAGGTGCAGATGTGGTAAAAAATGAGATTACAGCCCATGCTACAGCAACCATTCATTATGTGCCGGGTGCTAATACAATCTTCGAAATTGGAGGACAGGATTCAAAGATTATCTTTCTTAATAATGGTTTAATTACGGATTTTGCCATGAATACGGTCTGTGCTGCAGGGACAGGTTCTTTCCTAGATCATCAGGCGGAGCGGTTAGGGCTTCCCATCCAGCAATTTGGGGAATATGCCCTAAGGGCTAAGAGAAAGGTAAGGATTGCGGGTCGTTGTACTGTATTTGCTGAATCAGATATGATCTCGAAACAGCAGTTTGGGTTCTCAAAGGAAGAAATTATCAATGGCCTGTGTGAGGCATTGGTGCGGAACTATATCAATAATTTGGGACGTGGGAAAAAACTAAGGCCCCCCTATGTTTTCCAAGGAGGGGTAGCCGCCAATGTAGGAATTAGGGCAGCCTTTGAAAAGGAATTAGGAGAAAAGGTGATCGTTCCCGAGTATTTTGATGTGATGGGTGCTTTGGGAGCAGCAATCTTGTCCAAAGAATATATGCAACATACGGGGGAGTCAACGAAATTTAGGGGCTTTGAAGCTGCCGATATAGCTTTTACGCCATCCAGCTTTGAATGCACCGGATGCAGCAACCTCTGTGAAGTCATCAAAATTGAAATCAATGGAGAAACAGCAGCCATGTGGGGAGATAAGTGCGCCAAATGGACGAATAGCGTGAAGAGCATATAGAAGATAAGAAAAAATGTTAGGGAAAATCCCTAACATTTTTTCGATTTGTGGAAAAACTCTTCGGGTTGGGTTTCCTGTTCAATAGAATTTTCCGCTATGTTTTGTGCTGCAGGAATATTTTTTTTAGGTTTATTTATTACTATAGTTTTGCACAAAAGAAAACCCTTAAAGTTCCTTAAAGTTTCACCTTAATACTGTTATGAAGCAATAGAAAGTATAGCATCTTTTACGGATGTATTTTTCTCTACTTCTTGATCTAATGCGGTTTTGGAGAAAACAAGTTTTTCCAGAGAAAATCTTCTAAGACAGATACGAAGCCTTTTGAAGCTAAGTTCTGATGTCCAAGGGGTATCCCCTGGATTGTCA
>NZ_LOEE01000001.1 GCF_001562415.1 Thermotalea metallivorans | reverse complement strand
AGAATTAATATTTGATACTTTCGTATCCAGCTTCGAAAGTGCCAAAATTTATTCAACCGTTAAAGAAGCTGTGCAGAGCTTCCTTGACAAAGATCAGGTAGCTTAGTCAAACTTGTAAAGTGGTATAATATACATGTTATTCTATAAATAAATCAATGCACCACTCAATAATATCTGTCATTGTTCAATAGGGAGGGAATGAGATTGAAATATTTGAAAATGAATAAGATTATAGCTTTTAGCATTGTTTTTATCATTGGAGTCATTGCATATCAACTACCTTCATATCTAGACAGAGATGAAACGAAAAGTGATTATACTTACAGGTATATGTCCGTTGTACAATCATTGGAACTATTAAACAACAGGATAAAAAATGAGACAAAGAAGGAAAGGCTAGAAAGTATGGATATCAGATATATAAAAAACTGTTTTAGAAAGGCTGAAAAGGATATAGCTGCTTATGTATCAACAATGAAACCTCCAATAGATGCAAAGTCCAGAAGAATATGGGAACTCTTAAATAATGATATTTATAGTATGGTCCTGAAATTAAATAATAAAATACAGAAACAAGAAGAGATAAGTATAAAAAACATAAATTGTTTAGAAGAATTAGCGGCTTTGCTAGATCATTTGATAAGCACTATGAAAAAGATGGACAGCAGTAAATATTTACTGCTGTCACAGGAACAAATATTATCAATAAGAGAATCCATTCAAAACATACTAAGTACATGCAATTAAGAACGTTCAGAAATAGTGCCTTCCAAATGATCCGGTTTTTCCAAGGTAATATGTCCGATCTTTCCGCTCCTAAATTCATCCAAAATTATATTTGCCGCTCTTCCGTAATCTATCCTTCCTCCGGAAAAAATACAGCCTCGCCTTAGGGCAATATTTTCCATATTCTTCAAAGGGTCATCTTCTAAATCGTTCAATTGATAACGCCCTTTTATGCATTGAGGATATGTATGGCAAAGGTATTGGAGAAGCCGTAGGGCAACGGTTTCTATATCCAAAATTTCATCTTTGATCGCCCCGGTAAAGGCCAGCTTGTATCCCACTTCCTGATCCTCGAATTTGGGCCATAAAATCCCCGGAGTATCTAAAAGTTCAATATTTCCTTTTAATCGAACCCATTGTTTCCCTTTGGTCACACCGGGTCGGTCCCCTGTCTTTGCACTTTTTTTCCCGGCCAATCGGTTAATAATGGAAGATTTTCCTACATTAGGCACACCCACAATCATCGCACGAACAGGTCGGGGTCTCATACCCTTTTGAACCAGCTTTTGGATTTTTTCCTTAGCCGCTTCTTGAACTTCTCCGATCAGTTTGTCCAATCCCTCTCCATTTAATGAATTTACCGCTACTGCTTTGCTATGATGTTTTTGAAAATACATGATCCACTGATCGGTTATTCTTGAATCTGCCAAATCACTTTTATTCAATACAACCACCCTTGGCTTGTTTTCCACAATCTCATCGATCTGGGGATTTCTGCTGCTGATGGGAATCCTCGCATCCAACAGCTCAATCACAACATCCACCAATTTTAAGTTTTCCTTTATCAATTCTTTCGTTTTTTTCATATGCCCGGGATACCAATTGATATGCATACTTATCACCACACATTTTACATGATTTTTCCCAAACTGCGAAAGGGCCAAATTCGAAAAACGGCTCTTCCCTTCACAAGTTTTAGGGAAACCGGACCTACATCTTTAAACCTGCTGTCTTTACTATTATTCCTATTATCTCCCAGAACAAAGATGGTATCTTTTGGCACCAGTCTTTTGCTGAAATCTCCTAAAGTTTTTTCTAAAATATAAGGTTCCTTTAGGACTTGCCCATTCACAATCACTTCTCCATTTGCAATTTCCACCGTATCGCCCTCCACAGCAATTACCCTTTTGATAAAATAATAGGTCCTGTCATGGGGATACTGAAATACTACGATCTCTCCTTTTTCCGGTTTTTGCATTCTATATTCAAACTTATTCATGATGAGACGGTCATGATGTCGAAGGGTGGGGATCATGGAATTTCCGTCCACCTGAATCGTATCCACAACAAAGGTTTTGATCAATATCGCCAGAAGGAGAGCGATTCCTATGGCCTCAAGCCATTCCCGCATTGCTTTATTCCCGTTCTCCATTGATTCACCTCAAATACCGGCACATTTCCAGTGCCTGATATTGACAAAGGGACTGTGACCAGTCCCTTTGAAATTAAAACATTTTTTCTTTAACCTTAGCTGCTTTTCCTGTTCTTTCACGAAGATAGTTAAGCTTCGCTCTTCTGACTTTGCCTTTTCTGACAACTTCGATTTTTTCAATCTTAGGCGAGTGCAGCGGTAATGTTCTTTCAACACCTACACCGTAAGAAATTCTTCTGACAGTGAAAGTTTCTCTTAAACCACCATTTTGTCTTTTAAGAACAACACCTTCAAAGACCTGAATTCTTTCTCTGTTACCTTCTTTTACCTTTAAGTGAACCTTTACAGTGTCACCGATATTAAAAGCAGGAATATCAGATTTCATTTGTTCTTGCTCAATTGCTCTGATGATATCCATGGTTGTCCCTCCTTCCTTCCTAGACGTTCATATCCCATACCGAATAGAGGACCGTCCGTATTGCCACAAACAATTATAGCATATATCCTATTGCAAAACAACCATTATTTTGCAATGCAATCCTTTTCCAATGCTTCAATGATTTTTCTTTCCTCTTTGCTCAAATCCTTTTTTTCCATATACTTTATTATGAGATCAGGACGATTTTTCATCGTAATTCTCAAAGCCTCTTCTTTTCGCCACTGTTCAATCAATTTGTGATTTCCCGACAGCAGCACATCAGGAACTTTCAATCCACGAAATTCACTGGGCCTTGTATACTGGGGATATTCCAACAATCCCGAATAAAAGGATTCATCCATAAAGGACTCTGCCTGTCCTAAAACACCCGGGAGCATCCTTGCCACAGCATCAATGACCACCATCGCAGGCAATTCTCCACCGGTCAGCACATAATCACCAATGGAAATTTCATCGGTTACCCAGTAATCAATTACCCTTTGATCCACGCCCTCATAATGCCCACATAGAAAAATCAATCTTTCCTCCTTCGCCAGTTCCACGGCCATCCCTTGGTGGAAAGTTTTTCCCTTGGGAGACATATATATGATTTTGCATCCTTGGGCTTCCATGGCCTCCAGGGCAGAAAATATCGGTTGTGGCTGCATCACCATCCCCGCTCCTCCGCCATAGGGATAATCATCCACCTGTTTATGCTTATTTTGGGCATAATCCCGGATATTCACAAGATGTATATCCAGAATTCCCTTCTCCCTTGCCCTGCCGATGATGCTTTCCCCTAAGGTTGCCCGAAACATTTCCGGAAATAGTGTCAATATGTCTATTCTCATTCGATCAAACCCTCAATGATTTTCACAATGATCATCCCTTTATCCAGGTTGACTTCTTTGATGAACTCCCCTACCGCCGGGATCAGGATGGTTTTCTTAGGGTCCTTATCAGAAACAACCTCATAGATGTCATTCCCCGCCGATTGAATTACATTCTTCATGATGCCAATCAACTCGTTTTCCTCAGAATAAACCTTTAAACCCACCAAATCCGTAATAAAATAGGTATCCTCCGGCAATTTCCTGGCATTTTCTCGGCTGATGGTGATATATTTATTTTTATATTTTTCTGCCACATTGATATCATCAATACCTTTTAGCTTTAATATGACAAGGTTGTTTTTATATCTTACCCTTTCAATAAAAAATTTTTCCTTTGTATTCGCATCCATATAGACCCATTCCAATTCCTCAAAACGCTCTTTATAATCGGTAAGGGGATAGACACGCACTTCCCCTCTGATTCCTTGGGTATTAACGATTTGTCCTACCTTCAGCAGTTTTTCCACGTTTATTCACCTGCCTAAATCCATATCTTACTAGACACGCAGTCATCATTCGTCCTTGTTTTCATTATTTGCCATATCCCACAGGAGTATACCCTGTCTATATTATAAGAGGATTAGGAAATCCTAATCCTCTTATAGGTTTTATTGAATTATCTCAACCACCACTCGCTTATTTTCCTTAGTAGCTGCAGCTTTCACCACGGTTCGGATAGCCTTTGCAATTCTACCTTGTTTTCCTATGACTTTCCCCATATCTTCCGGAGAAACCTTCAGCTCAATAATTAGTGATTGTGTTCCTTCAATTTCTGTAACAACTACTTCATCTGGGTTGTCTACTAACGCTTTCGCAATTACTTTTACCAATTCACCCATTGATTACACCCCCCGAAAGCTTTTCTATGCTTTCTTAGACTGCTCAAACTTCTCTAAAACACCATATTTTTTAAATAGATCTCTTACTGTATCCGTAGGTTGAGCACCATTTTTTAACCATTTGATAGCCTTTTCATCGTCTATTCTCACTTCTACCGGATCAGCAACAGGGTTGTAGAATCCAACCTCTTCAATAAATCTTCCATCTCTTGGTGAACGAGAATCTGCAACTACAAGTCTATAGAAAGGCTTCTTCTTAGCTCCCATTCTTTTTAATCTGATCTTTACTGCCATTGTATTCACCTCCTTTGAAAATATCATGTAAACTTATTTTCCAAAGAATGGAAATTTCATTTTTCCACCCTTTTTCATACTCTTTTCCATGTCTGCAAACTGCTTCATCATCTTTTTGGTTTGCTCGAACTGCTTTAACAAATTATTCACCTTTTGCACGGTCATGCCACTTCCCTGGGCAATCCTTTTTCTTCTGCTGCCATTGATAATGGATGGATTTCTTCTCTCCTCAATGGTCATGGAACGAATCATGGCTTCTATGTGTATCAATTCTTTGTCATTCATCTCTAAATTTTTTAATTGTTTTGTATTGGCTCCTGGAATCATCTCAAGAAGCTGGCTTAAAGGTCCCATCTTTTTCATCTGCTGCAGTTGTTCCAAGAAATCCTCAAAGGTAAATTCCTGGGTTCTGATCTTTTTTTCCAGCTCCCTTGCCTTTTTCTCGTCAAAACTGGCTTGTGCTTTTTCGATGAGGCTCAGCACATCACCCATGCCAAGAATTCTCGAAGCCATGCGATCAGGATAGAAGGGTTCCAATTCACTTAGTTTTTCACCCATTCCCACAAACTTGATGGGCTTCTGGGCAACAGCCCTTACAGATAAGGCAGCACCACCCCGCGTATCTCCATCCAGCTTTGTCAGGATAACCCCATCTATCCCTAAGCGGTGATTGAATGTTTCCGCCACATTTACGGCATCCTGCCCTGTCATGGCGTCTACTACCAATAAGATTTCATGGGGTACTACTTCCTTCTTGATATTTTCCAGTTCTTCCATCAAATTTTCGTCAATATGCAATCGACCGGCCGTATCGATAATGACCACATCATTCCCATGCTTGTTCGCATGCTCAATACCTGCCTTGGCAATATGCACCGGACTCACCTTGTCTCCCATGGAAAACACAGGTATATCCAACTGTGCCCCTACCACTTGAAGCTGTTTGATTGCCGCAGGTCTGTATATATCCCCCGCAATCAACAGGGGTCTTTTGCCCATCTTCTTTAAATAACCGCCAAGCTTGCCTCCTGTGGTGGTCTTACCAGCTCCCTGCAATCCTACCAGCATAATCACCGTAGGTGCCTTAGGAGAAAAATTCAATTTGCTTTGGGTAGTACCCATCAAGGCCGTCAGCTCTTCATGAACAATTTTAATCACTTGCTGACCAGGCGTTAAACTTTCCATCACTTCATGGCCCACAGCCCTGTCTTTCACTTTATCTATAAAATCTTTTACTACTTTGAAATTTACATCTGCTTCCAACAATGCCAGTTTTACTTCCCGCATGGCATCTTTCACATCTTTGTCTGTAAGCTTTCCCTTACTTTTCAATTTCTGCAAAGCTCCTTGAAGCTTTTCCGCCAATCCTTCAAAAACCATTGTTTCACCTCCCCAGGGTGACTATTTTTCTAAAATTTCATTGGCTATTTTCTTAATCTTGGCCATTTCCTCTATAACATAATCAGGTTTCGATTTGATCAAGTGCTTATTCTTTTCTATTTCTTCAACGATTTTCACAATTTTTTCAACACGTTCATTTGTTGCAGCAAATTTTTGGACTAAACCTAACTTTTCCTCGTATTCAAATAAAATTTTCTCTGTTCTCTTGATTGTGTCATACACAGCCTGCCGACTCACACCCAATTGTTCGGAGATCTCGCCTAATGACAGATCGTGACTATAGTACAACTGTATGATCTCCTGCTGTTTTTCCGTCAATAACTGTCCATAGAAATCATATAGCAGACTGATTCGGAGTATTTTATCAAACATTGTAACACTCCCTCAAAAGACACATCTGTAAAGGTTTTATCCTTTACAGATGTATTCTATACTAGAATGATGCACTTGTCAATCCTTTTTTCACATCAAAAAAGCAATAATGCCAAAAAAGCCTTTTTTATTCTTCTCCGAACAAAGCATTCACGAATTCTTTTGGTTTAAATTCTTGGAGATCATTCATGCCTTCTCCTACACCAATCAACTTTACCGGGATATTCAATTCCGAGGAAATTCCAAGAATTACACCGCCTTTTGCCGTACCATCCAATTTTGTCAGTACAATTCCGCTGACATCCACAGCATCATTAAATATTTTGGCTTGCTGTATTGCATTTTGCCCTGTGGTAGCATCCAATACCAGCAGAATTTCTTTTGAGGCTTCTCCATATTCTCTCTCCACAATCTTGCGAACCTTGCCCAGCTCATTCATTAAATTGGTTTTATTGTGCAGCCTTCCTGCCGTATCACAGATCAGCACATCAATTTTTCGAGCTTTGGCAGCTTGGATGGCATCGTAAATCACTGCTGCCGGATCGGAACCTTCTTGGTGCTTGATGACATCCACGCCTACCCGATTGCCCCAAATCTCCAGCTGATCAATGGCAGCCGCTCTAAAAGTATCTCCGGCAGCCAAAAGTACTTTTTTTCCTTCACTTTTTAATTTATGGGCAAGCTTTCCGATGGAGGTGGTTTTCCCTACGCCATTCACTCCTACGACTAAAATAATTGCAGGCAGGGGATCCATATGCAATGCATGGGATTTATTCAGATCCAATGTCTCCCACAATATCTCCTTTAAGAGACTTCTCAAATCCCTAGCTTCCGAAATTTTTCTTTCCTTAGCCTGGCTCCTTAGTTTATCAATAATTGCCATCGTTGTGCTTACACCCACATCAGCAGTAATTAGAATCTCTTCGATTTCTTCAAAAAGCTCTTCATCCACTTTCTTATATGCCTTTAATACCTGGTCTACTTTCGCAGTAATTCCCTGGCGTGTTTTTGTCAAGCCTTCCTTCAATTTCGCAAAAAAACCTGTTTTTTCTCTTACAGGCTCTTCTTCCGGCCATAACTCCTTTTCTACAGGTATTTCCTCAATTTCTTTCTCCCCATCTATCTCTTCCCCACATAACATCTCTTCTCCCTCCCATACTTTTTCACATCCTTCATGGGATTCTGCCGTAAATTCGTCCATTCCTTCCTGTTGCACTATTTCCTTTCTGTCTTCTTTTTCTTCATTTTGCTCTTTTTTCAACTTTGAAATCCATTTTTTCAACATGTCGATCCCTCCAATTTTAGCTTGCTTTCTCTGTAAGTTTTACAGAAACCAATTTAGATACCCCCTGTTCCTGCATGGTTACGCCATAGAGGGCATCCACGGATTCCATGGTTCCTTTTCTATGGGTAACAACGATAAACTGGGTATCCTTAGAAAATTCCCGTAAAAAGCTGGCATAACGATATACATTGGCTTCATCAAGGGCAGCCTCTATCTCATCCAAGACACAAAATGGCGTAGGTTTTACCATCAAAATGGAGAACAACAATGCAATCGCCGTCAAAGCCCTTTCTCCTCCCGATAGCAGAGACAAATGCTGCAGTTTTTTTCCGGGGGGCTGGGCAATAATTTCAATTCCCGTATGAAGAATGTCATTCTCATCTTCTAACTTTAGTTCTGCTCGGCCTCCTCCGAATAGCTTTTTAAATACCTGATCAAAATTCTCCTTAATTTTTTGGAAATACTCCATAAACTGCGTCTTCATGGTGCCTTCCATTTCTTTAATTACCTTATGAAGAGAATCTTTGGCTTGGATCAGGTCTTCTTTTTGTATGGATAGAAACTCATACCTTTCCAGGACTTCCTCATATTCTTCGATAGCATTCAAATTCACATTCCCCAGATTTTTCATCTGTTCTTTCAAGCTCTTTATCTGTTTGGAAGCCTCTGTAAAATTCATATCTTCCTTTTTATACTTTAAGGCCTCCCCATAGGTAATCTCATAATCTTCCCATAGCCTGTTGCAGCAGGACTCTTGTTGCATTTCCAGCCGTGCCAGCTTTATCTCAAGCTTATGGATACTATCCTGCAACTCAGCAATCGTTTCATTAATTCTGCCAAACTGTTCCTCCATACTTCGAAAAGCCCTGTCCACTTCTCCCCTTTTGCCCTTGAGCTGGGACAGGTTAAATTCATACTGTTTCCTTAATACCTCTATATCCTTGATCTCTATTTGCAGACTGGCAAGCTGCTCCATATAATGGGCCTTGTTTTTTTCCAAAATATCCTTCTCTTTTATTTTGGACTGTTTTGAAACTTCTAGGCTTTGCAGTTTCCCTTTGCAGTTTTCAATATTTAACAACAAATTCTGCCTTTTTTGTTCCAAAGCCGCTATGCTTACCTTTAAGTTTGTTACTTCACTGTTCAAGCGATCCCTGAGGACTTTTTCTTCTTCATAGGAGTTTTTGCTATGGGAAACCCTGTCCTGTATTTCCTGCTGTTTTTGTTCTAACAATCTGATTTCCATTGTCTGGACTTCTATGGCTTTTTCCGTTTCCACCCGATCTTTATCCAGCTGTTCTAATTCTATGTCGATGCGATGTATATTCTCCTTGTAACCCTCTATTTCTCTTTTGAGCTGCTTGACTGCATTTTCACAGTTGATATGCTCAATTTCTTTCTGCTTCAGCAACTGATCCTGTTCATTTACTTCCAATAGGGTGTCCTGCAATTGCTTCTCATATTCTTCAAGCCTTTTTATTTCATGTTTGCACTGCTCCTGGAGCAGTATCAAGCTTTGACCCAATTCCTCAATTTCCCTTTTTCTGCTTAATAAATTCAAAGTCTTAGAACTATAGCTTCCTCCTGTAATGGATCCCCCCGGATGAATGATATCTCCTTCTAAGGAAACAATCCTATATTTGGATTCGCATTTTTCGGCAAATTGAATTCCATTTTCAATCTTATCCACAATGATGACTCTACCTAGCAGGTAATGGAATATCTCTGCATATTTTTCTGCATAGTTTACCAAATCTGCGGCGTATCCGATAATTCCCGGAAATTGCTTGAAATTGTTTTTATTTTTGGACAATGGGTCATTGCCTTTGATCATATCCATGGGCAAAAAAGTTACCCTTCCCAAATGGTGCTTTTTCAAATAACCAATGACACGATTGGCATCCTCGGCCCTCTGGCAAATGATATTTTGCATGGCGCTTCCCAAAGCCACTTCGATGGCAATCTCGTAGTCTTTGGGAACATCGATCAATTCTGCTACCACCCCATAGATGCCAGCACCCAGAACTTTATCTTTTCTTGTTGCCATCAGGGTACTTTTCACGCTTTTATGAAATCCTTCATATTCCTTTTGCATTTCCTGCAACAGGTTTTTTCTCGTTAAAATTTGTTGCATCTTTTGTTTTGTGGCGTCATATTCTTTTTGCACCTGAACGATGGCATGTTTAAATTCCTCCGCCTGCCGTTGAAGTTCACTTTTTGATCTTAGCAGATACTGGCGGGTTCCAGCAATATTGTCTAACTCCTTCTCCTTTTCTTCCATACTCCCCAAAATCATGTCCTTTTTTCTATGGAGATTTGTTTTTTCTTCTCGGAGTTGATTTTGTCGTTTGATAATATTGCTATTGAGAGTAATAAAACTGTTCAATTCACTTTTTTTGGACGCCATCTGGTTTAGTATCTCAATGACATTCCCCTTGGATTTTTCCATCTCCTCTTCCTGCTGCTCTATAACACCGGTGATTCTCTGAAAATCCATGGTTTTGGATGTAAGTTCCTTTTGCTCCTTCTGTATAAGATCTTCCAATTCCCACAGATTCTGCTCCATGTTTTTGAGCTGTTTTGCAAGCATGTCCCTGCTTCCTTCGATCTCCGTAATTTCACTATCCAGCCGGGCCACGTCGTTGGCAGTATGGAGGATTTTCTCCTTGCAAAGTCCTAACTCCCCTTCCTTTCGTTCGATGGAATGCATTGTTTCAAAAATATTATTTTGCAGGGACTGAATCGATTGGTCCATCTCTTCCAGCTGACTTTTAAAATTTTTATACTTTCCTTCTATTTCCTTTTTATTGCTGAGATAATTGTTCAATTGATCAGCGATGACTTGCTCCTGCTCCCTCATGGTTTCGATTTTAAACTTCAGCTCTTCCAATTCCTTTACAAACATATTGATCTCTAAAACAGCCAATTCACTTTTATAAGCCTTATACTTCTTTGCCTTCTCGCTCTGTATTCGTAAAGGTTCTATCCGTGACTCCAGCTCACTGGTGATATCATCAATTCTTGTCAAGTTTTGCTTTGTATTTTCTAATTTTTTTTCTGCTTCTTCTTTTCTCGTTTTATATTTTACAATCCCGGCTGCTTCTTCAAAAAGAAGCCTCCTATCCTCTGACTTGTTGCTTAATATATCATCGATTCTGCCTTGTCCAATAATAGAATATCCGTCAATTCCTACCCCTGTATCCATGAATATTTCCTTGATGTCTTTTAAACGACATAAGGATTTATTGATATAGTATTCGCTTTCACCGGATCGATACACCCTCCTTGTGATCGTCACTTCCGTATAATCAATGGGCAACTTTTTTTCTGAATTATCCAAGGTTAAGGAAACTTCCGCCATTCCTAAGGGTTTTCTATTGGTTGTCCCTGCAAAGATTACATCCTCCATTTTGCTGCCCCTCAAGGTTTTGGCGCTCTGTTCTCCCAATACCCATCGAATCGCATCGGATATATTGCTCTTTCCGCTTCCATTAGGCCCCACAATGCCCGTTACACCTTTTTCAAACTCTATCTCTATTTTATCTGCAAATGATTTGAAACCATTGATTTCAACCTTTTTTAAGTACAAGTCCAACACCTCTTTTTTGCATAATAGCTGCTAATAATTTTATCATATATCTAGCCATATTGAAATAAGCACAAAATCCTCTTTTTGGAAAATGCAAAATTGATGGAGAAAATCACCATGCAATCTGAAACCTATCCAAAGGAAGGATAGGTTTCAGATTATATGATCCATATATTCTCTTATATTCAAGGACAAGGTTCTTTGATTTCCCTCCAATATCCTCATCATTCCCAATGGCAAGTCAGCATTTCCTACAATCCTTATCTTCCAAATAAAAAATCGTTTCCTCATCCATTCTATATTTTCTTTCTTCTGCCCTACCAAACTGGATATATGTTGGGGATGGACCTGTATTTCCATAGAAGGAATGTGGTGGATCTGATGTCTCGTAAGAAACCTTCCCAATGCATCCTGAAGGATTGCAGATTCCACCAATTGCCGAAAAGCCGGATGGAAAGGACCTGCCACTACCTCTTTTCCTATGGTCACTGCTTCTGTAGGCTGCAAGCCAATCCGTATCACGGCAATATCATGTTTCATGAATTTCAGTAACAGCCTTTTGCAAATATCCACCGCCTCCTCCAAGGAAAGGGGCATATATAAGCCGGACATATACATTTTTTCAAGCATTGTGTTCTTGATAACCAGCGTAGGATAAATTCTTACGAAATCCGGTTGAAGGGATATGATGGCATCAGCCGTAAAGTTTATGGTTTCCCAGGTATCCCCTGGCAGGCCCACCATCATCTGCAAACCGATTTTCACATCATAATCATCCATGATCTCCACCGCCCGGATGACATCATCGGGTGTATGTCCGCGGCAGCTAGCCCTTAATACGGCTTCATCCATGGACTGGACCCCCAGTTCAATTATGGAAACCCCATAGGCAATCAAAAAGTCCATGACTTCTCTGCTTATGTAATCGGGTCTTGTGGAAATTCTGATATCCTGAACCAGCCCTTTCCTTTTCCATTGGAAGGCAATAGAGAGCAATTCCTCCTGTTTTTGGATTTCGATCCCTGTAAAACTTCCTCCAAAAAACGCAATCTCTACATGTTTTTCCTTAGAACTCGCCATGGTAGAAAGCCATTGTTTAATTTTCTCCTCTACTTCCCTGGCTGTAATATCCGTGTTCTGGCCGGTAATTTTTTTCTGATTGCAAAATATGCAGTCATAGGGACAACCCCGGTGGGGTACAAAAATAGGAATAATATAATGATTTTTTCCCATGTTATAAAACCTCTTTTAAGGCTTCCTTCGCAGCATTTTGTTCTGCCTCTTTTTTGCTTTTTCCTGAACCTGTTCCTACAATTTTATCTCCAATTTTTACATGGACATGGAAGACTTTGTCATGGTCGGGGCCTTCTTCACCAATCACTTCATAGGTGATTTTCTCAGAATTCTCACTTTGTATCAGTTCCTGCAGATGGGTCTTATAATCTTGGTGAATTCTGCCGTGAATTGCATCATCAATGATATCCTTGAGACTCTCCAGAATAAAATGTTTTGCTTTTTCCAATCCTCCATCCAAATAAATCGCTCCAATAATTGCTTCAAAAGTATCTGCCAAGATAGAGACCCGCTCCCTGCCTCCTGTAACGTCCTCTCCCTTGCCCAGTAAAATAAATTTCCCAATATCCATTTTCTTGGAACAAGTGGCCAGGGAAGGCTCACAAACAATGCTTGCCCTGATCTTGGTAAGCTCTCCTTCCTGAAGGGTAGATAGATGATTATACAAATAATCACTAATCACTATGCTCAATACGGCATCCCCCAGAAACTCCAGCCTTTCATTATATTTCATATGCTTTTTCTTGTGCTCATTTGCATAGGAACTGTGGGTAAGGGATTCACTTAATAGCTTTCGATTATGAAATTGATACCCTAATTTCATCTCTAATTCCTTTAGACATTCCATGCTGCCGTAATTTTTACTGTACATTTGTACCTCCCAAATCAAAACGAAGTCTTTTGCTTTACCATTATTTATTGTACACCTTTTTTTCTTATTTTAAAAGGCGAATTATTCCAAAGGCACAAAAACTGCTGGCACACAAGAAAGGGAAGACCGATGGCAGTCTCCCCAAGCTATAGAAAAAGCAATGTAATGGGCAAGAACCCTTGAGATTTCGGCTTCGTCGAGAATCAGCAAACCGCTTTTTTCCTTAATTTTTATTTAGAAAAGCGGCGCAGGTCTGAGCAGGAAGCCAAATCTCAAGGGTTTGTGTATAAACTCAAAGGAGACCGATGGCAGCCTCCCATAAATTCATATTTTATTCATATTTTTTAAATAGAATAGATGCATTATGTCCGCCAAATCCTAGGGAATTGGAAAGGGCATAGTTTATCTCTCTTTCCCTACCCTTGTTTGGAACATAATCCAAATCACATTCCGGATCCGGCGTTGTATAATTGATCGTTGGCGGCAGGAAATGATCATTGATGGCCATAATGCATGCAATGGCTTCAATGGCCCCCGCAGCCCCAAGAAGGTGACCGGTCATGGACTTTGTTGAGCTTACGGCCAATCGATAGGCGTGCTCTCCAAATACGGATTTAATCGCCATGGTTTCAAATTTATCATTATAGGGTGTGGATGTGCCATGGGCATTAATATAATCAACGGCCTCCGGTTGAATTTGGGCATCGATGAGGGCATTTTTCATCGCTCGGGCTGCACCTTCCCCCTCCGGTGCCGGCGCCGTAATATGATAAGCATCGGCACTCATGCCATAACCCACAATTTCTCCATAAATGTGTGCTCCACGCTTCAATGCATGTTCCAATTCCTCCATTATAAGGATACCGGCACCTTCTCCCATCACAAAACCGTCCCGGTCCTTATCAAAGGGTCTGCTGGCCCCCTTTGGATCGTCGTTTCTTGTAGACATAGCCTTCATAGAACAGAAGCCGGCAATGGACAGAGGTGTTATAGAAGCTTCTGCTCCTCCTGTAATCATAATATCCCCATCTCCTCTTTGAATAATTCTAAAGGCTTCTCCGATAGAATTCGTCGAGGAGGCACATGCGGTTACAACCGTCGTATTGGGACCCTTAGCCCCAAAGGTCATGGAAACCTGCCCCGCACCGATGTTGGAAATCATCATAGGAATGAAGAAAGGACTCACCCTTCCCGGTCCCTTGGTCAGCAGTTTTTCATGCTCCTTTTCCAGGGTTTCAATGCCGCCGATTCCCGAACCCAGGACAACGCCGAATCGATAGGGATCTATTTTTTCTATATCAATTGCCGCATCCTCTAAAGCCATTTTGGATGCAGCTACGGCAAATTGCGTAAATCTATCCATTCTTTTTGCTTCTTTCTTGTCCATATACTGATTAGGATCAAAATCTTTTACCTCAGCCGCAATTTGCGTATCATAATTCAATGGATCAAATTTTGATATTCTGTCGATTCCACTCTCCCCCGATTTTAAAGCCTGCCAGTATACATCTTTGCCTATACCGATGGGAGTAATGGCTCCAATACCTGTAACTACAACCCTCTTCTTCAATAAAAAAACCTCCCTTATTTCCTCTCAAAAATTGAGTCATCTATATGAATTTGAATCTGACTATTCAAAATTGCATGTTAGGAATCGAGTAGGAGGTAGATAATTAATTTATCTACCGTCCTCTCACACCACCGGACATACGGTCCCGTATCCGGCGGTTCATCAGGATTAATATCACATAGAAAGCCTTTTAGTTAGAGTAGTGAATC